>NZ_CP080410.1:1267679-1584598 GCF_019448255.1 Qipengyuania flava
GGCGGGTTTGCCCTCGGCCTTGCCGGCCTTCGCCTTGCCTTCGATCGGCTTCTGGCGCTTGGCCTCCCAGTCTTCGTAGCCGCCGGCGACCACATCGACCTTGCCCGTGCCGTCGAGGCCGAGCGTGATGGTCACCGTCCGGTCGAGGAAGTCGCGGTCGTGGCTGACGATCAGCACGGTACCTTCGTAGTCGGCGATGACCTCCTGCAGCAGGTCGAGCGTCTCGAGGTCTAGGTCGTTGGTCGGCTCGTCCAGCACGAGGAGATTGGAAGCCTTGGCAAACTCGCGCGCGAGCAGCAGGCGCGAGCGTTCACCGCCCGAAAGCACCGCGACCTTCATGTCGACGATCTTCGGGTCGAACAGGAAGTCCTTGAGATAGGCCTGCACATGCTTGCGGTTGCCGCGCACGTCGAGCCAGTCGCCGCCTTCGGCCAGCACCTGGCGCACCGTCTTGTCGGCGGTCAGGAGCTGGCGCTGCTGGTCGATCATCACGCCGGTCAGCGTCTTGGCGATATCCACCGTGCCGCTGTCGGGCTCGAGCTCGCCGGTGAGCATCTTGAGCAGTGTCGTCTTGCCCGCACCATTGGCGCCCACGATACCGATCCGATCGCCTCGCTGGATGCGCAGGGAGAAGGGCTTGATGATCGTGCGGTCGCCATAGGACTTGGTGATGTCCTGCGCGACGATGACCGACTTCGACTTGAAGTCCTCCTCGGTCGCCAGCTTGAGCTTGGCCGTTCCGCCCGCCGAAATCATCGAGGCGCGCTGGGCGCGCATCTGCCACAGCTTTTCGAGCCGCCCCTGATTGCGCTTGCGCCGTGCAGTCACGCCGCGTTCGAGCCAGTGCGCTTCCAGCTTCAGTTTCGCGTCGAGCTTTTCCGCCGCGCGTGCTTCCTCGGCATAGACCTGTTCTTCCCACGCTTCATAGCCGCCGAAACCGACTTCCTTGCGGCGCAGATTGCCGCGGTCGAGCCACAGCGTCGTGCGGGTCAGGCGCTTCAGGAATGTCCGGTCGTGGCTGATGACCACGAAGGCGCCGCGGTAGCGTTCGAGCCAGCCCTCGAGCCAGTCGATCGCGCCGAGGTCGAGGTGGTTGGTCGGCTCGTCCATCAGCAGCAGGTCGGGGTCCTGCGCCAGCGCGCGGGCGATGGCCGCGCGGCGCTTTTCGCCACCGCTGGCGCCCTTGGTCTCGCGGCTCATGTCGATGCCGAGCTGGCCGGCAATGGCCTCGACCTCGTGCTCCTGCGGCGCGTGCTCGCCGTCGAGCGCCCAGTCCATCAGCGTGGCGTATCCGGTGAGGTCCGGGTCCTGTTCGAGCAGCACGATGCGCATGGCCGGCTTGGTCTTGCGCGTGCCGGCATCGGTTTCGATCCGCCCGTCGATCATACGGAACAGCGTGGTCTTGCCCACGCCGTTGCGGCCGATCAGCGCGATCCGGTCGCGCGGGCCGATATGCAGGTCGAGCGGATCGTTGTCCGGGCCGCCGAACAGCCACTTGCCGCCCTGCTGCAGGGCCATGCCTTCGAGGCTGAGGATAGGAGGCTGTGCCATAGGCCGCGCGAGGTAGTCGCGCGCGGCCCCGGCTGCAAGCGCCTAGCGCGCGGCGCGCTGCTGCTCGACCATGCGCGCGACGTCCGCGAGGAGCGCCGGCGCGTCGTAAACCACGCCGTCCTTGATGGTCCAGCGCACCCCGCCGACCTGCTCGATCGCGCCGGTCTGGTAGTTGAGGCGCGTGTGGCCGGTACCATAGAGCACTTTGAGGTTCGCCAGCGGGTTCTCGGGCACCACCACGAGGTCGGCGAGCTGGCCGACCGCAATGCGGCCCATGGGCGGTTCGACCCCGCGCGGATCGTAGATTTCGCGTGCGCCGTCGATGGTCGCGGCGCGGATCACGGCGAGCGGGGCGAGGCCCGCTTCGCGCAGCATCTCGAGCTCGCCGATATAGGCGAAGCCCCAGGTCTGGTAGATGTAGCCCGGATCAGACCCGGCGGTGACACGCCCGCCCCGATCGTGGAAGTCCTTCGTAAGCTTGAACCACTTGGCGTAGAAATTGCGCCAGGCGGTCTCGTCCTCGCTCGTCCAGTCCTTGTAGTAGCTGCCGTGATTGGTCGCGCTCGGCGCGTAGAAATCCATCAGCGAGGGCAGCGAATATGTCGCGTGCCAGTCGCGGGTGCGGGCGGCCATTACGTCGCGGCTGGCGGAATAGATGTTGAAGGTCGGGCTGAGCGTGACGCCGCTTTCGATCAGCTGGTCGACATAGGCTTCCCACTTTTCGCTGCCCGGCTCGACCGCCTGCGGGGCAAGCCGCGCGACCCAGCCGAAACGCGATTGCTCGTCGAAGTAATTGTAGTCTTCGGGGTAGTAGGGGAGCCCATCCTTCAGCAGGCTCTCGAAATGGCCGTAGAAGTGGGTGATACCGTCAAGGCCGCTGTTCACCGCCTTGCTCGCGTTGACTTCTGCAACGCCGGTCTGCGCGAGGTGGGCAACCGTGCCCATCTGCTGCTTTTCCGCTTCATCTAATGCGGCGGTGAGCACATCGGGCGTGGCCGAGTTGAAGAACTTGATCCCCCAATAGCCCTGAGCCTTCGCCCAGCGGACCCATTCGCGCGCCCGTGCCGGGGTGTCGGGCGTGCCGCCGCCCCATTTGTCGCCGAAGACGGCGTAGGGGATGAGGCGCGGCGCTACGATAGTGTTGGCCGCGCTGCGCCGCATGTCAGAGATGTCGGGCGTGCCCGGGCCGAAATAGAAGCTCACGCCGCGCACGGTGGTAACGCCATGGGCGAGCCAGAGCTTGTAGCCGTAGGAGGGCTGCGGCGCCTTGGACGGATCGCCGTTGTGGCCGTGCGTGTCGACGAAACCGGGCAGGACATACATCCCGCTCGCATCGACGACGCGCTGGGCGGACTGGATTTCGTTCGCCGGGGCCGCACCGGGGTAAAGCGCGGTGATCCGGTTGCCTTCGACCACGATATCGATCGGGCCTGCGGGCGGGGCTCCGGTGCCCTCGACTACGGTAGCGCCGCGAATGATCAGCTTGCCGAACGGCCCTTCGCCTTCGCCGGCGGCGCGATCCGGCACGCGCTCCATCGCAGCGGCAAGCGGCTGCGCGCCCATTGCGGCAAGCGCGGCGAGTGCGAGTTTCCAGGCTTTCATGCATTCCCCCCTGTCAGGGCACGAGGGCTAGCGGCAAGCGGGCGCACAGGGCAAGCGGGAACATGTCCGTTCAGCAAGGCGTAAAGCAGGGGAGCCGACAAGGCCCGTGAGATTTGAGGAGCAAGCCCATGATCCGTTACGCAATTCCCCTGCTGGCTGCAGCCGCGCTCGTGACCCCTGTGGCGCAGGCGGCCGAGGTCCAGATCGCGGCGCAGAACCCGGTCATCGAACTGTCGGTCTACGAACAGATCGAGGTGGAGCCCGACATGGCAACCGTCTCCACCGGGGTTCAGACCACCGCACCCACAGCGGTGGAAGCCTTGCGCCGCAATTCTGCGGAGACGGAGCGCCTGATCGCCCTGATCCGCGCACTCGGTGTGGCCGAGCGCGATATCCAGACCGCGCGCATCAACCTCAACCCGCAATATGATTATCGCAGCGGTCAGACCCCGCGCTTCACAGGCTACCAGGCCAGCAACCAGCTGACCGTGAAGCTGCGCCAGATCGACAAGGTAGGCGAGGTGCTGGATGCCATGGTCGGGGCGGGCGCGACCAATATAAACGGACCCTATTTCTCGATCTCGGACGACACCGAGGCCAAGGCGGTCGCCCGGCGCAACGCGCTCGAACGCGGGCGCGAGCAGGCCGAGGAATACGCCCGGCTCTCCGGCTATACCGGCGTGCGCCTGCTGCAGGTGTCGGAAGCGATCCGCGGCACGAGTGGGCCAATGCCGCAAAACGAGGTGATGATGGCCTCGGCCGTGCGCACGGCTGCGCCTCCTCCTCCGCCCCCGGTTGCTCCCGGTGTCGTGGCAACGGGCGTCGGGATCGCTCTCACCTTCGAGATGACCCGCTAGGCTGAACGCGGGGCATTGCGAACATTCACATCTTGTTCAATGCCCCGCGGCTAGGCACGTACGCACTATGAAACGCCTCTTTGCCTCTCTACTCGCCCTCGGGCTGGTCGCCGGTCCAATCATGGCCGAGCCCGGCTTTGCCCAGCGTCGCTCCGAACAGGGCGAAGCGCGGCGCGAGATGAGCGCGGGCAACATCCTGCAGCTGCGCGATATCGAGGCCCGCGTCCTGCCGAGCATGCGCGGGGCGGAATACCTCGGCCCGGCTTACGATTCGACCGCGATGGCCTACCGCCTGAAGTTCATCAAGGATGGCCGCGTGATGTATGTCGATGTCGATGCTCGCACGGGCAAGATCCTGCGCCGCAGCCGTTGAGGCGGGGCGTAGAAACCCCGTTCAGGTTGACGCGTTCATCTACATGAACGAAACGCGTCACACACAATTCAAGGACGGACATTCATGAGGATCCTGATCGTCGAGGACGAGCCCACGCTCGGCCAGCAGCTTAAATCGACGTTGGAACAGAACGGCTATGCGGTGGACCTGTCCACCGATGGCGAGGACGGCCACTTTCTCGGCAGCACCGAGGATTACGACGCGGTCATCCTCGACCTCGGCCTGCCCGAGATCGACGGCCTGACCGTGCTCGGCATGTGGCGCAAGGAGGGGCGCAAGTTCCCCGTCCTCGTGCTGACCGCGCGCGACAGCTGGTCGGACAAGGTCGCCGGGCTCGATGCCGGCGCGGACGATTATCTCGCCAAACCCTTCCAGACCGAAGAACTCATCGCCCGCCTGCGCGCGCTCATCCGCCGTGCATCCGGCAACACCTCGAGCGAGCTGACGGCTGGCGACGTGCGTCTCGACACACGTTCGGGCCGCGTCACGCTGAAGGGCGAGCCGGTCAAGCTGACCGCGCAGGAATACAAGCTGCTGAGCTACCTCATGCACCACAAGGGCAAGGTGGTCAGCCGCACCGAACTGATCGAGCATATCTACGATCAGGATTTCGACCGCGATTCCAATACGATCGAGGTCTTTGTTACGCGCATCCGCAAGAAGCTGGGTGCTGAAGTGATCACGACGATCCGTGGACTTGGGTACAGCCTCGACGACCCCGCCGACCAGCCGCGCGCCTGACGACACATCCGGTGAGGCGCCGGCGGTCGGGGATGTCCCCGAAGCCGCTGCGCCTGCCGGCGATCCGGTAACCGCGCCCACCGCGCCTCCCAAGCGCAGCCTCGCTCGCCGCATGATGGCGATCGCGGCGCTGTGGATCGGTGTCCTTCTGCTCGCCGGCGGCTTTGCGCTCGACCGCACGCTGGTGCGGCTGGTCGAGGACAATTTTGATGAGCAGCTGGAATACGTCCAGACCGCGCTGATCGCTTCAGCCGAAATCGATATGGACGGCGAAGTGCGGCTCTACCGCTCACTCGGCGACCAGCGATTCCTCGAGCCCAACAGCGGGGTGTACTGGCAGATCACGGGGCAGGGCCATGAACCCTTCCCGAGCCGAAGCCTGTGGGATCGCAGCCTGCAGGTGCAGGGCGATCACATCGACAATGACCCGCATTTCTACGATTCCAACCAGTTCCGAAGCGAACCGCTGCGGATCGTGGAGCGCACCGTTATCCTCCCCGATAGCGACACGCGCTGGACCTTCACCGTCGCCTCGGCGCGCGGGGAGCTCGATTTCCAGATCGCGCGTATCCGTTCGATCCTATTCTGGAGTTTTGCGGTCCTCGGCATAGGCCTGATGGCCATGGCCATGCTGCAGAGCTGGTATGGCCTTTCGCCGCTGCGCCGAGTGCGTGCGGCAATCCAGTCCATGCGCAGCGAAGGGGCGAACCGGATCGAGGAACCGCTGCCGCTGGAAGTCGAACCGCTGGTCGAAGAGATCAACGCGCTGCTCGCGCATACCGAGCAGCAGGCGGAAGAGGCGCGCACCCATGCCGGCAATCTTGCCCATGCGCTCAAGACACCGCTGACCGTCCTCACCAACGCGGCCACGGCTCAGGATCCCAAGTTGGCCGATCTGGTCTGCCGCGAAACCAAGACGATGCAACGCCATGTCGAGCACCACCTGGCGCGCGCCCGCGCAGTGGGGCGCCGTGCGTCCGGCCATTCACGGGCCGAGGTCTGGCCGAGCGCGGAAAGCGTGCTGCGCGCGGTCACCCGCATCTACGAGCGCACGCGCTTCGATCTCGACGGGAACCGCGCCGCAGTGGTGTCGATCGAGCGGCAGGATCTCGACGAGATCCTGGGCAACCTGATCGAGAACGCGGCCAAGTATGGCGGAGGCAGCGTGTTCGTAACCATCGATGCAGAGCGCGATGCCAAGGACTGCGTCATCTGGATCGAGGATGACGGCATGGGAATTCCCGAGGGCGAGCGCACGCGCATCTTCGATCGCGGCGCGCGTCTCGACACCGGCAAGCCTGGCACCGGCCTGGGACTTGCCATCGTGCGCGATGTGGCCGAGATTTACGGCGGCACCGTCGCGCTCGACACGAGCGAGGATCTGGGCGGCCTGCTGGTGAAACTGACGCTGCCGAGGAGCGCGCAATGAGGACATCCCACACACTGATCGCGGCTCTTGGGGCAACCATGCTGTCGGCCTGCAATATGGTCGTCTCGAACGAGCCGATGCTCACCCGCGGGCCCGATTCGCCGATGATGAAACCGGGAATCTGGGTCGATGCGACGAAGGCCGATTGCGAATACGACGCGGCAACCTCGCCCGAAACCTGGCCCGAATGCGCTGATCCGGCGATCGTGACGGCTGATGGCAAGTTCTTTACCTACGAGGAAAAGGACAAGTCCTGGCGCAGCATCAGTGTTGTGCTGGGCGATGGCGACCCCACCGTGGTGCAGGTGTCGATGCCGGACGAGATGCGCCAGCTCAACCCGGCCGCTCCGAATTACCTCTACCTCGCCCTGCGGCCTACCGAGACCGATGCAGCCGGATACATTACCGCGATTTCGACCTGGCTCATGGTGTGCGGCCCGACCGACAAGGAGGGCGAAACCCAGTCGATGGATGATGCGGTGACCAAGGATCCCTTCGAGGGCATGACCATGGTGGAGGGCAATTGCATGCCCGACGATGTCGCGGCGCTGCAAAACGCGGCCGCCGAAAGCGAATTGCTGGATGACGAGCCGGGCGGTGCGCGCTGGCTGCGCGCGGCGGACGACGTCGAACTCGACTAGCGTTTAGCGCGCTGCCGCCTGTTCGTGGTGGCGGATGACTTCATCGATGATGAAGCGCAGGAATTTCTCGCTGAACTCGGGATCGAGCTCGCTCTCGACCGCAAGCTGACGAAGCCTCGCGATCTGGGCCTGCTCACGGGCCGGATCGGCCGGGGGCAGGGTGACCTTGGCCTTATACTCGCCCACGGCCTGCGTAATGCGGAAGCGTTCGGCCAGCATGTGGATCAGCGCAGCATCGATGTTGTCGATGCTCTTGCGGAAGCCGGCGAGGACGGGATCGGGCTGTTGCGATGCGGTCATAGGGCTCACGCTATCACGAAATCCCGTCTTGCCAAGAAAGCTTGGGAAGACCATGGCCAAGCCGAAATGTCTGCCGACGTAATACCTCTGAAGCGCAAGGAGCCGGAAGGCTCGATCGAACCCATGCTGGCTCTCACGGCATCGGGCATGAACCAGGTCAACCAGGTCATCCTCGACCGGATGCAGAGCGAAGTGCCGCTTATCCCGGCGCTGGCCGGTCACCTGATCTCGGGTGGGGGCAAACGCCTGCGCCCGATGCTCACGCTCGCCGGGGCGGAGCTGGTCGGCTATTCGGGCACCCGCCACCACAAGCTGGCCGCGGCTGTGGAGTTCATCCACACCGCCACCCTGCTGCACGACGATGTGGTCGACGGCAGCGACTTGAGGCGCGGCAAGGCGGCAGCAAACATCATTTACGGCAACCCGGCGACCGTGCTGGTCGGCGATTTCCTCTTCAGCCGCAGCTTTGAGCTGATGACCGAAGATGGCAGCCTCAAGGTCCTCAAGATACTTTCGGGCGCCAGCGCAATTATTGCGGAGGGCGAGGTCGACCAGCTGACCGCCCAGCGCAAGATCGACACGAGCGAGGAGCGCTACCTCCACATCATCCGCGCAAAGACCGCCGCGCTATTTGCAGCGGCCAGCCGGATCGCCGCCGTTGTAGCCGAATGCGGCGAGGAGCAGGAGCGCGCGCTGGACGAATACGGCCGCAACCTTGGCGTCGCCTTCCAACTTGTCGACGATGCGCTCGACTACGATTCCAACGCAGCCGCCATGGGCAAGGATCGCGGCGATGATTTCCGCGAGGGCAAGATGACCCTGCCGGTAATCCTCGCCTATGCGCGCGGTGACGAAGACGAACGCGCGTTCTGGAAAGCGGCCATCAGCGGCTATCGGACGGAGGATTCCGACCTCGAGGAAGCCATTGCGCTGATCGACGAGCACAACGCCGTGGCCGACACCAAGGCCCGTGCGCGGCATTTCGCTCAGCGGGCTATCGATGCGCTCTCGATCTTCCCGGACAGCGCGGCGCGCCAGGCGATGACGCAGGCGGCGCTGTTTGCCGTGGCGCGCGGATACTGATCCGCGCGGGGGCCCAAAGGCGTGCCCGACCTTCCGATCCACTCCGTCTTGCCCGACCTTGTCGCGGCGCTTCGGGATAGCACCGGCGCGGTCCTCGTTGCGCCTCCGGGCGCGGGCAAGACTACGGCTGTTGCGCCAGCGCTCCTGGGCGAGGAATGGTGCACGGGCACCATCATCCTGACCTCGCCGCGCAGGGTCGCTGCTCGCGCGGCAGCCGAACGCATGGCGCAAATGCTGGGCGAAAAGCCCGGCGAGACGATCGGCTATCTCACCCGGCTCGATTCCAAGCGCTCGTCGAAAACGCGCGTACTGGTCGTGACCGAAGCGATCTTCGTCAACACGATCCTTGCCGATCCCGAGCTCGAAGGGATTTCGGCCGTGCTGTTCGACGAGGCGCACGAACGGCATCTGGACAGCGATCTCGGGCTCGCGCTTGCCCTGGAAAGCCGCGGCGTGCTGCGCGAGGACCTGCGCGTGCTGGTCATGTCGGCGACGATCGACGGAGCGCGCTTCGCACGCCTCGTGGGCGAGGGCACGCCGGTCATCGAAAGCGAGGGGCGCGCCCATCCCTTGCGGATCGCATGGCTCGGTTCCTCTCCGCAGCTCCAGACCGAAGATGCCATGGCACAGGCCATCGGCACCGCATGGCGCGAGGAGGAAGGAGACATACTCGCTTTCCTGCCTGGCGTGCGCGAGATCGAGCGCACGCGCGAGCGGCTGGAGACGCGCTTGCCCTCGGCTCTCGTCCTGCCGCTTCACGGACAGGTCGATCCCGCCGGCCAGCGCGCAGCCATTCGCCGCGATCCCGATGGGCGGCGACGGATCGTGCTGGCGACAGCCATTGCGGAAACCTCGCTCACGCTCGACGGCGTTTCGGTAGTGGTCGATGCGGGTCTTTCCCGAAGGGCGGAATTCGATCGGGCTGCCGGGACCACCCATCTCGTGACGCACCGCGCCAGCCAGGCCGCCGCCGCACAGCGCGCGGGGCGCGCCGCGCGGCAAGGGCCGGGCGTCGCCTACAGGCTCTGGGAAGAGGCGGGGCACGCCGGGCGCCAGGCCTACGATCCGCCGGAGATGCTCACGGCCGATCTGGCGCCACTGGTTTTGGCGCTCGCCGAATGGGGCAGCGGCGATCCGCAGGCGCTCGCCTGGCTGGACCCGCCACCCGACGCCTCGCTTTCGGCTGCGCGAGAGACGCTCATTGCCCTTGGCGCGCTCGACACGGAGTTCCGCATCACCGAACGCGGGCGCAAACTTGCCGCTCTGCCGCTCGACCCGCAGGGCGCCGCGACCGTCCTGTTCGGGGCGGAGCACGGTGCGGCCGAGACGGCAGCGCGGCTGGCCCTCCTGCTGCAAGAGCGCGGACTTGGCGGCCGCGGTGAGGATATCGAGGCGCGTCTCCAGCGCTGGAACACAGACCGCAGCCCGCGCGCCGAAGCAAGCCGGATGCTGGCAGCGCGTTGGGCCAAGCGGGCGCAGCAGCTTGTGGAACACGCGCGCGGTGGAAACCCGCCGCCTGCTGGCGTGATGCTCGCCGCCGGGCGCCCCGAATTCGTTGCCAAGCGTCGTGACGCAAGCGGGGAGAACTGGATCACCGCAGGCGGTCGGGGCTTTGTCCTCGATCCGGCTTCACCCCTGGCGCGCGCCGAGTTCCTCGTTGTCGGCGATGCGCAGGGCCAGGCAAAGGGTGCGCGGATCACCTCGGCTGTGGCGCTTGAGGAGGCTGATCTCGTCCAGTGGCTTGGCGAGCGCATAGAGAAACGTTCGGTGCTGCGCTGGACCGGCGAACGGGTCGAGGCCCTGCTCGAGCGCAGGCTCGGCGCGATCACGCTGGCGCGGGGTTCCGATCCGTCTCCCGACCCACAGGCGCTTGTGGACATGCTTGTGGAAAAGGCTCTGGAAAACCCGGCAAAGATCCTTCCGACAGAACTGCTTGCACGTGGTCGTTACGCCGGGATCGAGGCTCTGGGTATCGAAGGACTGGCCGCCACGGCACCGGTTTGGCTGGCGCCGCTGCTCGAGAGTCGACGCGATCTTGCCGTCCCGAAAGGCAGGCTGGTCGACGCCCTGCTCGGGCAAATGGACTGGGACAGCCGCCAGGCGCTCGACCGGCTGGCTCCGCGCGAATTCACCTCTCCGGCGGGCACCACGCACCGGATCGACTACACGGGCGATGATGCTCCCAGCGTCGAGGTGCGGGTGCAGGCGCTCTTCGGTCTCGAACGCCATCCCATGGTCGGAAATACGCCGCTGCTGCTCAAGCTCACCAGCCCTGCCGGTCGTCCGATCCAGTCGACCCGCGACCTGCCCGGTTTCTGGCGCGGCAGCTGGGAGGATGTGCGCAGGGACATGAAGGGCCGCTATCCCAAGCACCGCTGGCCCGAGGAACCATGGGCCGAAAAGCCCAGTTTGAAGACGAAGAACGCCTTTTCAAAATCCGGCGGCTGAATTAAGGGGCGCCCATTATGGCAGCACGAATTTACCAGCGACCGCAAAGCGCGATGCAATCGGGCAAGGCCCGCACCGACGAGTGGGTGCTCGAATTCGAACAGTCCGAAGCGCGCCGCGCCGATCCCCTGATGGGCTGGACCGGCAGCGGGGACACGCAGGCGCAGGTCTCGCTCACCTTCCCGAGCAAGGACGAAGCGAAAGCCTATGCCGAGAAATATGGCATCACCGCCCGCGTCCACGCGACGCCGCCCAAGGGTCTCAAGCTGCAGGCCTACGCCGACAATTTTCGGTAATTGATTTTTATCGCTCCCGTCGCCATATGGCGCCTCGGGAGTCGGTCGGACGTTTGCGTTCGCTCACCGGGTCAGGTCCGGAAGGAAGCAGCCCAGGTGGATTGCGGCGGGTCGGCCGGCTCCTCTTTCACCCACAATTCGTGATCGCGGCGGCATGACTTTTGCCGCGCCAGTGCCTACCTAGTGGGGCATGGCTGATTCACCGGACAATCCTGACGCGCTTCCCTGGGAAGACGAGGCCGAAAAGGCCGATGCGCCCAGCGCGGCGGAACTGGAGGAAGCCGGACAGGAATCGATGTTCGGCGGCGCACCGTCACCTGCGCCCGAGCCGACCGCCGAAGCCGCACCCGAACCGGCGCCGTCTGCGCCAGCGCAATCGGCACCTGCGCCTGCTGCTGAACCGTCGCAGCCCTACCGCGTCCTTGCCCGCAAGTACCGTCCGCAGACCTTTGCCGAGCTGATCGGGCAGGAGGCGATGGTGCGCACGCTGGCCAACGCAATTGCGCGCGACCGGCTGGCGCATGCCTTCCTCATGACGGGGGTTCGCGGGGTCGGGAAGACCTCGACCGCGCGCCTCATTGCCAAGGCGCTCAACTGCATCGGGCCGGACGGAAACGGCGGGCCGACAATCAGCCCCTGCGGCGTGTGCGAGCCGTGCCAGGCGATTGCCGAAGGCCGCCACATCGACGTGATCGAAATGGACGCCGCCAGCCACACCGGCGTCGACGACGTGCGCGAGATCATCGAAGCGGTGCGCTACGCTGCCGTTTCGGCGCGCTACAAGATCTACATCATCGACGAGGTCCACATGCTCTCGCGCAACGCCTTCAACGCGTTGCTCAAGACGCTCGAAGAGCCGCCGGCGCATGTGAAGTTTCTCTTCGCGACGACCGAGGTGGAGAAGCTCCCGGTCACCGTGCTCAGTCGCACGCAGCGTTTCGACCTGCGCCGCATCCCGGTTGAGCTGCTCGAAGCCCATTTTGCGGAGATCTGCCGCAAGGAAGGCGTCGATGCCGAGCCCGAGGCGCTGCACATCATCGCCAACGCGGCCGAAGGCTCGGCGCGCGATGGGCTGTCGATCCTCGACCAGGCGATCGCGCATGCCGACCTCGACACGGAAGGCAAGGTTACCGCTGCGCGCCTGCGCGAAATGCTGGGTCTCGCCGACAAGGGCGCCCAGCGGCGCCTGTTCGGTCATATCCTCGAAGGCGATGGCAAGGCGCTGCTCGCGGGGATCGACGAGCAATATGCGCTCGGTGTCGAACCGCTCGCGCTGATGCGGGCGCAGATGGACCTCGCGCACCGCATTACCGTGGCGCAGGTGTCGGGCGCCAAGCCCGAAGGCGTGAGCCCGGACGAGCGGGAGCAGCTCGGCGAATGGGCAGGGCGGCTTCCGGCGGGGCAATTGCACCGGCTGTGGCAGCTCCTTCTGAAAGGACACGAGGAAGTCCGCCTTGCGCCCGATCCGCTGGTCGCCTTGCGCATGGCGCTGCTGCGGACGCTGCACGCAGGGCAGATGCCGGACCCGGGCAAGCTTGCGAAGAAGATCGAGAAGCTGGCCGAAGCCGGACCGGCGCCCGCGTCCCCGGCAGGTGGGGGCGAAACGGCAGCGGCCCCGCAGGCCTCGCTCGACTGGCAGGGTCTGGTCGATGCCATCGACGCCTCCGGCCTGATGCAGGAGGCCAGCATCATGCGCTTGCAGGTCCGTGTCATCGAGCTTGCCGACGGCACGCTGCGCTACGGCCGAGACCCCAAATTCTCCGACGATATTGCGCCGGTGCTGCGCGTAGCGCTCCACCGCCACAGCGGCAAGCGCTGGACGGTCGAGGAAGTGTCGGGCGGCAAGGGCGCTCCTTCGCTGGTCGAAGTGATCGAGGCGGAGCGCGCCGCGGCGGATGCCGCCATGCGGGAACATCCACTCGTAAAAACCGCGTTCGAGACCTTTCCCGAGGCCGAACTGATTGAAGAAGGCGGCGGATCCCCCCAGCGCCGCGACATACCCTGGAGTAGAAAAGCATGAATATGGAAGAGATGCTCGCGCAGGCCCAGCAGGCCGCCGAAACGATCCAGAAGCAGATGAGCGAATCGCAGGCCAAGCTCGACGAAATCGAAGTCGAGGGCACGGCCGGCGGCGGGCTGGTAAAGGTCCGCGCCACCGCGCGTGGCCGCATTCTTGGCGTCACCATCGATGAAAGCATGATGAAGCCCGAAGAGAAGCAGATGGTCGAGGACCTGGTGACCGCTGCTTTTAACGATGCCCGCGACCGTGCCGATCGCAAGTCGGCCGAAGAAATGGCGAAAATTCAGCAGGGTGTGGGCCTGCCGCCGGGCTTCAAACTGCCGGGCATGTAAGCCGTTTGCGCATCGTCACGAAGAAACATGCCTAATATATCGGTAACGACGACTTAGGTAATTCTCAAAGAGATGCCGCTACTTAGCCTGTTCGAATGGACAGGAAGGTATCGCGATGCGCACCACTATCCGGAGTTTGGGGCTTGGCCTGACAGGCGCGGTTGCGCTTGCCGGCTTCAGTTCGCCGGCGCAGGCTGCCCGCAACGGCGGGGGGCTTGCCCTGGGTGCCCAGGTGGATGGCGAATGCACGGTCTCCGCAACCGATCTGGCATTTGGTATCCTCGATACCCAGAACGTGACCACGGTTGATGCGGAAGGCACAGTGACGGTTTCCTGCGCCGCCACGACGGTGTTCAAGATCCAGCTCGACTGGGGTGAAAACGCTGTCGGAGAACAGCGTCGTATCAAGAACGCCAACGGCGACTACTTGCCTTATGAGGTATACCGGAACGCCAACCGGACGCAGCGCTGGGCGCTGATCCCGGTCCAATCGCGCAATGGCGTGATCGTTGGCGGAGGCACGGAAGACTTTGAGGCTTACGGCACGCTGAGCGGCATCACGCCGACCACGCCGACAGGCTACTATGTCGACAATCTGACGGTGATGATCACCTTCTGACAGAGCTGGTTCGCGGTTAGCGGCGCGTTAACCACAATTTAGGTGCGTCCTTCTAGAACGCAGACTTCGGGTCACGGGGTCTGCGTTTCTTGTTTCGATTTGTCACTATCTTGCTCGCAGGAGCGGTGTTCACAGCGTCTTCGCCGCAGGCGCACGCACAGAACGAGGGCCGGCTTAGCCCGACGGTCGAAGTTATTGACGGCTGCACGGTCCTCACGTCGCAGATGGCGTTCGATGTAAGCGGCGGAGCGGGAACGGGGCCGATCGACAGCAGCACGCAGATCGCGATCGAATGCACGCGCCTCGCTTTGTTTCGAATCGATATGGATTACGGCAGCAACGCTGCGGGAACGCAGCGTCGCATGCGCAACGCCTCGGGTGACTACATTCCATATGAAATCTATCGGAACGCCGCGCGCACCCTTCCTTGGGGATCGGGATGGGGCAACGCGCCCTGGGGTATTGCATGGGGCCTCGGCACGGGAAGCGTCACAGCTTACGGTCGCATCGATACCGTTCCGACGGGATTGTCCCCCGGCCTCTATGAGGACGTAGTGACCGTAAGTATCACATTTTAAGACGCTTTAGGCGTGCTTGGGGTGCGCCATGCGATCCACAAGCAGATCGCGGTCGTTGTCGAACTCGCGCCAGCCTTCCACCTCGTCGCGTATGAGCGACGCGTTGCAGCGATCGCAGTTGGTGCGGAAATCGAACTTGTCGTGCCAGACACGCCGTCGATTGACCCGGTGGCCTTTCACCTTGCAAACCAGCGATTTCAAATGCCCACCTCCAGAAAAGGAACGAAAGTTTCTTCTCTCCTGCTACCTTGGGTATTTACCTTAGTTTTGCGTCATCACGATTGTAATGATGCGTCATCCACATGACTTTCGTGTGCGGCGTTGCGATGTGGGACGGCGCTCACCATATTCCTTTCGAACGGGCCCCAGGCGCGGCCCCTGAATGGACTGGAATATGACCGAGAATTACCCCCTCCTTCCCCTGCGCGACATCGTGGTTTTCCCCGGCATGGTCGTGCCGCTGTTCGTCGGCCGCGACAAATCGGTCGCCGCGCTCGAAGCAGCGATGGAAGGCAGCAAGGATATCTTCCTTCTCGCGCAGCTCGATCCGGGCTGCGACGACCCCGAAGGCGACGACCTCTACGATGTGGGTGTCGTGGCGCAGGTACTGCAGCTCCTGAAGCTGCCTGACGGCACGGTCCGCGTGCTGGTGCAGGGCACCTCGCGCGCGGTGCTCGAGAAGCTTTCGACCCGCGGTGACTTCGTCGAAGCAACCGTGGCGGTGCATGACGCGGTGACGGCATCCGGCAGTGAAGTGCTGGCGATGATGCGCCAGGTGGTCGAGCAGTTCGGCGAATACGCCAAGCTCAACAAGAAGCTCGGCGAGGAAGCCGCCGATCAGCTGACCGATATCGACGACGCCGGCGAACTGGCCGACACGATCGCGGCATCCATCAACGCCAAGGTGTCCGACAAGCAGGCGCTGCTGGTCGAGAAGGATCCCCTGAAGCGGCTCGAGATGGTGATGTCCTACATGGAGGGCGAGCTGTCGGTGCTGCAGGTGGAACGCCGTATCCGCGGCCGCGTGAAGCGGCAGATGGAGAAGACCCAGCGCGAATATTACCTCAACGAGCAGTTGAAGGCGATCCAGAATGAGCTGGGCGGCGACGATGACGGCAGCAACGAGATCGCCGAGCTGACCGAGAAGATCGCCAAGACCAAGCTGTCGAAGGAAGCGCGCGAAAAGGCCGAAGCCGAGCTCAAGAAGCTCAAGGCGATGCAGCCGATGAGCGCCGAGGCTACGGTCATCCGCAACTATCTCGATGTGCTGCTGGGCCTGCCCTGGGGCAAGAAGAGCAAGGTCAAGAAAGACATCGGCGAAGCCCAGAAGGTGCTCGATGCCGACCACTATGGCCTCGAAAAGGTCAAGGACCGGATTATCGAATACCTCGCCGTGCAGGCGCGCACCCGCAAGCTGAAGGGGCCGATCCTGTGCCTCGTCGGCCCGCCGGGCGTGGGCAAGACCTCGCTGGGCAAGTCGATTGCGAAGGCGACGGGCCGCGAATTCGTGCGGCAGTCGCTTGGCGGCGTGCGCGACGAAGCCGAAATCCGCGGTCATCGCCGCACTTACATCGGCTCGCTCCCGGGCAAGATCGTCACAAACCTGAAGAAGGCCGGCAAGAGCAATCCGCTGTTCCTGCTCGACGAGATCGACAAGCTCGGCCAGGATTTCCGCGGCGATCCGGCCTCGGCCCTGCTCGAAGTGCTCGACCCCGAACAGAACAACAAGTTCCAGGATCACTACCTGGAGCTCGACCTCGATCTGTCGGACATCATGTTCGTCACCACGGCGAACAGCCTGAACCTGCCGCAGCCGCTGCTCGACCGCATGGAGATCATCCGGCTCGAGGGCTACACCGAGGACGAGAAGGTCGAGATCGCGACCCGCCACCTGTTGCCCAAGCAGGTGAAGGAGCATGGCCTCAAGGATGGCGAGTTCGAGCTGACCGAAGAGGGCCTGCGCGACCTTATCCGCTACTACACGCGCGAAGCCGGCGTTCGCACGCTGGAGCGCGAGCTGGCGCGCCTCGCACGCAAGAGCCTGCGCAAGATCCTCGAGAACGAGACCGAAAGCGTGACCATCACGCCGGAAAACCTCAGCGACTTTGCCGGTGTGCGCAAGTTCAAGCATGGTATGAGCGAGGAGGAACCGCAGGTCGGCGCCGTCACCGGGCTCGCCTGGACCGAAGTGGGCGGCGAACTGCTAACCATCGAAAGCGTGACCACGCCGGGCAAGGGCGAGATCAAGACCACCGGCAAGCTCGGCGAGGTCATGAACGAAAGCGTCGCGGCAGCCTTCAGCTTCGTGAAGGCGCGCGCACCGCATTATGGGATCAAGCCGAGCCTGTTCCAGCGCCGCAACATCCATATCCACCTGCCCGAAGGCGCGGTCCCTAAGGACGGCCCGAGCGCGGGTGTTGGCATGGTCACCTCGATCGTGTCGACGCTGTCGGGGGTTGCCGTCCGGGCCGACGTCGCCATGACCGGCGAAGTCACTCTACGCGGCCGTGTCCTGGCGATCGGTGGGCTGAAGGAAAAGCTGCTCGCGGCGCTGCGCGGCGGGATCAAGAAGGTCCTCATCCCGGAAGAGAACGTGAAAGACCTCGCGGACATTCCGGCAAATGTGAAGGATGGCCTCGAGATCGTGCCGGTTGCCCATGTCGATGAGGTGCTTGAGCACGCGCTTTGCAGCGTGCCGGAGCCGATTGAGTGGACCGAAGCAGACGATCTGGCGAGCCAGCCGGACCACGCGCAGAACACGCCGTCGCCGACCGCCCATTAACATAAGATATGCTGCGATGCAGCGACTCGTGAGGCCCTTCGCACCCGTTGCGGAGGGCCTTTGCGCAGGTGTGCAGTGCAGCATTGAATGGTGAATGTGCGCTTCACCCTAAAATTGTTCGCACTGGCCCCAAAAACCGCCGATTCTGGCCGAATTTGCCTTTGACAGCGCGGCCAAAAAACTCTCAATTCACCGGCCCTAACGGAGGCGATTCAGCCGACAATTTCTGACGATAAATACAAGGGGGTTTTCTCGAATGAACAAGAACGATCTGATCAGCGCAGTTGCCGATTCCAGCGGCCTTTCCAAGAGCGATGCGTCGAGCGCCGTCGAAGGTGTTTTCGATGCCATCACCAAGGCCCTGTCGAGCGGTGACGAAGTGCGCCTGGTCGGCTTCGGCACGTTCTCGGTCGCCAAGCGCAAGGCCTCGACCGGCCGCAACCCGCGCACCGGCGAACCGATGACCATCAAGGCATCGAACCAGCCCAAGTTCAAGGCTGGCAAGGGTCTGAAGGACGCCGTCAACTAAGCCGGACTTCCGGACCCGCGCGCCGCCACGCCTCGCGGCGCGCGACCAACGGGATCGAAAATGCGCCGCGCCTTCCAATCCAGGAGGGCGCGGCGTTTCCGTTTTGGCTAGTTGAAAGCGATCAGCGCCGTTGGCGCCTGCTCGGTCCGAGGGCTGATTTCCCAGGTCAGCACCTCGCCGCGCGCATGGGGCGCGGGGCCTTCATCGGTGTTGTTGGCAAGGATGCGACCGTCGGTGACGATCGAGAATGTGCCTTCGGGCACGACGACGCGCGGCGGATCCTCGCTGTCCGAACTCCCGCTTTCCGAAAGCCCGGCCATGCCCGCCATCCCGGCGAACATGCCTTGCATCGGATTGCCGCCGCCTTGTGCAGCAAAGCCCGGGGCATCGACGCGCACCTGACCCTGGTCGCGCAGGTGCACATTGACGAAGGTGTTGGCCATGCCGAGCTTCTCGATGGTCGGGAACGCGAAGTCGTGGGTCATCCGGCCCGAGATCGCGAAATCGACATCGAACAGCCCGTCACCCTTGTATTCGACCGCATTCCAGCCGCGCTGGCGCGACAGCGTCTCGGCCAGATCCTGTGCGGCTTCAGGGTTGGACGGGTCCACCCCGCCGAGGAAGGCCTTCATCTGCTCGGCTTCGCGCGCTTGCTTGGCCTTCCTGCTCTCGGCCTCCGCCTCCCATTCGCGGTGCTGTTCCTCGACTTCGGCGGCCGTGCATTCGGTGGTCTCGAAATCCTCGTCGAAGCATTCGGCCTTGAAAGCCTCGTCGGACTTGGCGCCCATCTCTGCAAGCTTGCTGAGTGCGAGCATCTGGATCTCGCCATCATAGCTGTAGGAGAAGCTGCCATCCTGCATCAGCGTGAGCTCGCTCGTGAACTGGCCGGGTGACAAGAGGCAACCCGACAGCATCAGCGCGCTGGCTCCTGCAAGCGCGGTTGCGCGGAATTTCGTGTGGATCATGGCCCCCTCCTCAAGGTGCGAATCTAGCGTGTCGCCACCGCGTACAAAGCGATCGCTCCCGCATTGGACACGTTCAAGCTTTCGATTTGGTCACCGATGGGCAGCTTGGCGAGCGCGTCGCAATGCGATTCGATGTTCTGGCGCATGCCTTCGCCTTCGGCGCCCAAGACCAGCGCAATCGGCCCTGCCGACATGGATTCGGCAAGCGTGGCCTCGGCCGCGCCGGTCAGGCCGATCCGCCAATAGCCGGCCTCGGCCATCTGTTCGAGCGCGCGGGCGAGGTTCACGACCCGCACCCAGGGCAGCACTTCGAGCGCGCCCGAGGCTGCCTTGCCGATGACACCGCCTTCGGGCGGCGCATGGCGGTCTTGCGTGACCAACGCCGCTGCGCCGAAAGCCGCGGCCGAGCGCATGATGGCGCCGACGTTGTGCGGATCGGTAACCTGGTCGAGCACCACGATTGGGCGCGACGGGTCGGCTTCGAGTACCTCGTCGAGGAAGATATCCTCGAGCGGCGCGCATTCCAGGACGAGTCCCTGGTGGGGCGCATCCTTTGCGACCAGGCGCGCTAGGTCGGTGACGTCGCAATACTCGACCGGGAAATCGCTGGGCAGTTCGCCGTCCAGCGTTTCGATCGCCTCACGGGTCGCCCACAGTTTGCGGTGCACACGGTCCGGGTTCTTGAGCGCGGCTTCGACCGCGTGCCGGCCCCAAAGGCGCGTTTGCCCCGTGCTTGCACGGCCGCTGCCGCGCCCGCCCTTCATGCGGCCTGCGCGCCCCCTGAGTGCCTTCTTGCGTTCGCCCTTAGCCATCGAAATCGTCCTGTCTGCAACTTTGGCCCCGGCCTGTGCCAGCGAGGGCATTGACAGGCAAGGCTCGCTTCGCCAAAGGGGCGCCTCTCGGCACGGGATCGGCGCTCCGATCCCTCGATTTCCTAAGCGAAATGGCCCGTGTGGACAGGTGGCCGAGTGGTTAAAGGCAGCAGACTGTAAATCTGCCCGCGCAAGCGTACGCTGGTTCGAATCCAGCCCTGTCCACCACCGCCCTTTCTCAGAACATCCCCGAAAAGCCCTAGAAATCGCAGAAAACCAAGGGTATTATCGCCCTTACCGTCCGCATTTGACCGCTGCAATTTGCCTGCAACCGGAGCCAAGTGTGGGGGTAATGTGGGGGTAAAGTGGCTTACCCCCACACTTTGGTTTCGCAACTCGTTCCCGAAAAATGTGGGGGTAGAGAAATGGGCAAACTCACGGCGGTAGCGGTCAAGGCAGCGTTGGCGAATCCGGGCACCTATCAGGACGGTGACGGATTATTCTTGAAAGTGGACAAACGCGGCGGTGCCTACTGGAATTTGCGACTCCAGCAGGATGGCAAACGACGAGACATCGGCGTGGGCAGTGCAAAGCTGGTGACACTGGCCGAGGCGCGCGCGAAAGCCGCCGACCTGCGCAAGGCGGTAAAGGTCGAAAAGCGCGACGTGCTGACTGAGCGCAAGGACGAGGAAGCCGCCAAGGTCACCTTCCGCGAAGCCGCTACCCAATATCATTCCGAGAACGAGGCAGGCTGGAAAAGCGATGTCTATGGTCGACAGTGGCTCGCCAGTCTGGAGAACTACGCCTTCCCGAAACTAGGCGACATGACGACCGGCGGAATCACCGCTGCCGACATCATATCTGTCCTCACGCCGATCTGGCAGGAAATCCCGGAAACCGCCCGCCAGGTACGCAACCGGATTTGCGCGGTGTTGGACTACTCCCATGCCAAGGGTTGGAGGTCCACGGAGGCTCCATCGGGCAATAGCAGCCTGAAAGCGGGGCGAGGGCTGCCGCGACAGGTCAAGAAACCGGCGAACCGCAAAGCGATGCCATATGTGGCGGTGCCTTCATTCCTTACCGCGCTGCGTCGCAAGCCATCCTATTCGCGTTTGGCGCTCGACCTGCTCATTTTGACCGGCGTTCGCTCGCAGGAGGTCCGTCTTGCGAAATGGGACGAATTCGATCTGGACCAGCGCCTTTGGACAATCCCAGCAGAACACATGAAGCGCAGCAGGGCGCACATCGTGCCGCTTTCAGAAGCGGCCCTGGCGGTAATTGCGAAGGCAGAAGCAATGCAGATGGAGGGAGCCGAAGTGGTCTTCCCCGGCATGACCGGCAAGGCGATGTCCAACATGACACTACTCAAGGTCATGCGCGACATGCAGGAGCCGTTCCACGTCCATGGCTTCCGCTCCAGCTTTACCGACTGGGCGGCAAACGAAGGCTTCCCCAATGCGGTTGTCGAAGCTGCACTGGCGCACAAGACGCCTGACGCAGTGCAGGCGGCCTATCGCCGCACGACCTATCTCGGCACGCCGGACAATCCAGGTCCACGGGTCGAATTGATGGAAGCATGGGGCAGTTATTGTAATGGGACAGATTCCCCGAAGCCGTAAGATCGCCAGCCACTCGTGCGCGCCCACAACAAGCTTGGATGACCGCTCTTGGCAAGGTCGGTTGCTGATCTTTTCGACCGGGATTGGGGGTGAACGCTGGCAATATCTGTTCGACCGCGCGCAGATCACAAAAACTGGTACCGACGAATCCAGCGCTCCTTCCTACGACGGTCTCTGCAAAAACGGGGGTCGGAATTTGGTCACGACACTTCGTAGGTCCGAGGCCGCCGCGTAGGCTGCCGGGACGACCAGCAGAGTCAGGAAAGTCGAAGTGGTCAGCCCGCCGATGATGATGAAGCCCATAGCATTGCGCCACTCGGCTGCATCTGACTGCGCCAGCGCTACTGGCAGCATCCCGAATACGGCAGCAAGCGCGGTCATGAGGACGGGTCGCAGGCGTTCTGGCGCGGCGTCGCGCATTGCAGAAGCCGCATCCTTACCAGCTTCGCAATACCGATTGGCGAGATCGACCAGCAAGATACCGTTTTTCATCACGATCCCCATCAGAGCGATCATGCCGATTTGCGCGAACAGGCTCATTTCCTGGCCCGCCGCCCACATCAGGAAGTAGGCGCCGGAGAACGACAGTGGTGCCGTAAGCATGATGATGATGGGTTGCCCGAAGCTGTTGAACTGGCTGGCGAGCACAATGTAGAGCGCGACGATTGCAAGCGCGAATGCAAAGATAATCGCCTCGCTGGTTTCGGCGAGGCGACGGGCAGTGCCTTCCATTCGCGTCGCCAGCCCGGCAGGTGGCGGATTGGCGGTAAGCAACTCCTCCACGTCAGCCACGGCAACGCTAAGCGCCACACCGGGAGCGGTATTGGCGAGCACTGAAATCTGACGCGATCGATCGATGCGCTCAATTTCCGCAGCGCTCAGCGCAACGTCAACATCGGCAATGGCAGCAAGATCGACCAGAGTTCCCTGTCCGGTTCTGAGCGGAAGTACCTCGACATCGCCAAGCCCCTGTCGTCCACTTTCCTCCAGGCGCACGCGAATGTCATAGCGACGTCCATCAGCCTCAAACGTGCCTGCATCGCTTCCGCCAACCAGCGTTCGCGATGCGGCGGCCAGGCTGCGCGCAGAAATCCCGAGATCGGCGGCCCGGTCGCGGTCTAGGACGATTTGCAGTTCCGGCCTGCCACCTTCGTAAGACGAACGTACGTCGACAAATTCGGATCGTGCGGCAAGCTCGCCCTCCAGCCACCGCGCGTATTCGTTGATGGCTGTGATGTCAGGTCCGGTGATGATCAATTCAATTGCAGTCTGTCCGACCCCGGCACCCGATACCCATGGAACCTCCTCCACGGACACCTCCCGCGCTGCCGGAACATCTCCCAGTATCTCGTTCCGCGCGAAGGTCATCACGTCGTCCTGCGTTGCCTCGCGCGACCGCTTGGGCGTCAACCCGATATATACATCCAGTTCGTTGATCTTCGGATTGGTTCCGCTGCCTGCACTCACGAAAACGAGTTCGACTTCAGGATTCTGGCGCAGCGAGGCATCGACCTGCTCTGCCGCCTTCCTCGCTTCGGAAACCCCTGTGCCCTGAGGGAGCTTCACCGTCGCAAGGAATTCGGATCGGTCCGTGGTGGACATGAAGGTGCTTGGAACGAGCGCAGCAAAAAATCCGCCGATCAGCACGCTAGCGAGCGCGCCCCCAAGCACGAGATAACGGCGGTTTATCGCCCAGGACACGAGCCATTCGTAGCGTTGACGCATCCCGATATGGAACCGTTCAATGCGTCCGAGCCAGCCACTTTCCGCATGTTCGGGGCGCAGCAACCTTGCCGATAGTGCCGGTGTGAGCGTGAAGGCGACCAGCATCGACACGCTGACCGAAAAGACGATTGCCAGACCGTATTGAAAGAAGAAACGACCAACAATTCCTTCCATGAAGGCGATCGGCACAAACACCGCCAGCGTTGCGAATGTGCCTGCCAGTACGGCCAAGGCCACTCGTCTGGTTGCAGTGTGGGCGGCTTCGGTCGCGTCTTTCCCTTCATCGACATCGTTCTGGACCGCCTCGACCACGACGATGGCATCGTCGACCAACAACCCGATAGCGACTGTCAGCGCCAGCAACGTGACCATGTTAACGGTAAAATCGAAAGCCGCGAAGGCAACAAAGGTTGCGACAATCGAGGTCGGAATGGCGAGCAGCACGATGACCGTTGCGCGCCAGCTAAGGAGAAACAGGAATGTCACCGCCACCACCAGCACCACGGCAATGAACAGGTCGAACAGCACGTCGCCAATGGCCTGCTCAATGAAGCGAGATGTGTCGCGAGCGATGATGAAATTGACACCCTTGGGAGCGGTGGTCCGGATGCTTTCGATTTCTGCGCGGATCTGTTCTGCCACCGCGACCGTGTTCTCGCCGCTTTGCTTGCGCACTTCGAGAACAACGCCCGGTTCCCCATCGAGCTGGGCATAGCTCTCCTCATCCTCAATGGAGTCCTCGACGCGCCCTACATCGCCGATCCGAACAGTCTGTCCATTGGGCCGGTAAAGGATCGGTATTGCGGCAAATTCCGCCGCCGTTCGTGCTTCGGCAAGGGTGCGGATGCCGAACTGGCGCGTGCGCCCTTCGGTAACAAGGCGACCACCGGGCAGTTCGGCATTCTCGCGTTGGATCGCGCCGAGCACATCGTCTGCCGTTACTCCGCGCGCGCGCATCGCAGCTGCATCGAGCCATATGCGCATTTCGCGTTCTCGCCCGCCAACCAGCTCGACCGAACCGACGCCGGGCACGCGCTGCAATCGCTCTTTTACCTCCTCATCTGCAAAAGTGGTCAGGTCGCGAATTGGCATGTCGCCTGACAGGAGAACCGACAGGATCGGCGCGGCATCGGGATCAACCTTCTCGATCACCGGCGGTTCGGAATCGTCTGGCAGATCGGCCGCGAGCCGCGACATCTTGTCGCGTACTTCCTGCGCCTTGAGGTCGGCATCCTCCTCCAGCTCGAACTCGAGATTGACGATGCTTACACCCTCGGCGCTAATCGATCGCATCTGGCGCAAGCCGGCGATCGTGTTGAGCTGTTCCTCTATGACGTCGGTGACTTCGGTTTCCATGGTGCCCGGAGAAGCGCCGGGCAGAGCGGTTGTTACAGAGACGTATGGAAACTCTACCTCAGGAAAGAGGTCGACCCCGAGCCGGTTGAACGAGACCAAGCCAAGTACGACAAGCGAAGCGATCAGCATCGTCGCGAATACTGGTCGCCGGATCGAAACGTCTGCAAGCCACATATCAGCTCGCGCCGCGGGTTCTGCGTGATTTAACCGGCTCGTCATTCCGCAATGTGGCCGGAGGATCGAGAATAAACTCATCACCCGGTTTCAGCCCTGAACGGATACGCACCCGATCGAGATCGATACTCTCGAACGCCACTTCCCGGTGCTCTGCCCTCCCATTCTCGACCACGAAGACGTAGGCTGCAGCGCTGTCGCCGAGTATTGCCGTGCGGGGCAAAACGATCGCTTGCACTGGCGGCACCGAGATCTCGGCTCTGACTGCCAGCCCTGAACTGATGCGGTAATCTGGATTGCCGATCGGTAGCCGCAGTTCGACCATCCGGCTTTCAGGATCGACCCGGTCGTTGATGATGTACACGGTACTGTCGAATGGCTGCTCGAATCCTTCGATGTAGACCCGCGCTGGCATGTTGCGTCTAAACGCGTCGACATATTCCTGCGGCGCGTTGACGATGGCGGCAACGATCCCGAGCTCTTGCAATTCCAGCGCGGCTGATTGCCCTCCCATCGAAAAGCGATTGTTCAGGTATACACCTTCATCGACCATCCGAGCGGTTACTACCCCATCGTATGGCGCACGCGTGATTGTGTCGGCCAATGCCTGCTGTGCAGTGCCGAGGGCCGCCTGAGCCTGTGCCTTCTGCGCTCGCGCTACAGCCAGCTCCGTCTCAGCTGCGTCAACTTGGGCTTTCGAAACGAAACCCCTTGGGGCAAGGGCCATAACGCGTTCGTAACGCCTTTCGGCCTCAATCGCTTGCGCACTTGTCAGATCGACTGCTGCCTGTGCTTCAACTACGCGTCGCTGATAATCGGCCTGGCGGATACGAAAAAGCGGTTGTCCGCGAGATACCCTGTCACCGACCTTGACGAAAATTCGTTCTACTGGCCCTTCGGTAAGCGCACCAACCGCACTGCGCTGTTTGGCTGCAATCGTGCCGAATGCTTTCACTGGTTCAGCGAACGGTTGGGATTCGACCATCGCCGTCGTAACTTCGCGCGGCTCTGCCTGAGCTTCTGGCGCAGTCTCGTCCCCCTCAGTTTCGCCTGAACAGCCAGCAAGCGTCAGCGCAAACACAGCCAACCCACCAAGAGCAAGGCGCGCTAGCATATGTAGGCACCTCTGCCGCTGGCGAGCAGCTTGCCATCGGGCCCTGTGACACTGGTCTCGGCAACCGAGAAATGTCTCCCGGCCTTTACCACCTGACCAGTCGCGATCAGCGGTCCAGAGGTCGCCGGCCGATGATAGTCGACCCTCAGATCAGCGGTCGCCTTCGCAGTCACACCGTGCGCAAGCAGGGTATAAAGCCCTGTGAGGTCGATCAATGACGCGAGAACCCCTCCATGGGCCGAACCAATCATCGGGTTGGAAACAATCTCATCACGCCAGGGCATTTCGATCACGAGTTGATCACGCGTTACGGACCGAATCTTGAGGTCGAGCCATCGATGAAACGGGGCAATCCGCAACATCTCATCGAGGCGCTCACGATCAATCGGGGTATGATTCTGATTCATGAAACCGGCCCATCGGGACCATGCTGGCGCATCAGGAAATTGACGATAGCAATCGAGAAGGCATCGTTCGCATCACCCACCACCATATGGGTCGCATCGGCGATGTCGGTGTATTCCATGTGCGGAACGAGACCGCGCAGATGTGTCACTGCGTCTTCGGAAACCAGATCACTCGATCCGCCGCGAATGAGGTGAAGCGGCAAGGAAAGCCGACTTGCTGCATCGCTCAGCATATCGAACTGCCGTTCCTGATGGGTCGGATCGCTTCGCTTAGCGGTCATGATGTTGCGGATGAACGCAGGGTCCCAATGCCAATAGTAGCGGCCATCTTCCTTCTGTCTTAGATAGCGGCGCAGTCCTTCGCCTGCACCGCGTTTCTGGCGATGGGGCATATAGCGGGCGATAATTTCTGCCGCCTCTTCAGGTGAAGAAAAGCCCCGGTCGACATGTTCTTCCATGAAGCCCACTACGCGCATCACGCCGCCCGCCTCCATGCGCGGAGCAATGTCAACAAGGGTTAGCGATGCAAAGCTTTCGGGGGCGAGGTATCCCTCGGCAATAATCCCGGAGAGCCCGCCAAGAGAGGCACCCACGAGGGCTGGCTTGCGATCCAGCTTCGAAGCGATAGCAACGAGATCGGAGGCGAAGTCACGCATTTCGTATGCTCCGCTACGAGACCATTCGCTGTCGCCATGACCGCGCATATCAATGGCAATCGCGCGGTACCCAGCCGTCGCCAGATCACCAGTTACCCGCTTCCAAGCGCGGCGTGTCTGCCCACCGCCGTGGGCGAGCAGGACCGGCATCGCGCTGTCGTCACCGACCACTTCTGCGGCAAGGGAGAGACCTCCCGATCCCTCGATTTTGGTGGTCACGCTTTCCATATCGCAAACCACTATATTGTAAATCGCTTTACAGTAAATGACTTTATCTAAATCGGTGCTGTGTTAAGGTGCTCTGCATGGCAACCAAGCTCGACAATGATGCCGACGAAAAGGCAGCAGCCTTCCTAACCGATCAAGACCGATTGGTTTTTCGCTTGGAAGAGCTGACAAGACGATTGCGTCGTACCTTCGACACCTCAGTCGAACAGTTTGGCCTCACCCGAACCCAGTGGCGTGCATTGGCCTATCTCTACCGCACACCCGGCATGACCCAGACGGAACTGGCCGGACAACTGGAACTGGAGCGGGCAAGCGTCGGGCAAGCAATCGACCGGCTAGAACATCTGGGCTTGGTCGAGCGGCGCAGCGCCAAAAACGACCGGCGCGTGTGGCAAGTGCACCTCCAGCCCGCTGCAATCGACTTGCTCCCAAAAATGCGGGTCGAGGCGGATCAGATCTATGCGCGCTTGCTTGAGGGAATAAAGGGCGAGGACTTGGACGCATTCAAGTCTACCTTGGCCACAATGCAGCACAATTTGGGCGATGCTTAAAGGGAGGGACGGTTCCCCGAAGAGAATGTTACATGGCCAGCTGGATTTGGTGCCATCCCCGAGAAGCGGTGGCAATTTTGCTGCTTGGCCAGTTATGTCCGCAATTGGGTCGTCAGCTGAACGTCCGTTCCGGATTGGCGAGGGATAAAGCGGTCGCGCTATGGAGCCAACTTGATAGTACAATTGACAGGTTGCTCAGTCTTCAACGCTCGCTCATGACAGCGTGCCAAGGCTTCTCGGTTTGCGCTCAGGATGAGCTGCGCTGTAGCCAGTTCCTCCCAAGCTTTTGGATTCTGTGACCGGATCAAACGAATGCCCGCTTCTACGATAGTCGGCTCGCCAACAGCCTTGCGGGCCATCCATTCTGGCCAATGCCAAGATTCGGGCACGGTACGGGCAATGGTGCCGGGCAGGATCGACCAGAACAGAATACCGGTAGCCAGCCCTAAGCCTGCAAAACGCCAGGTCTGGCGCTTCTGCTCGTCCTCGGCGCGGACACGCCCGACAATCGCAGCGAGCTGACCGGTTGCATTGTCCAAATCCTTCCGGCCCTGCCGGAGCAGATCGCAGGCATCGCGCTGCATCTCGTGCGAGGCGCGCTTGATCTGAACTGCAATGTCTTCGGGCGTCAGTTCGAAAGCAGGCTTGCGGCCGATGTCTGCCAGCCTGTCGGACAACTTCTCTAACTGACCGGCCATCTGGCCGAGCGTTGCCGTGTAGTCCGGGATAACGATGTCGGTTCGCTCCCTGGCCATGTTCTGGACCGTATGGCGTACCATCGCCATTTCCCCTTCGAGGCGAGCGAAGGCCTCCGTCGCCGGATCGGTTTCTTCCACCGCGTCAAGTTCCAGATTCGGCTGCGACGCGGGCGGTTCCTCGACTTCGAGGTCCAGTTGAACTTCTTCGATGTGGTCGTCGTCCATTGTTCTTTCTCCTAAATGCCCATGTCGAAAGCGCGGGTGCGTTCGCGGGTGAGGGTTGCGGTAAGTTCGTTTGCGATATTGCGTTCGGGCTTCGGATCGATGCAGAGTTCGCGCGTCTTGCCTCGCAGAAGGCCTTCGACCTGCGGATCGCGTTCAAGCCCCTTCGCCAGTTCGGTCAGTTTCGCCGACACGCAGGCTGCGCCTGCGCGGTCACCTTGCTGCTCAAGCTGCTTGCGTGTCGTGCTCAGTGCCTGCCAGTCGCTGACAAAGCGCTCGGATCGCAGCGCCGGATCGGTGCGCACGGCGGCTTCGTTCTGCATGGCGCGCATGGTTTCCTGGGTCCGCCCGCCAGCGGCGTCTGCGATCAGCTCAGGTTGCCGATCCAGCGCCTTGGCGAGATCGCTGGCGGCATGGGGCCGAATAGCGTCGAGCGCCTTTCCTGCCTTCTCCAGCGCGTCATTCTGGTGCGGCAGGACGGGCAAGCCCTGGGCCTGCATCGTGCCGATATCGCCAAACGCGCGGGCGTAGCGTTCGACCGCGCGGCGCTGGTCGTTTTGGGTGTTCGACTGCACCGGCAGTGGCTCAAGCTTGCGGGCATGCGGACGGAAGTTTCCGAAAATGGATCTGGCCTTCTCCGGCACCTGCCGAACCATCTCCACGATCCGCTGTCCGAAGGTGAAGCCGCGCAGTTCAGCGAAGGCCTGCTCGGGCTTGTAGTCGCCAGCCATATCCTTCCCGCGCTCACGGCTCAGCGTCCGAACCAGCTTGGAGTGATCGGCAAAGTCTTCGCGCCCAAAGTGCAGCGCAAGCCCGTCGCGATGGCGCGACATAGCGACATAGGCGGAATGGCTATCCATGCCCGGTGTCGCGAGCACATGGGTGTGGTCAACCGTCATGCCCTGCGCCTTGTGGATCGTGGCCGCATAGCCATGATCGATATGGGCGTAATTCTTGGTGTCGAAGGCAACCTCGCGGCCATCGTCGGTGCGCACGGAGAGGCTCAGGGCGCTGGCTTTCGCGACCGTGCCGAGTGTCCCGTTCTTGACCCCAAGCCCGCGTTCGTTGCGCAGGAAGATAATCCGGTCGCCCGATGCAAACTGGCGTTCGCCGCGTGCCGATCTGATCTTGGCATCGGCTCCCAGTGCGCCAGCCTCGCGCATCTTCTCGCGCGACATCTGGTTAAGCTCGCGGACCTCGTCATTGGTGTGCGTAAGTATGATCCGGCTATCGCCGGGGCTGTCCTGGCGTTCCTGATTCCAGCGCTCGATCAACTCTGTCCGCGCGACCTCGCGCGTGTTGGCGGCATGGACCATGCCGCGCTCTTCATAGGTGCGGATTGCCTCCCCAGTGCGTCCGGTGGCGAAGAGCCGGGTCGCGTCCTGCTGCCATGCGGAAAGCTGGCGACGGACTTCGCTGATCTCGACGCCGCCGTGGCGTTCGTGGATCGCCCGGAATGCCGCGCCTGCCTCGATAGCCTGAAGCTGCTGCTGGTCGCCGACCAGGACCACTTTCGCCCCGGCTTTGGCGGCATGAGAAAGCACGCGCTCCATCTGGCGCGTGCCGACCATGCCCGCTTCGTCGATCACGAGCACATCCTTGGCAGTCAGCAGCTCGCGTCCTTTGCCCCACTGATGCTCTAGGCTGGCGATGGTGCGCGATGCGATGCCTGAGCCGTTCTCCAGACCTTCGGCAGAAATGCCGGAAAGCGCCGCGCCGCGCACAGTGCAGCCCGCACTTTCCCATGCCTCGCGCGCCACGCCCAGCATCGCGCTTTTGCCGGTCCCGGCATAGCCAACGACCAACGCAAGACCGTCCTTCTTGGTGACATGTTCGAAGGCTGATTTCTGCTCGCCGGAAAGAACCAGGCCGCGCTTCGCCGCGCTGGCGAATGCGGCATTTCGCTGAACGTCATTGACCGCGTGACCGGTGCGCTGCGCCGTCATGTCAGCGGCGTGGTGCAGGCGCTGTTCGGTCTCGATCATCGCGCGCGACGTGAACCGATCTTGCCCGCGACCATCCTTGCCCAGCGCAATCAGGTCGGGCGATGCGCGGACCGCGTTGTAAGCAGCGTCGAACTGCTCCTTGCCGTCGCTGTGCCGGTGAACAAATCCGGCAAGGTCGCGCTTGGTGAAGGTGGCTTGCTGGTGCGTGATAGCATCCAGTGCGAGCGCGGGATTGGCGATGATCCGCTCGCCATTGCGCTGCGCGATCGCGCGGTGTTCCTCGATCCGCTCGGCTTCCAGTCCGCGCCCGCCAATGCGCGATGCTGCGGGACCGATCTTGTCCTGCGGTTCGAGAGCAATGCCCTGCGCTTCCAGGCTCCGGTGATCGATCCGCGCATCAATGTCGCGTTCGGCCAGCGCGCGGTTGACATGATTGGCCCAACGCTCGCGCCACTGCTCGATCAGTGCGGTCTTGTTCCAGTCGCGGACCTTCGCGCCAAAGCCATTCTTCGTGACCTCCCGCATTGTCAGCATGACATGCGCGTGCGGCTTGGCCTCGCCGTCCTCGCCAATATCCCAGTGGACATTGAGATCGGCGATCATGCCTTTCTCGACGAACTCGGCTTTCACGAACTTGCGCGCCAGTTTGATGTTGTCCTTCTTCGACAACTCGCGGGGCAGGGCGAACTCGACCTCGCGGGCAAGCTGGGCATCCTTGCGCTTTTCAGCGGCCTCGACCGCGTTCCACAAAGTGGCCCGGTCAGGGAATGCTTCGGGTGCGCCCTTGGGCAGCATCATTTCGGAATGAAGGACGCCTGCCTTGTTGGTGAAATCATGGGTTCTGTCGATGCGTTCGTCGTGCAACCGCTCGCCCGCACGATAGGCCGCAGCCGCCACGGCACTGCGTCCGCTCGACCGTCCGATGACCTTTGCGCTGAAGTGAAAGATTGCCATGTCGGCAATCCAGTTACACCGCAAACGCAACGTCGGCACGACGTATAAGCGCGCCCTCTCATCATAAAATCCTGATCGGGACTAGGCCGTATCACACTGTCCCGGCGACCTTACTGCATTGGGAAAGCTCAGAGATTATCATGGCTCCTTCACACCAACGATGGAGACCTCCCATGCGCAAACCCCGCGATTTTGATTCGGAACTCAAGGCCCTCGCCGACAGGGCAAAGCAATTGAAGGAACGCCGCGTGCGCGACCTTGGCGCGCTGGTCACGGCAACCGGTGCCGACGCGCTCGATGCTGAAGTCCTTGCGGGCGCACTGCTCGATGCTGCCACCAATACCGACAAGGCAATCGGGGAGGGCTGGCGCAGGCGCGGCGCGGCCTTCTTTCAGGGCAAACAGCGCAACAATTCGAGCGGACCTCGCGAAGAGCCGGAAGGCACTCTCCCGCTCGATGGCGGCGCGGCATCGGCTTGAAGCGGCAAAGGCACGAACCGACATGCGCGAATGGCAGGTCAAACGTCGCGAACGGACCAAACAACTGATCGAGCTGGGCGGCCTGGTCGCAAAGGCCGATTTGGTCGAGCTGACAGACGATGATCGCGCCGCGCTTTACGGAGCATTCCTCACTGTCGCAGCCAAGCTGCGCGGGCCTGATGGCGCGCAGGCGTTGGTGTTGTTTAGACGCAAAGGCAAGCGGGCGTTTGAGGCGGAGCAGTTAGACTGAGCGACAAAAGAAAGCGGCTCCGGTCTCTGCAAATTGGAGTCGATTGCTCAGGTCTGTTTTGCGCCCCAATTCTGGTCGTAGGCCGCACATTGCAAGGTGCCCGAAAGCGGACCGATTGCTTTTCTGATCCGGCAGGCTGCGCCAATTTTGAGTGCTGGGTGGAAACCCGTTGGTCTGTAGCTTGAATTCGCTGGGCTAGCCTTCGCCCGCGAGGCTTTCCAATACCGGGCACCGATCATTGCTCGTGGTGCCACATTGCTCGATCAGTTTAGCGAGAGCGTTCTCCATACGCTCAAGGTCGGCCCGCTTCGCACGGATGTTTGCGAGGTGCTGTTCGGCGATCGATTGCACCTCATCGCAACGCACTTCCTGACCTGGCGTTAAGTCAAGCAATGCCCGCACCTCTTCGAGGGAAAATCCGAGTTCGCGCGCGCGCCGAATGAAGCGGAGGCGCTCCGTGTCGTGAGGACCATAGTCGCGGTAGGCGCCCCTTCTCGGCGGAGCATCGATAACGCCTATCCGTTCGTAATACCGGATTGTCTCGATGTTACACCCGGTCCGCTTCGCCACTTCGCCAATTTTCAAAGCCAACCTCTTGAGTCTGTAGTTGCTACAGACTGTAAATAGGTATGCGAATCGAGGTTTGCAAAAGGACGATCGATGCGCGGCATCAGCACATGGTGGAACGGATTGGCGACGGGCGGGGGTATCTTTGCAGCCTTCGGGGCAGCTGCATGCTGTGCACTGCCCTTGATGCTCGCGTCGGTGGGTGTGGGCTCGGCGTGGCTTGGCAGCATCTCGCCGGTCCTGGCCCCCTATCGCGTCCCGTTGCTGACCCTGGCGTCGGCTCTTCTTCTCGCTGCGACCCTCCGTTTGCTCTGGCAGTTTCGGCAGGCACGAACATGCCCGGCGGACAGTGCATGCGGATCATCGACTTATCGAGCGCTGACCGCCATAGGAATTGCCATCGGTGCGGCGCTGCTGACAGGTGCCTTCCTCTATGGCTGATCCGATCCTGATCTCGCGCTTGCGCTGTCCCGAATGCGGTCATGAGGAGGACATGGAAATGCCGACCAACGCTTGCCTGTTCTTCCATAACTGCGCGGGTTGCGGCGTTCGCCTTCAGCCGCTCCAAGGCGATTGCTGCGTGTTCTGCTCGTACGGCACCGTTCCCTGCCCCCCAATACAGGAAGGGGATTGCTGCCATGGCTGAGGCTTTCGATTTCGTCGCCATCGGATCGGGAACTGCTGCGCAGGTCGCGGTCCACCAGATGGCCAACGCCGGGAAGCGCTGCGCGGTTATCGATTATCGGCCTTACGGTGGCACATGTGCGCTTCGAGGGTGCGACCCGAAAAAGATGATGGTGAGCGGAGAGGAAGCGCTCGCGGCATACAGGCGAATGAAGGGGAAGGGCATCAAGGGCTCGGTTTCAATTGATTGGGCCGACCTCCAGGCATTCAAGCGCAGCTTTACCGACCCCGTCCCTGAAAAGCAGGAAGCTCGCTACGAGCGTAAGGGCGTCGCGACTTTTCACGGCGCGGCACGCTTTGCCGGCCCCGACAGGATCGTGATAGGCGACCGGGAACTGAGTTTCTCGCACGCTCTTATCGCAACGGGAGCAGAGCCTCGGCCGCTTGGGATCGAAGGTGAGGAATTGCTGATTCACAGCGATGCATTCCTAGAACACAAAACCCTTCCAGATCGGATCGTATTCGTCGGCGGCGGATACATTGCCGCAGAATTTGCCCACCTCGCCGCGCGCGCCGGTGCAAAGGTCACAATCTTCCAACGAGGCCGCATTCTGAAAGCCTTCGACCCTGACACGGTCGATTGGCTCATGCCAAGTTTCGATGATCTCGGCATCGAAATTGTGGACGCTGAAGTGGACCGCGTAACGAAGAAAGGCAACGTGCTGACCGTCCATGCTGGCGACCGCAGGATCGAAGGGAGCCTGGTGGTGCACGCTGCCGGAAGAATCCCTGCGATCGGCTCGCTCGATCTGGAGGCGGGAGACGTCGCCTGTGACGCGGGTCGCTTGGCACTTACCGCCCAGCTACGGAGCCAAAGTAACCCCAAGGTCTTCGCGGCAGGTGACGCTGCTGCAAATGGCCCGCCACTGACTCCAGTCTCCAGTAACGATGCCAAGGTCGTGGTAGAAAACATACTCGATGATACCGGTCGAACTCCGAACTATCGAGGGGTGCCAAGTGCACTTTTCACGGAGCCGCCGGCGGCCAGGGTCGGAATGCTGGAAAGCGAGGCGCGTGAGGCAGGGCTGGATTTCACGGTGCATGCTGGCTCGCACCCTGGTTGGTTCTCGGCGAGGCGGCTGAACGAAGAGATCTACGGCCACAAGCTGCTGGTCGAGAACGGAACGGGACGCATCCTTGGAGCCCACTTGGTCGGCCCTGACGCCGACGAGCTCGTCAATATCTTCGGCTTGGCCATGCGCCATGGGCTAAACGCGGACGACATCAAATCTACCATGTTCGCTTATCCGACGGCGGCCTCCGATGCAGGGTATATGTTGGGATGAGCAACGCGGAAGCCACCAACAAGCGTGACTTGGCCGCCAACCGTCTGCACCGCATCCTAATCTGGGGCGTGCCGTTTGCGGCGCTAATCGGCCTAAACTTTACCGCAGAACTTCTGCAACCGAACGAGAGGGTGGAAATCGCGGCGGTGCTGTTCCTATGGATGGGGGCGGCGTGCTCGTTAAACGCTTTGCGTTGCCGTCGGCTTCACTGCATGATCGCAGGGCCAGCATTTTTGATTGGTGCTGCGCTTCTTGCCATGGTGGCATTCGGCTTGGCTGATTTCGGGAAACACGGTCCAAGCGTCATCATCTGGGTCACGTTTGGGGTAGTTGCTGGCAGCTTTATCGCCGAACGCATAGCAGGGAAGTATTGGCGAAGACCGGCGTAAGCTCAGGTTTCTGTTCACAGCGAAATAGAAACGAGACCCTCTCCACCAAGAACCTTTTCAAAGCGAACACGAGCGGGTGGTCTCGATCAAGCAGACTGCCGTCTGCTTCTGCTGCGCAGTCGCCTGGGAGCGGACTGTCAGCAACCGGCCCAGTTTCAGTCATTCCGGGCGTCTACATTCGGTAAGATCCATCTCTCGCGTTTCATGAAAATTCGAAATCCCAAGGATCGTCATAGCGGCGCAATCTGAGCGCGCTTCGCGCAAATCCAGGTACCGCTGGCGCGGAAACCTGTCGTTGCCGTTGCAAGACCGCGCGTCTCGGTCGCGAAATCGGCACGTTAGAAAGAATTCTGCAGAACCGAGAGTTTTCGAGCAATTTGTCCGCAAAGGTCTCTGACGGTCCGTAGATGCTTCAAAGCCGTAAAATCTCTGAAGATTTACCTGAAATCCGGCTCAGACGAAGCCTTGTGTTCCGCTTCAAAGTTCTCATTATGTTCCATAGAGGGGCTGGCAATGTCAAAGTGAGAACGCCCAATGTCCAATACCGAACGCATCATCCGACTTAAGACCGTACTCGACCGCACGGGCCTTTCGCGCTCAACCATTTATCGCAAGATCGCTGAAGGCACATTCCCTTCGCAAGTGAAGATCAGCGTGCATGGAGCGGGCTGGCACGAGTCAGCCATCAATCGCTGGATCGCCGATCCCGTTCACTACCGCGAAGAGGATTTGGCGGAATGAGCGGCCAACAACCTGTCGAGCCGATCTGCGTCAGGGTCAATGACGCTGCCCGCATGATCGGTGTCGGGCGCACAAAGCTCTACGAGCTGATCTCCAGTGGCGAACTCGAAACCGTGAAGATCGGCAAGGCAACGCGCATCACGACAGCCAGTTTGCATAGGCTGGTGGAGCGCCATCGGGCGTTGAATTGACCAAGTCGCTAACTCGCAATTGGACAGTGTCAGAACGTGCCATTATGTTGCGATCAGGCGCTCTGCGGACTGCCAACTTATTCAGCTTTTTGCCCAAAACGCTGAACCGAACCACCGTTAAATGAACGAAAATGTGGGGGAGAGTGTGGGGGAGGGCTTACGCTTCTCTCAAGAATAGAATTGATTTCAAAGTGTTATTTTTCCGGTTCGATTCAAGCCCTGCCACCACCGCCCTCTGCCAACCTGTGCAAGCAAGTGCCAAAAACCCCGCAGAAATCTGCTATTCTGTCCAGAACAGGCCGGCGATTGGTGCCAGCCTGTGCCACTGATTGCCACGATCGACGGGGGCAACTTCGGGGGCTACGGTATTCAGGACGGGGGCAACGGTCATGCGATCGGACGCCAAAGCGCGGAAGGCTCGCCCAGGCGAGAAAGATTACAAGCTGACCGACGAGAAGGGGCGCTTCCTGCTTGTCCATTCGAACGGCTCTAAGCTGTGGCAGCACAAGTACCGTTTCGCAGGTAAGGAGAGTAAGGCGAGCTACGGGGCCTATCCCGAAGTGTCGATTAAGGAGGCACGCAACAAGCGGGACGAAACCCGCGCCCTCCTGCGGGACGGAAAGAACCCGCGCGTCGAGAAGCTACGCCAGGTGGCTTCTGCCGGTGTGGCATCGGAGCATACGTTCGAATCGCTCGCCCGCGAGTGGCATGATCTCCAAAGCGAGCGCTGGACCGACCGGCATTCCGGCAACGTCCTTCGCAGCCTCGAGCGTGATGTGTTCCCCATGCTCGGCGCGGTGCCGCCGGCCGATATCACCGCTCCGCTAGTGCTGGTCTGCTTGCGACAGGTTGAGGGGCGTCACGCGATCGAAACGGCGCGCCGCATCCGGCAGCGTATTTCGATGGTATTCGTATACGGGATATCGCTGGGGCTACTCTCGGAAGATCCCGCAGCGACGGTCAAGCCGGCGATGAAGCCGATGCGGAGCAAGGGCAGGCAACCGGCGGTCACTGAGATCGTCGAGCTGCGCGAACTGATCGAGAAGGTCGAAAGCAGCCCGGCCTATCCGGTGACCATCCTAGCGTCTCGCTTCCTCGCGCTCACCGCGCAGCGCCCTGGCACGGTGCGACACGCCCGATGGGAGGACATGCTCAATATCTCTTTGGACGACGACGCTCCTGCCCCTAGCGCCATCTGGCATATTCCCGCCGATGAGATGAAGCTGACACGCGATCGCAAAGAGGACGTGGCGAACGACCACATCGTTCCTCTCGTTCCCGAAGCGGTGGCCGTCTTGCGGGCTGTGCGCGGGCTGTCGGGCAGGGCGGCGCTCGTTTGCCCCGGGCAGCGGCACACACACCGCCCACTATCCGAGAACGCCATCGACTATCTCTACAACCGCGTTGGTTGGCACGGGCGCCATGTGCCACATGGGTGGCGCGCTTTATTTTCCACGATCATGAACGAGCGCAGGCGCGAAGATCGCGCGGTGATAGACATGATGCTGGCACACGTCCCGAAGGATAAGGTTGAGGCAGCCTACAACCGCGCCGAACATATGACCCGACGGCGCGAGATAGCGATGGAATGGGCGGGCTGCTGCTCAAGGACGCGCGGCCAGTTGAAGCCCTAGTTATACTGGCTCGCCGAAGTTGACGGCGCTATCTGCATTGCGGTTCTTTGCAGCTCTAGGAACAGTTTTACGCCCGAATCCGGCATCTGAGCTGAACCCAGAGGCGCGTCAATTCTGAGTTTGGAATCTCGCTGTCTGTTGCTCGCGCGAGTTCGACAAGAATCATTGGTCAGTAATGACGCAATCCGACCCCTCCATGTTACGAAAGCGCGCACAGCTTCACGCATGTCAATCTCCCTAGAAGCGTTAATATGTGTTGTCCTAACGCTAATAAGAAAAAGAGGAAAAGCCGCTTCGGCGCGCAACGCTAAGGCAGGACGATTGCCGCCTCACCCTCCGCTTCGGCGAGCATCAAGAGCCCTGACCCAGTTGACGTTATCTTGCCATGTCGGACCTGGTCGATGGTGAAGGACAAGGTGACGGCACCTACCCGAATTGCCCTGAGCGCCTGCCGTGCCTTCGACAGGACACGGTCGTAATCCTCCTGGAAATCCTCGACCAGCGCTGTCTCGATTTCCGCTTTCACTTCCGGGCTGGAGACGACGCGAACCAGCAGGTCGCCGACATCGGTGTCCATGTCGCCAAAGATTTCGACGTCGCGGACGCTGATGATCTCGCTTCCGGCTTCGCTTATCGGGAGGGCCGTCAACCAGACGGTCCCGCGAGACCGGCCCCAAATCCGCCCGGTCACATTGCCGATCGGCTCCACTGTCGTCTCGACACCGACTGCCAGGCGCCCACCGTCGGTGGCGTAAAGCTCCACGCTCTCGAAATCGATCTCGAGCCGACCGAGGTCGTCGTTTGCTATTCCCTTCGCTGCGAGCCTTTTGAGAGCGCGAAGGATTACCGGTTCGACTTCGTCGTAGTCGGCAAGGATGGGGACCTGCAGAGAATAGCCCTCGGACCGTGCGACACCCTCATTGGGCGGCAAGGCAGAGATTGCGGGCCGTTCAGGACGCTCGCCAACCCTCAGCCCGGCATTGGCGCGAAGCATGACGTCAATCGCAAGGCTGTCGCCGCGAATACGGACGGCGCCGACCCCGGCGCCTTCGGGATCGAGGGTAAGCCACACGGGCGGATTCTCGCGGTTGACCGATTCAACGGTGTGAACCTGCCGCCACAGCTTCTCGATGTCCGGGCGAACACGGACGGCGGCGATTTGAGCCGCAAGTTGCCTCTCGATCTTCGGCAGGATTTTCGCCAGCTCCGCGTCGGCTTGCCTGGTGAACCGGATGCGCTGGCCGACGAAATCGACGCCGGGCTCCTCGAACCATTCGTAGGACAGGTCGATATCGGGTTGCAGTTCCCACCGCCGACCGAGGCCGAGCCGGGCGCGCATGGTCACCATGGCCGTAGCCGTAGCGGTTTCGCGTTTGATGATGTCGCCGATGTTGCGAATTTCGATGGTTGCATTGATCGGCATGCGGGCATGCAGGGTCGAACCCTCGCTTTGGGCGAAAGAGATTGATCCGCGCCTGATATTTCCCACAAGGTCGCAGCCGAAACGCGGCGTCTTGAACAGATTTTTCTTGAACAGCCTGACGGTTTCGCGCGGGACGCAATCGTCGACCCGTTCGTTGATCGTGACAAGGGTCCGGGGCACGTCCTTTTCCAGACCGAGGCGTAGCTCGCGCATCGGAACCGAAACGGACGTCACGACGACCGACTCCTGTTGCGCGTACTGCGGCGCGGCAGCGGAACGCGCGGGAACCGGGTAGTCCTCGATGCGGACTTGGTGGACGACGAGATAGTAGATCGCGGCCGCTATCGCTGCCGCAAGGACAAGGGCTGCGATGAGGAGCTTTCGCGAAAGTCTCATTCGCCCTTTTCTAACGAAGGCGGAGCGGAACGCCAAAAATCGCCCGTGCTGCCGATTTCGCGGCCAAGCTCGGCCAGTTCGTTCATATATGCAGGGTCGAATTCGGACGAGCGGTTCGCATTGAACTCTTCAGGTATGGCAATGGTTTTGAACGCGATACCGTCGCGCCTGCTCTGCCAGTAGATGTTCTCGATATTGGACGTCAGCTGCGACTGCAGCAGCCCGTCGAGCGAACGCATCATGATCGGCAGCGTCTTGACGGGCGCAGGCGTGTACCGGCTCGCCACATTGGAGTTTCGGATGACGAATATCTCGCGCTCGATGTCGAACCCTATGGCCTTGTCGAGCGCTTCGATGTCGACGCCTGCAGGGTAGGCGAATATCTGGCTCGTTACCGCGCCATCGACATGAAGCTCGCTGAATGCCTTGCCCTTGGCATTCCACGATAGCGGGACGGGCGGGAAGAAACCCGGGATCGAAGCACTGGCGACGATGACGTCGCGGATAAGCTGGACGCCTGCCTCGCCCCGGTTGTCGGCGATTGCCCCGATGTCCCACACCACCGGGCGCAACGCGCCCAGATGCGTCGTAATGACCGACAGGGTTCGCCCCTTGCGGTGTTCCGCCGCGATCGCAGCGACCATTTCGGTCGTCAGATAGCGCGCCACGAGCGCGCGCAAGGGTGCGGTATCGCCGATTGCCGAGCCGAACAGCAGCCCTGCCGGACCTTTGTTGTCGACGATGTCCTGCAGCGTGATGGACGTGTAGGCGTCGACCATCTGCTCGTCATACGCCGGGCCGAGAAAGGCGAACGGCGCAATCATCGCCCCGGTGCTGACGCCGGTCACATAGTTGAAGCTCGGGCGCGTTCCAGACTGCGTCCAGCCTGCGAGCAATCCTGCTCCGAAAGCTCCGTTCGCGCTCCCGCCGGAAAGTACCAGGGCACTTTCCCTCGGTATCTCTCCGCGTTCGATCGCAGGCAAATGTAGTTCGCGCAGGAGCGGGGCGCGTGCCGCCAATGCCGCTTCGAGATTGGGCGGTGGTTCGTCGCCCCAGTAGCGTTCCGGCACAACCTGGGCGAAATCGACCCGAGCAAACTCGGAGGACGTGAGCGGGCTGTGCGAAACCGTTTGCGCGCATCCCCCTAGCGAGAATGCTGCAACACCGGCGGCGACCACCATGCGCATGGGCTTTGTGCTATCCTTGCTTGAACGCTTCGAGAGCCATGGAGTCCGGATTCTCGACGCAGAATTCGATCGCGCTCACAATCCGCGCTTCGACTTCCTCGCTGTTTTGGGCGCTCTGCCCGGCTTGCCCTGCGGCGTAGCCATAAAGCATCGTGGAAGCGAAGGCGCGATCTTCGTCTTCGCTCGTTGAGAGGTCCCAGCAAGTGATTTGCGCGAGGTCGAATTCGACAGGCTCTGCAGGTGCTTCTGCGGTCTCGGCGGTTTCTTCGGTCGCTGCCTCGGCTTCGACGTTTGCTTCGCCGGTGTCGGCTTCTTCTGCCGCTTGCTGGTTGCAGCCGATCAATGCGACCGACAGGCCGACGGCGAAGGTGGATTTTGCAATGAAGTTCATCGTTTTGTTTCCCTGAATCCTGGAGCGTTGGCTCGGCTCAATATCCTGACATGCAACGGTCGAGTTCGCGCTGGTAGCGCCTGCGCGCATCGCGCTCACGGTCGCGCTCGATGCTGCGGCGGATGATACCGCCGATCACCGCGCCCCTTGCCGCCCGGCGGGCTGCACGGTCCCTTTCGCGCTTGTTCGCGCCGAACACGCCGCTGATGACCCGGCCCCTGATGCCGCCGCGAATGGCGTCACCGACTACGTTTCCTTGACGATAGCGTCGCGGAGAATTGCCGTAATAATCGGCAATGTCGGCAGCACGCTGGCGGCAATATTCGTAGTCGCCGCGCTGGGCCGCTGCAGGCTGCTCGGCCGCGACAATCGTCAGCGCCCCGACCAGAGGAACCAGGAGTAATGATGGTTTCACGGGTTTCTCCCTCCCTTTTGCAGCTTAATCAATTGGCTGCATGGGACAGGGGTAGATCACTCCTCGTCGGCGTTCACGTCGTGTAGTCTTCTGACAAACTCGATCAGATAGGCGGTGACGAGGCTGAAGAGGATCAGCCCATTTGCCGCGATCACGCCGGATAGCAGACGCCATTTGGGGCCGATCACGATGTCCCCGAAACCGAGCGTCGTGAACGCGACCGCAGAAAAATAGAGCGCTTCTTCCAGCGTCCCGAACAGGCCCAGGCCCACGAAGGCACCTGCCCACACCCATACGGACACAGAAAGCGCACCCAGCAGCCAGAGGGCGACAAGAGCCAAGGCAAAGGCAATGCGCACCATACCCGCATTGCCGGCGAGCCGCGCCCCGTTATTCCTGAGTACTGCGCTGGCTGTGGCCATGAAACCGACGGTGATGAAAATCGATACGCACACCAGTGCGGACCCCAGGAGCAGCTGCGTGATCATTTGTCGTAAGCCTCTAGGACATGGTATCAATCTGGTTCGGGGTATTGTCGCAGGTCTATCGTCTGAAGCGATTCAAATTCAAGCTGAGGGCGGGATCGAAGGGATCGATCGGGGGATGAAATTGATGGTTTCTCGGGTTGGCTGGCGCGCTTTCGCGCTGGCAGCAGCTGTATTTGTCGCCGGTTGCGGCGGCTCGGATATCGAGGAGCCGGAACTTGTCCGTCCGGCCAAGCTATTCACGGTAAAGGCGGCTAGCGACCAGCTCGACGCGAGTTTTCCGGCAATCGTGGAAGCGCGCAATTCCTCCACGCTGACCTTCCAGGTCGGCGGGCTGCTCACGCATTTCCCGGTCTCGGAATCGCAGTTCGTGCGCCAGGGCCAGGTGCTTGCGCGGCTGGACCAGCGCCGGTTCGCCAATGCCGTCGCGTCGGCCAAGGCCCAGTACGACGTTGCCCAGCGCGACTACGAAAGCGCCGCAGCGCTGCTCGAAGAAAACGCCATCGCCGAAATCCAGGTGCGCCAGCGAGCAGCGCAGCGCGATGTCGCGGCCGCCAATCTCGATAGCGCGCGCAAGGACCTCGCCGACACTGTTATCCGTGCACCTTTCAGCGGTGTCGTCGCTCAAAAGCTGGCCGTCCGGTACGAGAACGTCGCGGCGCAGCAGGATATCGTGACGCTGCAGTCGACCGGCTCGGCAGAGGCTGTGGTCAATGTGCCCTCGCGCCTCGTGGCACGGTTTGCCGGTCGCAGGGCGACCAACGAATACATCACGTTGTCCTCAGCTCCGGACATCCAGATTCCGGGCCGCTTCCTTGCCGCCCGAACGCAGGCCGACACCGAAAGCCAGACCTTTCGCGTGAAGTTTGCGTTCAACCCACCACCGAGTGTCACGGTGCTGCCCGGGATGACCGCCACGGTCTATGTCAGCCGCGACCTGGTCGAGGACGAGCTGCCCGGTGACGGGATTGCTGTGCCGCTGGGAGCGGTGCAGTCCGACGGCAAGCAGCGCTTTGTGTGGATCGTGGATCGGGAAGACATGACGGTATCGCGCCGTGCCGTGACTATTGCCGATAGCATCGGCGAGGAAGTGCTGGTTTCGAAGGGCCTGAAGGCCGGAGAAACCATTGTCGCCGCCGGGGCAGCATACCTGCACGACGGCATGAAAATCCGTCCCTACGAGAGCTGAGGCCAGACCGATGGGGGCAGCCGAATTCTCGATCAAGAACCGTCTCATTATGTTCATCATCATCACGCTGGTGATGGTGGGCGGATGGTACAGCTACCAGAACATCGCGCGCTTCGAGGACCCCGAGTTCACGATCCGCACGGCGCAGGTGATCACGCAATATCCCGGCGCAACGCCCGAGGAAGTCGCCAACGAGGTCACCGAGACGCTCGAAAGCGCGATCCAGCAGCTGGGCGAGGTCAAGGAGGTCAAATCGGTTTCCTCGGCTGGCCGCTCCGAGATCAGCGTCGAAATCCTTTACGGCGCTTCGCCGACCAAGGAGAGCCTGCAGCTCATCTGGACCAAGCTGCGCAACAAGGTGAACGATGCAGCCGCGCAGCTGCCGCCGGGAGCCGGGACGCCATACGTCGCTGACGACTTCGGCGACGTGTATGGCCTGCTCTACCTCGTCACCGGGGATGGCTACACCTCGGCAGAAATCCACGAATACGTCCGCTCGCTGCGCACGGACCTGCTTGAGGTCGATGACGTCGCGAAGGTCGCCGTATTCGGGGCACAGCAGGAAGCGATCTACGTGGAGGTCTCGCGCGAGCGTGCCAATGCTCTGGGCCTGTCGGTCGAACAGATTTACGCCGATCTGGCGCAGCAGAACTCGGTGGTGTCGGCGGGCGATGTGCAGTTCGGCGAACGGCGCAACCAGATCCAGATCACCGGCGAAATCGGTTCCGTCGAAGCCATTCGCAACCTGATCGTCTCGACCGCCACTTCGGGCCGGATCGTGACCCTGCGCGATGTGGCCGATGTCACGCGCGGCTACATCGATCCTCCCGGCAACATCGTTCGCTGGAACGGGAAGCCCGCCGTGGCGATGGGCGTCTCAAACGTTTCAGGCGCGAACGTCTCGAAAATGGGCGAGGGGATCGACGCCAAGCTGACCGAAACCGAGGCGCTGCGCCCGGTCGGCATCGAGGTCCATGAGTTCTATCATCAGGGCAAGGTAACGACCGAGGCCGTCTCCAATTTCGCGGTCAACGTGATCGCCGCACTGGTGATTGTCCTCGTCACGCTGTTCTTCTTCATGGGCCTGCGCTCTGCCATCATCATCGGAGCGACACTGATCGTGACAATCGCTGCGACACTGGCGGTGATGTATGTCTGGGGCATCCCCATGCACCGCATTTCGCTCGGCGCGTTGATCATCGCTCTCGGCATGCTCGTCGACAACGCCATCGTGGTGACCGAAGGCATTCTCGTTGGGACGCAGCAAGGCCGCAAGAAGCTCGATATCGCCAAAGAGATTGTCCAGCGGACCAAATGGCCGCTGTTCGGAGGTACGCTTGTCGGCATCATCGCCTTTGCCCCGATCGGCTTCGCTCCGGGGGCGACCGCGGAGTTTACCGGCGACCTGTTCTGGGTGGTGATGATTTCGCTGCTGTTCAGCTGGGTTTTCGCGATCACCGCCGTGCCGCTGTTTGCAGACCTTCTGTTCCAGGAAAGCGACGGAGATGCCGAGCCCAAGCCCGAGCATCCGTTCTTCGGCAAGTATCGCGACTTCATGCGAAAGGTCATGGCGAATGCGAACAAGGCCATCATCGGCGTGGTTGCGCTGTTCGCTTTGGCGATCGTGGGCTTCAATTTCGTCAAGGCAGGGTTCTTCCCGCCGTCCACCAGTCCACAAATCGTGGTCGATTTCACGATGCCGGAAGGCACCGACATCTCGGTCACGAATGCGAATATGCGCGAACTCGAGGGCTATCTCGCAGGCTTGGAGGGTGTCGAAGGGGTCAAGACGCTCGTGGGGCAGGGAACGCTGCGCTACATGCTCGTCTATTCTCCGGAATCGCCGAACTCGGCCTACGGCCAGTTCCTTATCAAGACCGAGAGCTACGACGTGATCGCGGACCTGCTGCCGCAGATCCAGAACCACATCGACGGCAACTTCCCCAACGCGCAGGCCAAGGTCTGGCAGTTCCAGCTTGGCCCGGGCGGTGGCTCGAAGGTCGAAGCCGAATTCTCCGGTCCCGACCCAACCGTCCTGCGCGAGCTGGCGGACCGGGCCAAGGGCATCATGGCCGCCGATGGGGGCGCTATCTCGATCAAGGACGACTGGCGCCAGCCGGTAAGCGTGGTCGAGGTCCAGTACGACGAAGACAGCGGGCGCCGCCTTGGCATCTCGCGCGAGGACCTCGCCAATGCACTGCGGACCAATTTCTCGGGCCGGGACGTCGGTGTCTATCGTGAAGGCGATCAGCTGATCCGCATCATCGTCCGCGCACCTGCCCGCGAGCGTCTCGACGAAGCCTCGCTCCGCGGTGTGCAGATATTCAGCCAGGCGTCGGGCCGTGCGGTGCCGATCCTGGAAGTCGTCGATGGCTTCGAGACCGTCTGGCAAAACGCGAAGCTGCGCCGCCTCGACCGGGTCTGGACCATCAACGCCCAGGCCGACCCCTTGCCGGGCGAGCTGGCATCGGACCTGTTCGAACGCCTGCGCCCGCAGATCGAGGACATCCCGCTGCCCGACGGCTACGCGCTGACATGGAACGGCGAGTTCGGCGACAGTGCCGAAGCGAACGAGAGCCTTGCTGGCACCTTGCCGCTCGGCTTCCTCGCGATGGTCCTGACGGTGATCGTCCTGTTCAATGCGTTGAAGCAGCCGCTCGTCATCTGGCTGATCGTCCCGCTCGCCCTCATCGGTGTGGTGTTCGGTCTGCTCCTGACCAACACGGCCATGGAATTCATGGCGATCCTCGGCCTGCTTTCGCTGTCAGGCCTGTTGATCAAGAACGCGATCGTCCTCGTCGACCAGATGGATTTGGAGATAGCCGAGGGCAAACCGCGCTTCGACGCCGTACTCGATTCCGCAGCTAGCCGTGTCAGGCCCGTGATGATGGGTTCGCTGACCACCGTGCTGGGCGTCATTCCGCTGTTCCTCGACGCGTTTTTCAAGTCGATGGCGGTCGTGCTCGTCTTCGGTCTGACCTTTGCCACGGTGCTGACGCTGATCATCCTGCCGGTGTTCTACGCCAAGGCCTTCGGCATCACCTCCGATGAGACGGCAAAGGACACACCGCCCACCAACGATCCGGTCGAACCCATCGAAGGAGCGGTCGCATGAGCAAGCCTCCCTTCAAGCTCGTCTCCGCTGTCGCGATGGCGACCCTTCTCGCCGGATGCAGCACCGTGCGGGCCGTGAACGACGAGCGCGCAGAAGCTCTCGCTGCCGAAAGCGTTCCGCCGGTGCCCGATCAGTGGACTTCGGTTCGCGAGCGGGTCGGACCGGTCGATGTCGGTTGGATCGCCGCGTTCAACGATCCCGTCCTGACCGCGCTCGTCGAGGAAGCGCAGCGCAACAACCGAAACCTGCAGGCCGCTGCGGCAAGCGTGCGACGCGCCAATGCCTTTGCGCGCCAGGCCGGGGCGCCGCTTCTCCCGTCGGTCGGTTTGTCGGCCGATGCCGCACGTACCGAAGTCTTCGAAGGCCCGGGCAGCGGCAACCGCTTCGGCGTCGGGCTGCAGGTCTCTTACGAGGTCGACCTGTGGGGCCGCATCGCGGCTGGCGAGGCCGCAGCTATCGCCAGCGCGCAGGCTGCCGAAGCAGACTATATCTTCGCCCAGTACTCGATCGCAGCTTCGGTTGCGCGGACGTATTTCCTCGTCATCGAGTCCCGCGAACAGGCCGATGTCGCTGCCGGGATCGTCGATGCGCTGACGGAAATCGTAAGGATCGTGAACCTTCGTTTCCGCTACGGGTTTGCCTCCGAATACGACACTTCACTCGCAGAAGCTGACCTGCAATCCGCCCGCGACAGCCTTGCGGCAGCGCGCAACGGCGAAATCGAGGCGCTGCGTGCCCTAGAGGCGCTAGTGGGCCGCTATCCTGCAGGTCTTCTCGAGACAGCAGAGAACCTGCCCGGTGTCCCGCCACCTCCGGGGGCGGGACTGCCCTCGCAGCTGCTTGAAAGGCGCCCTGATGTCATCGCTGCCGAGCGCGATGTCGCCGCCGCTCTCAACTCCCTGTCGGTAGCACGCGCAGCAAGACTGCCGAGCCTGTCGCTCTCGACCTCGGTCGGTGGGTCGTCGGCGCAGCTTGAGAATATCCTCGATCCGGTCAACCTCGCCTGGACGCTGGCCGGCAATCTGCTCGCCCCGATCTTCCAGGGCGGCGCCCTGGATGCGCAGGTCGATATCGCGCAGGCGGATGTCGATGCGGCTGCGGCAATCTATGCCGACACGGCGATCAATGCCTTCACCGAGGTCGAGTCCGCGCTGGATCGCGGCGTCTTCCTGCGGACCCGGCGCGAGGCTCTGGAAACCTCGGTCGCCCGCTCGCGCAACGCGCTGCGCCTCTCCAACCTCCAGTTCGGCCAAGGCGAGATCGACCTGTTCGATGTGCTCGGGACGCAGCAGCGGGTTTTCGGCGCTGAGAGCAGCCTGCTCGCAATCAAGCGCGCGCAACTGAACCAGTATGTCGAGCTGAGCCTCGCGCTGGGCGGCGACTGGCGAAACGCGACCCCGATCGCCGTCGAGCCGGAGCAGTAGCGTCTAATGGAATTCCTCGACGCCAACACGCTGCAGCTCGACAACTTCGTAACGCTCACGCTCGGGATCATCGTCCTGTTCGTGGGCATCAAGGTCACCGAGCGGATCGGCTTCCTGCAGAAATACAACATCCCGGAGCCGGTCACCGGTGGGATCGTTGCCTCGCTGCTCGGCCTGTTCGCCTATCTGGCGTTTGATTTCGAGGTCGAGTTCAGCCTCTACGCGCGCGACGTATTCCTCGTCTATTTCTTCACGACGATCGGGATAAACGCACGCTTCGCCCAGCTTCTGGCAGGCGGCAAACCCTTGCTGATATTTCTCGGCCTGACGTTGGCCTATCTCGCACTGCAGGACGGTGTGGGCTACGCCGCAGCCGCTGCCATGGGCCAGCCGAGCGGTGTCGGCGTACTGGTCGGCTCCGCCTCGCTGGCAGGTGGCCACGGAACCGCCATTGCCTGGGCGCCGACCATTTCGCAGCAGCAGGGCGTGGCCAATGCGCTAGAAATCGGTGTGGCTGCTGCAACGATAGGCCTGGTCATCGCCAGCCTCCTCGGCGGGCCGATCGCGAAAGTGCTGCTGTCTCGATACAATTTGAAGCCAGAGTCGGACGGCGACCTTTTGGTCGGTATCCAGCGCGAGAAGCAGGACGAGACCGCAATCACTCACCTCAATCTGATGGGCGCGATCCTCGTCATTCATATCGCGATGATCCTCGGCTACGTCCTCAATCTCGCCATTGGCGAGATGGGCCTGCGCCTTCCTTTGTTCGTGTCCTGCATGATGGTCGCGATCCTGCTCACCAACACCATCCCTCTCATGTTCAAGACAGTCACCTGGCCAACGGGTTCGAAAGCCCTTGCGCTCATATCCGACCTATCGCTCGGCCTGTTTATAGCCATGTCGCTCATGGGGATGCAGCTGTGGGAAGTGGCTGGCCTCGCTGGGCCCTTGTTCGGCATTCTTGCGGCTCAGGTGGTCGTCGCGGTGCTGTTCATCCTCTTCGTGGTCTTTCCGCTCATGGGGAAAAACTACTTTGCCGCGGTCCTTTCGGCGGGCTTTGCGGGCTTTTGTCTTGGGGCGACCCCCACCGCGATCGCCAACATGTCGGCGGTGACGAAAACGCATGGCCCGGCACCGACCGCCTTTATCATCGTGCCGCTCGTCGGAGCCTTCTTCGTCGATGTCGCCAACGCGTTTCTGATCCAGTTTTTCTTGTCGCTTTGATCATTGAGAGGGAGAATGGGAATGAGGACTCTTGCAATCGCAGTGGCTGCTAGCGCGCTGGCCTTGTCAGGCTGCGCAACCACTGGACAGATCAGCACCGACTACGACCAGGCGCAGAATTTCAGTGAGTACTCGACCTTCTCATGGGCTGGGATCCGGCCGATGCTCGCGTTTGGCAATCGCATGGTCCCGACAACCGTACAGGCAAGCATCGCGGAAGCCATTATCGCGGACCTGTCGGCCAAGGGCTACACCTTCACCGACGACATGGAGAACGCCGACTTCGCCGTTTCCTTCACCGTAGGTACGCGCGACAACGTCGAGTTTCGGGAGGCTATCGATCCGTTCTGGAACAATCGCATGAACTGGCGCTGGGGCGGCCCCTTCTGGCCTTCGATTGCTACCCCGTCCATCTCGCGCATGCAGTACCGCGAATATACGGAAGGCACGCTTTCGATCGACATCTACGACGTCGAGCGGCGAGCTCCGGTATGGCATGGGGCTGGAACGCGTGATCTTACGCGCAGCGAGCTGCGAGGAGAGACCAACACTGCCGGAGAAGCAACCCGGCAAATCCTGGCTGGCTTTCCGCCGGGCTGACCGACACGAGGGGCGTACAGATGAAGGAACACACCTTCGCCTTGCTGAAGGACAGCCTCGATGAGGCCCAGATCTCAGTGCGCACCTACGACACCAAGGCGCAGATCGTCGGCGTCGGCTACATATTCGCGCTTAACGTCATCGGCGACATCGGGCGCTTCGCGTCGAGCAACGAGAGCGGCAATGTCATCACGGTGGTCGCGGCTTGGATACTGGTCATCTTGCCCATCGTCCTGTTCGGTTATGTGCTCTATCCTAAGCGCAAGTCGCAGTCGCTCGCAGGCAATGATGCCTACAAACACATCCTGTTCCTGCACCCTGAGCGATATGGGTCCAGCACCCAACTTATCGAGGCGGCCGAGGAGGCCGATCCCTACCAAGAGCTGGCCCACGAGCTGATCGCCGTCGCGGCGCTCAGGGAAAGCAAGCGCCGTCGGTTCGTGGTGGCGCTGGTCAGCGCCGGAGTGACCTTCGCGGTACTATTTGCCAGCCAGGTGCTGATCAGTCTTGGGCGGCTTTAACCGGGTAGGTGCGTTTTGAGCACATCGAGCACGAGGTCATCGGGCTTGTCCACGCATTCCATCATCGTGTTGACGACGGCAACCTGGATGTCGCGCGGCGAGAAAACCGTCGCTCCGGCCTGGCCCTGGGCGAAACCGTAGACAAGCACCATTGCGAATGCCCTGTCGTCCTCGCTCAATGTGACAATGTCCCAGCAACGCAGCTGCGAGACATCGACGGTGATGTCGGAATTTAGCGCAAAAGGATTGGCAGCTGTCTGTGAATCAGCTGGCTGCGCAGCCAGGGGGGCAGCTGCGAGCGAAAGCGCGGAGAGCGCTGCGAACACTTTGAACACTATTGGTCTCCTTGAGCGGCGCCCATGCAGGCGTCCAGTTCCAGCCGGTAGATGCGGGCGATGCGCTTCTCTTCGCGGTTGGCATTGCCGCGCTTGATCGCGCCGACGATGCCGCCGAAGATTGCACCCCGGCCAATGGCCTTGCGGCGTTCCTTCTTGTTCTTCCCGAAGATCAGCGCACCGATCCCGCTGGTCACTGCGCCTTGGGCAGCGCCTTCGAGCAGGCCGCCCTTCTTGTATTTGTCTGGCACGGGGCCGGTGTAGCCCGAGAATTCGACAGCCCGTTCGTGACAGTATTCGTAGCGCGACTGTTGGGCGGAAAGCGGGCTCGCCAGCATTGCGGATGCGGCGAGAAGCGCGGCAAGCCGGGCAGTGGCCTTGCGTGCAATTGGTCGTGTTCGCGTCACGTGATGCTCCCCCAAGTCGGTTCGCGACCACGTATCGGCTGACCGCCGTGACGCCTTCATGCGAACCATCGATCCGACCACCGGGCTACACCCAAACCCACGCGGTGCCTTGTCCTACAACTTTCCGACAAAAAGCGTCTGATGCGTGTATAGCGGCCTGATGCATGGTCCACGCCACATCGCCTCGGAGCTTTCCAATGATGCGGCCGCACGCTTTCGGCGATCGGCACAGGGCTGCAGCACGATAGCCGCCTTGAACATCGCATGCCTGCGCCTTGCGGCAAGGATTGGCGCGACCGGCGTTGCCTACCACCATTTTCCGGCTGTCGGTTCACTCGAGCCTGTCGGCATAAATGTCATCTGTGTGGGTTTCCCGCGCGAGTGGTCCGACCACTTCGAGCAGAACCAACTGATGAAAGTCGAGCCGACGATCCAGGTGGTCCTTGCCGAAGGTCGCGCGCAGTGGTGGGATGAGACCGAGCCTGCCAAGCGTCTAAGTAAGGCAGAGCGGGAATATCTCGAGCAGGTGAATGCGCACGTTGGTGTCGGGGTGCATCTGCCCACGTATGGCCCGTTCGGCAGGGACGGGTATGTGGCCATCGAGTTCGGACACGAGAAACCAGCCTTCGACGAGGATGATCTGGCCAACCTGCAGCTGTGCTGCCAGGCCGCCCACCAGCAGTATTGCCAGCTCCTGCGCACGCCGCTTTCGCCCAAGAAGCGATTGTCTCCGCGCGAGCGTGAAATCCTCGCCTGGGTGGCAGAAGGCAAGAGCAATGGAGTGATTGCGGAAATCCTCGAGATCACGGAGAGCAGCGTGATCACCTACTTGGAACGCGCCTTCAAGAAACTCGAAGTCGACAACCGCGTGACCGCCGCCCTACGCGCTTCGGCCACAGGGGAATTGGCGCAATTGTAGCGGCTTCGCAGCTTGGACCGGTGCCAGTATCGCTATCAATGCGCGATACCAGGACAAGAAAAGACAAACGGTCATGAAACTCCAAAAATCCTCTAGACCGAATGACTGATTCGAACTCGATCGGCATCCGATCAATGCTTTAACCGGGAGCTAGCGGGGGCAACGGTGGGGGCAATACGTGGAAGGACCTTCCAAAATTCGTCGCTTATTCAATATTCTCTCAGCGTAAAGTGATAGCAGCCCTGTCCACCACCGCCATCCCTCAAAACCCGTGCTAGCTCGAAACTCGACCGTATCGGTCAATGATCGATGACGCATACCCCGCGTTTTCAGCGGTGTCGCAAGGGCGAGGGCGCGGCCCGGACATGGAAGCCCGGATCTGCGCGGTGATGGGAAAGTAGGGGAACGCCTAGCCGGCGCGCGCTTCCAGCGCACCCGTGTCGATCAGTACTACTTCACGCCGCGAAGGCAGTTCGATCGCGCCGTCTTTCTTGAGGCGCGTCAACTGGCGACTCACCGTCTCGATCGTCAGGCCGAGGACGTCGGCCATCTGCTGCCTAGAGAGGGGCAGGGCGATGACGATAGCGCCATCGGCCGTCTTGGTGCCGAGCCGCTCGCCCATCTCCAGAAGGAAGCTGGCAACCTTCTCTTCGGCGTTCATGCGGCCGAGCAAAAGCATCCAGCGGCGCGTCCGGTCGAGCTCGCCCAGAGTGCGTTCGAGAAGCTTGTGCTCGAGGCGCGGATGTTCGCGGGCGAAACGGTCGAAATCCTTGCGTTCGAACACGCAGATATGCGCATCGGTCAGTGCTTCAACGCCGTAGGGTGTCGTCTGACCGAACGGGCGGCCGAGGAAGTCCGAGGGGTAAACCAGACCGAGGATTTGTTCCTTCCCCTCAGCGGTTTGGGTCGAAAGCTTGAGAACCCCTTCGATCACGTTGGCGACCAGGATCGCCTCGTCGCCTTCCCACAGGATCTGTTCGCCAGCGCTCACGCGGCGCCGCCGACCGATGCCGTTCAAAAGGCCAATCTCGTCATTGTCGAGATCGGCGCAGATTGCACGGTTGCGGATCGAACAGGCGTCGCAAAAATTCGTCGTGCGGAGAGGCGGCATTTCGTTCATTCGCGCAATCCTAGGGCGGGCGCTGGAAACTGCCAAGTGGCCAAATGGCGGTCCGTGTTGCGATGTTCGCAAGCGTCTTGCGACCGGCCGCGCGGCGGCCTAGTCAGCGCGCATGACAAACAACACAGAACTCACCGGGCGCCCCGTCATCTCCTCCACGGGCCTGTTCACCCCGAGCGAGACCATCACCAACGAAGAGCTGGTGGATAGCTTCAACCGCTATGTCGAGCTGTTCAACACCGAGAACGCCGAAGCCATTGCGGCAGGCGAGGTCGAGGCCCTCCAGCCCAGCTCGGTCGAATTCATCGAGAAAGCGAGCGGGATCAAGGCGCGCCATGTCATGGCGAAGGAGCCGATCCTCAACCCGGAAATCATGGTGCCGCGCTGGGACGAGCGTTCGGACGACCAGCTGTCAATGATGGCGGAAATCGGCGTGATTGCCGCGCGCCAGGCGCTTGAGCGTGCGGGCCGCGATGTTGCCGATGTCGACGCGGTTCTCTGTGCTGCGTCGAACATGGAGCGGCCCTATCCAGCCATGGCGATCGAAATCCAGCAGGAGCTGGGCATCGACGGTTTCGGCTTCGACATGAACGTGGCGTGCTCGTCGGCCACTTTCGGTATCCAGACAGCCGCGGACTATATCCGCTCGGGCAACGCCAAGAGCGTCCTTGTCGTTAGCCCCGAGATCACCAGCGGCCACCTCAATTGGCGCGACCGCGACAGCCATTTCATCTTCGGCGATGTCGCCACGGCCGTGCTGGTCGAAGACGCCGCGGTCGCGCCGGCAGAGCATTGGGACATCCTTGGCACCAAGCTGAAGACCGTGTTCTCCAACAACATTCGCAACAATTTCGGCTTCCTCAACCGCGCGTCGCCCGAGGGTGAGGGCAAGAAGGACAAGCTGTTCGTCCAGGAGGGGCGCAAGGTCTTTAAGGAAGTCGTGCCGATGGTGGCCGAGATGATCGTGACCGAAGCGGAGAAGCTCGGCATCGATCCGCAGGGGCTGCGCCGCCTGTGGCTGCACCAGGCCAACGCCGGAATGAACCGCCTGATTGCCCAGCGCGTCCTGGGCCATGAAGCCAATCCGGACGAAAGCCCGACTGTGCTCGACACCTACGCCAACACCTCGAGCGCCGGCTCGATCATCGCCTTCCACCAGCACAGCGAAGACCTCGTTGGCGGCGACACCGGCCTGATCTGCAGCTTCGGGGCGGGCTATTCCGCGGGCGCCGTGTTCGTGCGCAAGGTCGCTTAGCGCCTTGTGACAAAAGGCAACTGCGCCTACGTGGCGACCCATGGCAGGTGATCTTCTCGACAATCGTGGCCGCGGCGATGTCCGCTGGTCGTGGCCCCCGATCCATCCGGAGGGGCGCAAGTTCGGCGTAATCGCCGTTGTGATCAGCCTCGGTTTCCTTGTCGGGCTCGACTGGGAAATCGTCGGCTGGCCTCTGTTGCTGCTTTCGCTGGGCGTCTTTGCCTTCTTCCGCGATCCCGAGCGCGTGGTGCCGCAGGACGACAATCTGATCGTTGCCCCGGCCGATGGCCTCGTCTCGCTGATTGCAGAGGTGGATCCGCCCGAGGAAATGGTGCTCGACGATGGCACCGGCCACGCCGGGCTCGAACCGGGCAAGGTCACCCGCATCTCGATCTTCATGTCGGTCTTCGATGTGCACATCAACCGCGCCCCGATCGCGGGCACGGTGCGCCGCGTGATCTACATCCCGGGCAGCTTCGTTGACGCGGGGCTCGACAAGGCGAGCGAGGAGAACGAGCGCCAGCACATCCTGATCGAGCGCACCGATGGCCTGAAGGTCGGCTTTACCCAGATCGCGGGCCTCGTCGCACGGCGGATCGTGCCGTTCGTCAAGCCAGGTGACAGCGTCGGCGTGGGCCAGCGGGTCGGCCTCATCCGCTTCGGCAGCCGGGTGGATGTCTATCTGCCCGCCGGCACCGATTCCAAGGTCCTGCTAGGCCAGCGCATTATCGCGGGTGAGACGGTCCTTGCCGAGATCGGTTCGCAGAAGCTGATCGAGGGTGTGTCGCAGTGAGCGGCACGCCGACCAACGCGGACGAGAACACGCGCCTTGGCCCCAAGGCGACCGAAGACGAACAGCCCGAAGGCGGCCGCACGCGCACGCTGACGCTGCGGGCGATGATCCCCAACGCGATTACTGCAGGCGCGCTTTGTGCCGGCCTTACTGGCATTCGTTTCGCAATCGACGCGAAGTGGGAAGCGGCTGTTGTCGCCGTGATCATTGCGGGCGTCCTCGACGGGATCGACGGGCGCATTGCTCGGGCGCTCAAGGCGCAGTCCCGCTTCGGCGCAGAGCTCGACAGCCTTGCCGATTCGCTCAGCTTCGGCACGGCACCGGCGATCATCATCTTCCTGTGGTCGCTTTCGGCCGAGCCCCGCCTAGGCTGGTTCGCTGCACTCGCCTTCGCAATCTGCTGCGCTCTGCGCCTCGCAAGGTTCAACGCGCAGATTGACGTGAGCGACCAGCCGCACAAATCGCTCGGCTTCCTTACGGGTGTTCCTGCACCAATCGGGGCAGGGCTTGCCTTCGCTCCGTTCTATCTATGGATTGCCACCGGGGTCGAGGAGTTCCGCAACCCGCTGCTGGTCGGCATCTGGCTCGCTGTCATTGCGCTGCTCATGATTTCGAACATGGCAACGCCAAGCTGGACGTCGCTGCGCCCGCGCCGCGGCATCCGGCTCGAAGTCCTGGCTTTTGTCGGATTGATGGTGGCGGCGCTGCTTGTCGAGCCCTGGTGGACGCTGAGCGCGATCTGCGTCGGCTACTTCCTGCTGCTGCCTTATTCGCTCTTCCGCTACGCGCGGATCAAGCGGCGCGGCTGACCCGCTGGCTGCAGCTGCGCGCCGGTACCTGGCGCGATCCACAGACATAGCTGGCTGCCGGGCGCAGGGCCGGCAGGTGCGGGGCGCCGTCGCCCTTCAATTCCCGCCGCAGCGCACCGAAAGCGGACCACCAACGCAGTCCGCCATCGGCAAGCACGCCTGCAACAACCACCGCAGTGGCGAGGAACAGGCCGGTAAGGAACAGTGCGAACATCTCGAAATCTCCCATCCCGGCTGTCGAAAATCGTGTTGACAGACCGGGGAAATCTAGTGGAAAACCCGTATTGCCCACCGGAAGTTCCGGCGATGAGAACAATGTTCCTGTTTTGTTCTCGGCTGTCAAGCGCTTTTCGCGCCCAGATTCCCTTTTTTGGCGATGAATCGAGTCTGGATTTCCTCTCCGGACCCCGCTAAAGGCGCGCGGTCCGCACGGGATTCGGCCATTTCCGGCTGCTTCCAGAGCGGGCAAATCCACATGGAAGGCGCACATACCGGTGCCCGTCGCGGGATAACTCCGCACAAGGGTTCCAGCTTTCCAGAGGCATAACCGGAAAGGAATACGATTATGGCGGCTCCTACCGTCACGATGCAGCAATTGATCGAGGCCGGCTCGCACTTCGGCCACCAGACCCACCGTTGGAACCCGCGCATGAAGCCGTACATCTTCGGTGCGCGCAACGGCATCCACATCATCGACCTGTCGCAGACCGTGCCGCTGTTCGCGCGTGCGCTCGACTTCGTCAGCCAGACCGCGCGTTCGGGCGGCAAGGTGCTGTTCGTCGGCACCAAGCGCCAGGCGCAGGACGCGATCCGCGAAGCCGCGCTGTCGTCGGGCCAGCACTACGTCAACCACCGCTGGCTGGGCGGCATGCTGACCAACTGGAAGACCATCAGCGAGCGTATCAAGTACCTCAAGACTCTCGACGAGCGCCTTGCCGGTGACACCGCCGGTCTGACCAAGAAGGAAGTCCTCGACCTGACGCGCAAGCGCGACAAGCTCGAGCTGTCGCTGGGCGGCATCCGCAACATGGGCGGCATTCCGGACGTGATGTTCGTGATCGACGCCAACATGGAAGACCTGGCCATCAAGGAAGCCAACGTTCTCGGCATCCCGGTCGTCGCCGTGCTCGACACCAACGTCGATCCCGAAGGCATCGCTTTCCCGATCCCGGGCAACGATGACGCCGCGCGCGCCATCCGCCTGTACTGCGAAGCCGTCGCCGAAGCTGCCAAGAGCGGCAAGGGTGAGGGCGTGCAGGATTCGGGTGCCGATGTCGGCGCCATGGAAAACCCGCCGGAAGAAACCGCGGCGGCCTAAGCCAAACCCTCCTGTGACCGGGCGCCATCACGCGCCCGTCACAAAGCGGAGATACGCGCCGGGCCGCTTCCCCCCGAGGCAGGCCCGGTGCCCGCACATTGAACCAAGAAGGATACTATCATGGCTGCATTCACTGCTGCTGACGTTAAGGCCCTGCGCGAGAAGACCGGCGCAGGCATGATGGACGCCAAGAAGGCCCTCGAAGGCGCCAATGGCGATATCGAAGCCGCAGTCGACGCGCTGCGCGCCAAGGGTCTCGCAACGGCCCAGAAGAAGTCGAGCCGCACCGCGGCCGAAGGTCTTGTCGGCGTTGCCGTCGAAGGCACCAAGGGCGTTGCCGTCGAAGTGAACTCGGAAACCGACTTCGTCGCCAAGAACGACAAGTTCCAGGACTTCGTGCGCAAGACCACCCAGGTCGCGCTGACGGTTTCGGGCGACGATGTCGACGCGCTCAAGGCTTCGGCCTACCCCGATGGCGGCACCGTTGCCGACAAGCTGACCGACAACGTCGCGACCATCGGTGAAAACCAGCAGGTTCGCCGCATGAAGACCGTGACGGTCACCAACGGCGTGATCGTCCCCTACATGCACAACGCGGTTGCCGGTGACCTCGGCAAGATCGGCGTGCTCGTCGCTCTCGAAAGCGAAGGCGACGCCGCCAAGCTTGAAGAGCTGGGCAAGAAGCTGGCCATGCACATCGCCGCCGCCTTCCCGCAGGCCCTGACCGCCGAAGGCCTCGACGCCGACGTGATCGAGCGTGAGCGCGCGATCGCCAAGGAAAAGGCTGCCGAAAGCGGCAAGCCCGAAAACGTCCAGGAAAAGATGGTGGAAGGCGCGATCGCCAAGTACGCCAAGGAAAACGCGCTGCTCAGCCAGATCTTCGTGATGGACAACAAGACCCCCATCGCGCAGGTCGTCGAGCAGGCCGGCAAGGACGTCGGTGCCAAGGTCGAGCTGGTGGACTACGTCCGCTTCCAGCTTGGTGAAGGCATTGAAAAGGAAGAAGCCGACTTCGCCGCTGAAGTCGCTGCCGCCGTCGCCGGCTAATACTTGTGCACTATGTGTAAAAAAGGACTGGAACTTTAGTCCTTTGAACGCGTAGCTGCACCTCTCGGTGAAACTACTCCGAGATTCGCTTGAATTCGGGAATGGCCGCTGGACTTCGGTTCAGCGGCTGTTTTCGTTTTGGAGGGTTGAAAGGCCGGTGACTACGTGTTGACGGATGGCGCCGTCTCCCCTTGGCATCGGCCCCCATGCGCTCTAAGGCCGCGCAAACCTCACGGAAGCGAGACTCCATGCCCTTTTCGACGATGAAACGTGTTCTCCTGAAGCTTTCGGGCGAAGTCCTCATGGGCGACCAGCAGTTCGGGATCGATCCGGCCTTCGTACTGGAGCTTGCCAAGGAAGTGAAAGCGGCCAAGGAAACGGGGCTGGAAATCTGCCTCGTGATCGGCGGCGGCAACATCTTCCGCGGTATGGCGGGCGCAGCGCAGGGGATGGACCGCGCGCAGGCCGATTACATGGGTATGCTCGCGACCGTGATGAACGCGCTCGCCATGCAGAGCGCGCTCGAGCAGCTCGGCGTCCAGACCCGTGTGCAGAGCGCGGTGCAGATGGACCAGGTGTGCGAACCGGTGATCCGCCGCCGCGCGGAGCGCCACCTTGAAAAGGGCCGCATCGTGATCTTCGCAGCGGGCGTCGGCGCACCCTATTTCACCACCGACAGCGGCGCGGCCCTTCGCGCCGCCGAAATGAACTGCGACGCGCTGCTCAAGGGTACCAGCGTCGACGGCGTCTACGACAGCGATCCGAAAAAGAACGCCGATGCGACGCGCTACGACACCGTGTCCTATGGCAAGGTGCTGGCCGACAACCTCAAGGTGATGGACGCAAGCGCCGTGGCGCTGTGCCGCGACAACGACATTCCGATCGTCGTGTTCTCGATCCGCGAAAAGGGCAACCTTGCCCGGGTCATCGCGGGTGAGGGCACCCAGACGATCGTAAAGAACTAAGACCAGACGAGACAAGACAGAGGAAGCCGCCATGGCCAAGTACGACAAAGCCGACATCGAGCGCCGCATGAAGGGCGCCGTCGAGAGCCTGAAGGGCGATCTTGCGGGCCTGCGCACCGGCCGCGCCAACACCAGCCTGCTCGATCCCGTAGTGGTCGAAGTTTACGGCTCGATGATGCCGCTGAACCAGGTTGCTACCGTCAGTGCGCCCGAACCGCGCATGCTGAGCGTGCAGGTGTGGGACAAGGCCAACGTCACCGCGGTGGAAAAGGGCATCGCCAAGGCCAATCTCGGCCTCAACCCGATGATCGACGGCCAGAACGTGCGCCTGCCGATGCCGGACCTGACCGAAGAGCGCCGCAAGGACCTCGCCAAGCTCGCCGGTGAATATGGCGAGAAGGGCAAGATCGCGATCCGCAACGTGCGCCGCGACGGCATGGAAGCGCTGAAGGAAGACGAGAAGAAGAAGGAAATCTCGGAAGACGAACAAAAGCGCGGCGAAGCCGAAGTCCAGAAGCTGACCGACCAGTACGTCGCCGAATGCGACGCGGCGGTGGCGAAGAAGGAACAGGAAATCCTGGCCCAGTAAGGCGGCAGGGGCTGGGAGCGCGAGAATGAGCGGGGAGGAACAGCACGCCCGGCATGTGGCCATCATCATGGATGGCAACGGCCGCTGGGCGAAGCGCAAGCACCTGCCGCGCGCCATGGGTCACCGCAAGGGTGTGGAGGCCGTGCGCGCGCTCGTGCGCAGCATCAAGGACACCTCGATCGAATGCCTGACGCTCTATGCGTTCTCCTCGGAGAACTGGAAGAGGCCCGAGGAAGAGGTCGACGACCTGATGAACCTCATGCGCAAGTTCATCAAATCGGACTTGCCCGAATTCATCGCCAACGACGTGAAGCTCCATATCCTGGGTGACTGGCAGGGCCTTGCGCCCGATATTGTCGCCATGCTTCAAGACGCGCTCGAGAAAACCTCGGGCGGCTCGCGGACCCTTGCCGTCGCGCTCAATTACGGCGCGCAAGCGGAAATCGTGCAGGCGGCGCGCAAGGCCGCCGCCGAGGGTGAGATCGACGAAGCCGCGCTCGAACGTCACCTCTACACCGCCTCGCTCCCCCCGCTCGACCTGTTGATCCGCACCAGCGGTGAAGTGCGCCTGTCGAATTTTCTCTTGTGGCAGGCGGCTTACGCGGAGATGCTGTTCATCGACGTGCTGTGGCCGGACTTCACGCCCGACCACCTGAAGCGCGCATTGGCCGATTTCGCGGATAGGGAGAGGCGATTTGGCGGACGCTGAGACAGCTGAGGCGGCAAAGCCGCAATCGAAGACATCCGACCTGCCGGTACGCATCGTATCCGCGCTGGTCATGGTTGCAATTGCGGTCGGGGCGCTGGTGGCAGGCGATCCCTGGTTCACATGGTTTATCGCTGCGGTCATCCTCGCCACCTTCATCGAATTCCTGCTGCTGGTCGTCAAAGCGACGCAGAACGTGCCTTTCCGCCTCGCCGGACTGCTAGCAGGTGCTGTCTACATCGGCCTTGCGGGTGTCGTCCTCTCGCGGTTTCCGGTGTTCATCGTTGTGGGTGTGGTCGGCGCGGTCGTGTTTGTGGACGTCTTCGCCTATTTCACCGGTCGCGCGCTGGGCGGCCCAAAGATTGCTCCATCGATCAGCCCGTCGAAGACCTGGGCGGGTCTGCTGGGCGGCGTTATCGGCGCAACCGTCTGGCTGGCCGGTTTCATCTATGTCGCCGCACGTTCGATCTCCGGCGATACGACGACCTTCTTCGATGGCGCCGAGCTGGTTCAGATCCTCGCCATGGGCGCGGCGACGGCGGTTGCAGCGCAGGCGGGCGATTTCTTCGAGAGCTGGCTCAAGCGCAAGGCGGGCGTGAAGGACAGCTCGCGCCTCATTCCCGGCCACGGCGGTGTGTTTGACCGCGTGGACGGCATGATCCCCGTGATCCTGCTGGCTGGCGGCGTCCTCGGGGCTGCGGCCTGATGCGCACTATTTCGGTCCTTGGCGCGACGGGGTCGGTGGGCGAGCAGACGCTCGACCTCATCCGGCGCAACGCTGCGGACTGGAAGGTCGAGGTGCTGACGGCGAACTCCAATGTGGAGAAGCTGGCAGCCGCCGCGCGCGAATTCGGCGCGAGCGTAGCCGTCGTTGCGGACGACCGGCACCTCGCTGCGCTGCGCGAAGCGCTGGCGGGAAGCGGTATCGAAGCGGCTGCGGGTCGCAGAGCTCTGTGTGAAGCGGCGGGGCGCCCGGTCGACATGACCGTTGCTGCGATCGTCGGCTGCGCGGGGCTGGGCCCGGTCATGGCCGCGGTAGAGCAGGGCGGGACCATCGCACTCGCCAACAAGGAGGCGCTGGTTTCGGCCGGCGAAGTCCTTACCGCCGCGGTGACCAAACATGGCGCCACGCTGCTCCCGACCGACAGCGAGCATAACGCCATCTTCCAGTGCCTGCAGGGCGGGTCGATCGAGGATGTGCGCTCGATCACGCTGACGGCCAGCGGCGGCCCCTTGCGCACGGTGGAGGATCTCTCCGCCGTGACGCCCGAACAGGCCATCGCGCATCCCAACTGGGACATGGGTGCCAAGATCAGCGTCGACAGCGCAACCATGTTCAACAAGGGCCTCGAACTGATCGAGGCGCATCACCTGTTCCCGGTCGGCCTCGACAAGATCCGTATCGTGGTTCACCCGCAAAGCGTGATCCATTCGATGGTCGAATACCGTGATGGCTCCACGCTCGCCCAGCTCGGCCCGTCCGACATGCGGGTGCCGATTGCCAGCTGCCTTGCCTGGCCCAAGCGCATGGATACGCCGATGGCGCCGCTCGACCTGCCGGCGATTGGCGAGATGACCTTTTTCCATCCCGATGAAGAGCGCTTCCCGGCGACCCGTCTCGCCCGCGAGGCGGCCGAAGCGGGCGGGGCGGCCCCGGCCGTTCTCAACGCCGCCAACGAGATTGCAGTTGCCGCGTTTCTCGATCGTAAGATTGCGTTCAGCCGGATTGCGATATTGGTCGAGAGTGTCCTCGACCAGGGCGAGCTGCCCGCAGCCCCGAGGACCCTTGAAGAGGTGTTGCGCGTTGATGAAGAAGCGCGCGCCCGCGCAACCCGAATTCTGGAGCCTGCATAACCCGTGGACCTGAACCTGCCCCTCTGGCTTTACTATGTGCTCGGCTTCCCGCTGCTGCTGGGCCCGCTGGTCACCATTCACGAGCTTGGACATTATCTGGTCGGCCGTTGGTTTGGCGTCCAGGCGGAGGCTTTCTCCGTCGGTTTCGGTAAGGAAATCTGGGGCTTCACCGACAAACGTGGCACGCGCTGGAAACTTTCCGCACTGCCGCTGGGCGGCTATGTCCAATTCAAGGGCGACATGAACCCGGCCAGCATTCCCGATGCCGATGCGGTGGCCCAGGCCTCGCCCGAAGAGCGCAACGGGAGCTTCCACCACGCCGCGCTGTGGAAGCGCGCGCTGATCGTGTTCGCGGGTCCGGCCACGAACATACTTCTGACCCTTGCCATCTTCGCGAGCTTCTTTGCCTTCTACGGCAAGCCCGTCCCGACCGATCTGGACGCGCAGCTTACGGTTGCCGAGTTTGCGGAAATTTCGCCTGCTCGGGCTGCCGGTATCGAGATCGGCGACCGCATCGTCGCGGTCGAAGGCGAGGTGATGGAGGAGTTCCGCGACGTCCAGAACGCGATCATGCTTTATCCCGGTCGCACTCTCGACATCACGGTCGAGCGCGACGGAGCGGAGCAGATCATTCCGGTGCCCGTGCGCAGCGTCGAGATGGAAGACGATTTCGGCAACGTTTCCAAGGTGGGCCTCATCGGAATTGCCTCGGGCGCAGCCGGGTTCGAGTTCGAACCCCAGGGCATCGTCTCCTCGCTGGGCCTGGCGGTCGACCACTCGATCGGGATCGTCGACATGATGGTCACCGGCATCGGCCAGATTTTCACTGGCGAGCGTTCGGTTCAGGAGCTCGGCGGGCCGGTCAAGATTGCCAAGTTCTCCGGCGAGCAGCTCAGCCTAGGCGCGCTGGCGTTCATCAATTTTGTCGCGCTGATCTCGCTTAACTTGGCATTCATCAACCTCCTGCCAATCCCGGCTCTCGACGGCGGGCACCTGGCTTTTTACGCGGCTGAAGCAGTCCGCCGGAAGCCGATTGGTCCGCGCGGTCAGGAAGTGGCGTACCGCGCCGGCGTGGCTCTCGTGCTCATGCTGATGGTGTTCGTCACGATCAACGATCTGGCGACGCTTCCCGTTTTCGGGAATTAGCCGGGGAAAGGGAGCGGGATACCGGCATTTCGCCGCAGCAAAGCTTGATTGGTAAAGGCGCATGGGGCAGGGGACGGCATGGCCGCCTCGCACAGTGTGGCCTGACGCCGGATCGGGGCTGCGACAGCCGGATCTGCTGTAATGCAAACGAGGACGGGAATCTCCTTGTCGATGACTGATTTTGCTTCTGCCGCCACGCGACGCAAGAACGCCCCTGCGCGTCTGGCGATCGGCCTGCTGGCCGGGACCATGCTTGCCGGGATGCCCGGCCTCGCTTTCGCCCAGGACGAGGAAGGCGCCGAACCGGCGGCTCCGGCTCCTGCCCCGGTGATCCAGCAGGAAATCGTGCAGACCATCGCGGTCAGCGGCGCGCAGCGCCTCGAGCCGCAGACGATCCTGTCCTACATCGAACTGCGCCCGGGCGACGCCTGGACCCAGGCCGCCGGCGACGAAGTCCTCAAGGACCTCTACGCGACCGAGCTGTTCTCGACCGCCAGCGTGATCAACAACAACGGCAATGTGGTCATCAACATTGTCGAGAATCCGGTCATCAACCGCATCATCCTTGAGGGCAACCGCCGCCTCAAGAACGACAAGATCCTGCCCGAGATCAAGCTGGCTCCGCGCCAGATCTTCACGCGCTCCAAGGTGCGCGCGGACGTGGCCCGCATCATCGAGCTTTACAAGCGCCAGGGCCGCTTTGCTGCCACTGTCGAGCCGAAGATGGTCGAGCTGTCGCAGAACCGCGTCGATATCGTGTTCGAGATCAGCGAAGGGCCGAAGTCCAAGGTCCGCCAGATCAACATCATCGGCAACGAGGCCTTCTCGGATGGCGAGCTGCGCGGTGAGATGGTCACCAAGCAGGCCCGTATCACCAGCTTCCTCAGCTCGAACACCAGCTACGACCCCGATCGCCTCGCGTTCGACCAGCAGAAGCTGCGCCAGTTCTACCTGACCGAAGGCTATGCCGATTTCCGCGTGATTTCGGCTGTGGCCGAACTGACGCCGGACAAGCGCGACTTCATCATCACCTACGTGGTCGAGGAAGGCGAGCGCTACAAATTCGGCGAAGTTGCGGTGGATTCGCAGCTGCGCGATTTCGACGACGACGCCATGACCCAGCGCCTGCCGATGCAAGGCGGCGATTGGTACGACGCAAAGCTGGTTGAGGACACGGTCGAACAGCTGACCGAGCTGGCCGGTACCTTCGGCTACGCCTTTGCCGATGTCGCACCCCAGTTCTCGCGCAACCAGGACGACCTGACGATGGACGTCACCTTTGTCCTGCGCCAGGCGCCGCGCGTTTACGTCGAGCGGATCGACGTCAACGGCAACACGCTGACGCAGGACAAGGTCGTGCGCCGCGAGTTCCGTATTGCGGAAGGCGATGCCTTCAACTCGCTGTCGGTTGCCCGTTCGACCGCGCGCATCAACTCGCTCGGCTTCTTCCAGGAAAACTTCGAGGTGAACCAGGTCGAAGGCAGCGCGCCCGACCGGATCGTCCTCGAAGCAAACGTGGAAGAGCAGGCGACCGGCGAACTCCAGCTTTCGGCCGGTTTCTCGAGCCTGGAAAGCTTCATCCTCGCCGGCTCGATCCGCCAGCGCAACTTCCGCGGCCGCGGCCAGACCATCGGCCTCAGCCTCAACTATTCGCGCTTCTCGCAGTCGGCGCAGGTGAGCTTCACCGAACCCTATGTGTTCGACCGGAACATCTCGGCCGGTGTCGATATCTACCGCCGCGATCTCAACAACTTCAACCCGCGCAGCGCGGACCGCGATACGACATTCGAACAGTCGACCACGGGTCTTTCGCTGCGCGCCGGTGTGCCGCTGACCGAATACATCAGTGCGATCGCCAGCTATACGTTCAACTACGATGAAGTGTCGCTCGACGAGTCGATCTACTTCTCCGACCGCGACGGCGACGGCATCGCGACCTGCGACCCGCTGCTGGCAAGCCGCTTCCTGTGCGAAGCGATCGGCGAACGCACGAGCTCGATCCTCGGCCTCACCTTCAACTACAACACGCTCGACAGCCGCCTGCGCCCGACGCGCGGCGAAACCTTCAGCTGGACGACCGAATTCGCTGGCCTCGGCGGCAGCGTGAAGTACATCCGCTCGCGCCTGCGTGGCGGCAAGTACTGGCCGCTGGGCAGCGGCTTCATCTTCTCGGTTACGGGCGAAGCAGGCTGGATCAAGGGGCTCGAAAGCAACGTCCCTGCCGGTCAGGACGAAGTGCGCCTGACGGATCGCTTCTTCCTGGGCGAGCCGCAGATCCGCGGCTTCGACATTCGCGGCGTCGGCCCGCGCATCGTGCGCCTCAACTACTTCGACGACGATGGCGATCCCAGCACGCCGCTGGTGTCGCAGACGGTCGAAGACGCGCTGGCGCAGGACGCCCGCGTCGATGACGCCATCGGTGGTCGCGCCTACTACCTCGGCCGCGCCGAGATCGAGATTCCGCTGGGCAGCGGTGCCCGCGAACTCGGCCTGCGCCCGTCGATCTTCCTCGATGTCGGTTCGCTGTTCAACGTGACGCCGCCGCTCCTGCAGGACTTTCCGAACGGCGTGCAGCGTAGCGATGCGGACGGCAACCTGCTGTTCGAACAGCTGGGCACGGATGCCGATGGCAATCCGATCCTTGAACTCGTGCCCAACGCGACTGCGCCTGATGGCACGCCCAACAACCCGAGCATTTTCCCCGGCACCTTCTTCCGTGAAGTGTTTGTCGGTGACAGCCCGTCGCCCCGCGTTTCGGTGGGTGTCGGCGTGAATTGGAACTCGCCCTTCGGTCCGTTCCGGATCGACCTCTCGCATGTGCTGAAAAGCCAGCTGGGCGACCAGACCAAACTCTTCTCCTTCAACGTAGGAACGTCTTTCTAATGAACCTCTTTGCCAAGACCATCGCCGCGGCCGCACTTGCCGGCACGGCCGCCATTGCAACGCCTGCCGCAGCCCAGGTTTCGGGCATCGCCACCAGCAGCCCGGAAGCCGTGATCGTGCGCAGCCAGGCGCGCATCAACGCCTACCAGCAGATCGACCAGCAGTACGCGACGCAGATCCAGCAGGCCGTCACCCTGCGCCAGGAAATGGCCACGCTGCAGCAAAGCCTCGATACCAACAACGACGGTCAGGTCACGCAGGCCGAAGCCCAGGCCAATGCCGGTGTCGTGCAGCAGCTCCAGCAGAAGGAGCAGCAGCTCGCACAGATCTCGCAGCCGATCGTGCTCGCGCAGACCTACGCCATCGAGCAGCTGATCAACGACTACAACAACGTCCAGCAGCAGGTCATCCAGCAGAAGGGCATCCAGCTCCTCCTGACGCCGGAAGCCATCCAGTGGGGTCCGGACACGCTGAACGTGACCAACGACCTGGTTGCGACGATGAACCAGCGTATGCCGAGCGTGCAGATCACCCCGCCGGCCGGCTGGCGCCCGCGCCAGGAATCGCTGCAGACCCAGCAGACCGTTTCGCAGGTCCTGCTCGGCGTTGCACAGCGCCAGGCTGCCGCCCAGCAGCAGCAACAGCAGCAACAGACCCAGCAGCCGACCGGCCGCTAATCGCACTATCGGGAGCAGGGGCATGAGCGAGACCGGTTTCGACGTTGTCGAGGTGCTGAAGCGCCTTCCGCATCGCTATCCCCTGCTGCTGGTTGACCGCGTGAAAGTGCTCGTCGTCGACGAGCGCATCCACGCGGTCAAAGCGGTCAGCTTCAACGAGGATTTCTTCCAGGGGCATTTCCCCGGCGCGCCGATCATGCCCGGCGTGCTCCAGATCGAAGCGCTGGCTCAGGCCGCCGGCGTGCTCGCGGTGGAAAGCCTCGGTCTCGCAGGCTCGGGCAAGCTGGTCTATTTCATGGCGATCGAGAACGCGAAGTTCCGCGCTCCGGTCACACCCGGTGTGCTGCTCGATCTCGAAGCCGAGTTCGTCCAGAAGCGCGCCCGCGTGTGCAAGTTTGCCGGCAAGGCCAGCGTCGACGGCAAGGTGACCTGCGAGGTGCAGTTCACCGCCATGATCGCCGACGCCCCCGAATAAGGTTGCCAATCCCTGCGCTCGCCGCTATGCGCGCGCCTTCTCCACACAACAGCTGGACCGGTCGGAACCGTTCCGAGGCTAAGAGGACGCTTACAATGAAGACCGAAGGTCACCCCGATTATCACATGATCACGGTCAAGATGACCGATGGCACCGAATTCCAGACGCGCTCCACCTGGGGCAGCGAGGGCGATACGCTGCAGCTCGATATCGACCCGACCAGCCACCCGGCATGGACCGGCGGCACCAAGCAGATTCAGGAAGGCGGCCGCGTTGCAGCCTTCAACAAGCGTTTCGGCGGCCTCTCGCTCAAGAAGTAAGAGCGGCAAGCCACGCTGGCTTTTCGAAGGGCGGTCCTGCGGGGCCGCCCTTTTGCGTTCCGGTCAGGATGCGCAGTCGATGCAGCGCGTGGCAATCGGGCGCGCCTCGAGACGTCCTTGCGAGATCGGATTGCCGCACTGGCTGCATATGCCGTAGCTGCCGTTTTCGATACGCAGCAGCGCCAGGCGGATCTGCCCGATCTCCGTGCGCAGCACCTCGTCGATCCCTTCCAGGGCCTCGTCGTCGGACAGGTCGACTGCCTGCTCGCTGAAATCGGCATCAAGTGGCTGGCGCAGGTCGTCTTCGATGACTTCGGCGCGGCCGAGCAGGTCCGCAAGGCGGGTCTGCAATTGGGTGCGCATGGCGCTGTAATCGGTCATTCCTCGATCCCCGATGCTATTTGCGTTGAGGAACCGCTATCACAGGGCAAGGCGCGGGGAGTTGATGTGGATCAATCCGGTTCCCGGACATAGCGCATCACACCGACGTAGCGGTCTTCGCCCCCGTCGGCAGGGTGGTTCTGCCCGTCGAAAACGCGCACTTCGTCCATGTCGTAGATCGTCATCCCGTCGATGCAGGCGAAATTGACGCCATAGTGATCGGGTTCCGAGCGAAGTTGGTGGAACGGGTGGATGCCGCATTTCGAGCAGAAGTGGTGCTTCGCAGCCCCCGTGCCGAAGGTGTAGAGGGTCAGCGCATCCTCGCCTTCCAGAATTTCGAGCGAGGCGATGGGTACGTCGAACATGACGACGCCTTTCATCCCGCAGATGGTGCAGTTGCAGCGGCGCACCACGGGGTCTTCGGGGACAGTGAAGCGGAAGCGTACCGTGCCGCAATGGCATCCGCCTTCGTGCACATCGCCAGCCTTGAGCATCACCAGCCCCATTCCTTCTCGCGGTACCATTTCGTGATCACGTATTTCAGGCCCTTGCGCACTTTCATGCCGTGATGAAGCGTGTTGGGATTCTCGCTCCCGTCGGGGCGCATGTTGTTCCAGCACACCAGCTTTCCCGCCTCGGGCTGGAAGGTCTTCTTGACTGCCTTGAACCGTGTCGCGCCGCCGGCCTCGACATCGTTTAGATAGACCATGAAGGTCCAGGTCCGCTGGCCCGCGACCGAACAATACTTTTCCCAATCCTGCCCGCCGCGATTGAAGTAGTCGCAGTGCGCCTTGAACTCCTGCCCGACATCATAGCGCTGGCCCTGGACCGGCTCGCCATGGGCCCTGTCGATCCCGTTCAGCGCCTCGAACAGCGCTTCGAGCCGTTGCACTGCGGGCTCATCGGCAGACAGGTCGCAGGTCTCGCTGGTGCGGAAATAGCGGTCATCGCCCGCATCGGCGAGGGTGGAGGGCCGCCGGTCCTGTTCGATTAGCGCGATCAGCTCCTCGCGCAGGTCCGCGGGCACGAAGTCGCGCAACTGGAATAGCTCGATCTTCTCGCTCGGCACACGCTGCACGCCGCTGTGTGAAAGCAGTTTCTCTGCCGAAGATTCGCCCGGTCCCGTCATGCGCCCAGTGATAGCGCCCCGCGAAGCGGCGGCAACCGCGAAAGAAAATTGCGTCCACTGCCCCGATGCGCGTTTTTCGCTTCCCAATCCCGGCTCATTGTGCAACAGGCACGCGCCGTTGCGCAGGGCGGGTTGACGCTGTCACCGCGAGGCGTATCAGGCCTGCTTCCCGGACGGTTCCGGGGGCATGTGGCGATCGTAGCTCAGTTGGTTAGAGCGCCGGTTTGTGGTACCGGAGGTCGCGGGTTCGAACCCCGTCGATCGCCCCATTTTTCCCCTCATCTGCCGTCCATAACAGCTCTTTGGGGGCACGCACGGCATGACGGCTTTCTGGACCGAAGCGGATTTTGACGACCACGAACTCGTTCAGGTGGTTCGCGACGCGAAGAGCGGTCTGACGGCGATTATCGCGCTGCATTCCACCCATCTCGGCCCCGGCGCCGGCGGCACGCGCTTCTGGCACTACGCCGAACCTGCGGACGCAATGCGCGATGCGCTGCGCCTGTCGCGCGGCATGAGCTACAAGAACGCCATGGCCGGCCTGCCCATGGGCGGCGGCAAGGCCGTGATCCTGGCGGACAAGGACAGGACCAAGACGCCGGAAATGCTCGCAGCCTTCGCCGACGCGGTCGAAGGGCTCGGCGGGCGTTACGTGACCGCCGAAGATGTCGGCATTTCGGAAGCCGACATGGCCGCCGTTGCCGAGCGTACCCAGCATGTCTCGGGTCTCCCGGTCGAAGGCGAGGACGCCGCTGGCGGTGATCCGGGTCCCTTTACCGCCCTTGGCATCTTCCTCGGCATCAAGGCCGCCGTGCAGCACAAGATGGGCAAGGACAGCGTCGAAGGCGTGCATGTCGCCCTGCAGGGCACCGGCAGCGTCGGCGGCGGCGTTGCCCGTTTGCTGGCGCGCGATGGCGCGAAGCTTACCCTTTCGGACATCCACGAAGACCGCGCCGAAGCTCTGGCTGCGGAACTCGGCGCGGAAACGGCTGCGCCCGATGCGATCATGTCGGTCGCCTGCGATGTGTTCAGCCCCAACGCGCTTGGTGCGATCCTCGATGATGAGGGCATTGCCCGTCTCGATTGCCAGATCGTTGCCGGCGGCGCCAACAACCAGCTTCGCCGGCCCGAACACGGCCCGATGCTGGCGAAGCGCGGCATCCTCTACGCGCCCGATTACGTCATCAACGCGGGCGGCATCATCTCGGTCACGCTCGAGTATCTGTGCCGCAAGGACAAGGCGCCCTGCGACATCAACGAAGTGCGCAAGCGCATCGCGCTGATCCCCGGCCGCCTCGAGCAGATCTGGCAGGAAAGCGACGCCAGCGGCGTCTCGCCCGACCAGGTTGCCGACCGCATGGCGCAGGAACTCATCGGCCGTTGAAACTGCGCCCTTGCGACGCCGGGAGAGCGCTGCCAAAGCGGGTCTGAACGGTAATAGTCGATGCATGGTTTCGCCAATCCCAAGCGCTTTCTGTCCCTCGCGCGCTGGCTGACGCCGCTGCTGCTTGGCAGCGGGCTGCTGCTTGTGGCGGGCTCGCTTTACTGGGGCCTGTTCCAGGTCCCTCCCGACCGCCTGATGGGCGAGACGGTGCGCATCCTGTTCCTGCATGTTCCGTCGGCCTGGCTCGGCATGGGTGGATGGACCGCTATTGCCATTTCCAGTCTCGTCTTTCTTGTCTGGCGGCATCCGCTGGCCGCGCTCGCGGCGCGGGCCGCTGCCGTCCCGGGCCTCGTCTTCACCGTCATCTGTCTCGCCACCGGATCGATCTGGGGGCGCCCGACCTGGGGCACATGGTGGGTGTGGGACGGGCGGCTGACCAGCATGCTTGTGCTGGCGTTCCTCTACCTCGCCTATATCGCGCTGGCGCAGGCCGCCGAGCGTGAGGGCGTCTCGCCTCGCATCCCGGCCATTTTCGGTCTGCTGGGGGCGATCAACATCCCGATCATCAATCGCAGCGTCGTATGGTGGAACTCGCTCCACCAGCCGCCCAGCATCACCATGGGCAAGAGCGCGATCGACCCTGAATTTCTCGTGCCGCTGCTCGTCGCCGTGATCGGCTTCTCCCTGCTGTTCGGCGGCGTAGTGCTCGCACGGATGCGGGCGCTGCTCGCCGATATCCAGGCCGAAGCGCGCCTGCGCCGCAAGGCGATGGAGGCGGCGTGATGCGCGAGGCGCTGGACCAGTGGGATTTCGTGATTGCAGCCTACGCCGTGGGTGTGCTGGGCACGCTTGCTATGATCGTGTGGGCTTGGGCCGATATGAAACGCGCTGAGAAACGGCGCGAGGAGAGCCGGAAGAAGTGAGCGCGCTCAAACCGAAACACCAGCGGCTGGTCCTAGTCGTGCTGGCGCTTGTGGCGCTGGTCGGGGCAGGGCTTCTGGCCGCCTACGCTCTGCGCAACCAGGCGAATTATTTCTACCTGCCCGAGCAGATGCTCGCCGATCCGCCCGAAGTGGGCCAGGCCGTGCGGCTTGGCGGCATGGTCGAGCCCGGCTCGCTTGAGACCGCGGCCGATGGCATCACCCTGACCTTCGCAGTGACGGGCAATGACAATGCGCGCGTTCCGGTGCGCTTTGCCGGCATTGCGCCCGACCTCTTCGTGGAAGGGTCCGGCGTTGTTGCCGAAGGGCGGCTCGGCGCTGACGGGACCTTCGTTGCCGACAATCTGCTGGCGAAGCACGACGAGAATTACATCCCCCGCGAGTTGCAGGAGATGGAGCAGCACGAAGCGGCGCGCATGGCGGAAGAAACGACGGTCGGCCTCGAATGATCGCCGAACTCGGTCTCGCTGCCCTGTGGCTCGCTGCGGCGCTCGCCGCGCTGCAGATGATCGCGGGCTTCCTCGCGGTTCGTGACGGCGGCGAAAGCGCGCTGGCGCAGCTGATCCGACCGGCCGCCATCGTCCAGGGCGCTCTGGTGACCTTCTCCTTTGCCATGCTGGTCTGGCTGTTCGCCATTACCGACCTTTCGGTAAAGCTTGTCGCGACGAATTCCCACTCGATGAAGCCGCTGATCTTCAAGCTTTCCGGCAGCTTCGGGAACCACGAAGGGTCGATGCTTCTGTGGGTCATGGTCATGGGCCTTGCCGGCGGCCTGATCGCGCTGGTCGAACGCCGCCTGCCCGAGCGCACGATGAACGCGACGCTTGCCGCGCAGGGCGTGGTGAGCGTGGGTTTCTACGCATTCCTGTTGCTGAGCTCGAACCCGTTCGAGCGCCTGCCGACACCGCCTGCCGAAGGCATGGGCCTCAACCCGCTGCTGCAGGACATCGGCCTCGTGTTCCATCCGCCGACGCTTTATCTTGGCTATGTCGGCCTGTCGGTCGCCTTCAGCTTTGCCGTGGGCGCGTTGTTGACGCGGCAGGTTACCCCCGATTTTGCCCGCGCAATGCGCCCCTGGATCCTCGGCGCCTGGGTGCTGCTGACCATTGGCATCATCGCTGGGAGCTACTGGGCCTATTACGAGCTGGGCTGGGGCGGCTGGTGGTTCTGGGATCCGGTCGAAAACGCCTCGCTCATGCCCTGGCTCGCCGCGACCGCGCTGCTGCATTCGGCCAGCGTCCTTGCCAGCCGCGACGCGCTGCGCACCTGGACGATCATGCTGGGCGTGGTTGCCTTCTCGATGAGCATGGTCGGCACCTTCCTTGTCCGCTCGGGTATCCTGACCAGCGTGCACGCTTTTGCCGTCGATCCGGAGCGCGGATCCTTCATCCTCTTGCTCCTCGCCATCTACATCGGCGGCGCACTGCTGCTGTTTGCCCTGCGCGCAGGCACGATCAGCGAAGGCCAGCGCTTCTCCGTCGCGAGCCGCGAAGGCGCACTGGTGTTCAACAATGTGATGCTGAGCGCGATCCTCGCCATCGTGCTTCTCGGCACGCTCTACCCGCTGCTGACCGAGGCATTCGATGTGCGCGTTTCCGTCGGTCCCCCGTATTTCAACCCGGTCGGGGCGATATTCACCCTGCCGATGCTGGCGGTGATGGCGGTCGGTCCGCTGCTGCGCTGGCGGCAGGACCGGATGGACCGGATCGGCAAGGAAATTGCGCTGTTTGCCGCGCTTGTCCTGGCCGCGCTGATCCTCACCAGCCTGCTGGCGGACATCGCCATCCTGCCGCTGCTTGGCCTTGCCCTTGGCTTGGGCCTTGCCGTGGCGAGCCTCCTGCCGCTGCGCGGCCGCAAGCTTTCGCGCACGCCGCTTTCCACTTGGGGCATGGTGGTCGCCCACTTCGGCGTTGCCGTCGCGCTCATCGGCATGGCGAGCGAAAGCGCCTTCACCAGCGAACGCCTTGCCGCGGTCGAGGAAGGCGGCACCACCACCGTCGGGCCCTGGACCATCACGCTCGAAGCCGTGGAACCCGTGGCCGGCCCGAACTGGACCGCGATCCAGGGCCGGATGACCGCCCGCTACAATGACGGCGAAGCGCGGCAGGTTGCACCCCAGGCGCGCAATTTCTGGGCGCCCTTGCAGCAGACGACGGAAAGCGCGCTGGTGACGCGATGGAACGGCCAGCTCTACGCCGTGATGGGCGACCGCGCGCCCGATGGCCGCTGGCAGGTGCGCCTGTGGTGGAAGCCCTTTGTGACGCTCATCTGGTACGGCGGCTTGATCGTGGCGCTGGGCGGCGTGCTGGCGCTTATCGGACGGGTTCTCAGCGATCTTCGTCACCGGCGCCTTGCCGCGCGCATTGCCGAACGCCGCGCTGACCGGGAGGCCATGGCATGAGCTGGCGCGTGTGGGTTCCACTATTCGCCTTTGCGCTGTTCCTCGGCCTTGCGGGCTACCAACTGACGCAGCCGAAGGATGAGTTCGTCGAAAGCCGCATGGTCGGACGCGAATTGCCCTATTTCGACCTGCCGCCCGCGATGGATGGCGTGGCAGGCGCGACGAATGCGGACTTTGCCGACGGCACGCCCAAGCTGCTGAACATCTGGGCGAGCTGGTGCCTGCCGTGCATTGCCGAGGCCCCGCATCTTGAAGCGCTGAAGGAGCAGGGCGTCGAGATCATCGGGGTCGCCATCCGCGACCGGCCCGAAGATGTCACTCGCTTCCTCGCACAGCATGGCAATCCCTATACGCGCATTGCCGCCGACGACTTGTCCGAGGTGCAGCTTGCGATTGGCTCTTCGGGCGTGCCCGAAACCTTCGTCATCGATGGCGAGGGGGTGATCCGGTACCAGCACATCGGAGATATCCGCGCAAACGACGTGCCGATCCTGCTGGCCGAGCTGGAGAAAGCCCGATGATCCGCGCACTCCTCGCAGCGCTGCTGGTGGCCCTGTGTGCACCGGCCATCGCCCAGCAGACCATGCCTCCGGCGCCCTTCGCCTACCGCCAGCTCGACGATCCCGCGCAGGAAGCCGCCGCGCAGGAGCTGATGGAGACGCTGCGCTGCCTCAAGTGCCAGTCGCAATCGATCGCGGACAGCGATGCGCCCATGGCCGGCGATATGCGCCACCAGGTGCGCATCCGGATCGCTGCGGGCGAGAATCCCGAAGATGTGCGCGCCTGGCTGGTCGAGCGCTACGGCGACTACGTCAGCTACAAACCGGAGATCAACGCGGCGACCTGGCCGCTGTTTGCCATTCCGGTGGCCCTGATCCTGCTTGCGCTCGGGGTGCTGCTTAGCCGCTACCGGAGGCGCGCATGACCTGGCTTCCGGTCCTTCTCCTGGCGGTCCTCGTTTTCGGGCTGGCGGTGGTGCTTCTCAAAATTCCGCGCACTCTGTGGATGCTGTTTGGCTCTACCCTGCTGTTCGGTCTTGCCGGCTACGCGATGCAGGGCAATCCGGGGCAGGCCGCATCTCCCGCCGCGCCGAGTATCGAAGCAGCTTCGCAAACGGGCGAGCTGATGGTCGAGGCGCGGCGTGAATTCTATTCGGAAAGCCAGCTTCCTTCGCGATTTGTGGTCACGGCAGACGCCTTTACGCGCCGCGGCCAGCACGAGCAGGCAGCCAACTTCCTGCGCAACGCCGTTGCCGAGAACCCGAACGACGGAGAAGCGTGGATCGCGCTGGGCAACGCGCTGGTCGAACACGCGGATGGCCAGCTGACGGCCGCCGCCCTTTTCGCCTTTTCGCGGGCCGAGCAGGTCGCGCCCCGTAACCCCGCGCCGACCTACTTCCTCGGCCTGTCCTATCTGCGGGCGGGCGAGCCGGGCCGGACCCTCGCGCTATGGCGCGAGCTGCTCGAAAGCGCGCCCGAGGACGCACCCTGGAGGCCCGCCCTCGAGGCCCGACTCGCACGGCTGCAGGACATTCTCGGGATGCCGGCGTCGCAGATTCCGGAATAAGGCGTTACAAAGCAGAAACTTGCCTCGCGTGTTGCGGGTGCGAAGCCTTGCTGCTAGTTCCCGCGCCTTCGCCGCCATGGTGGAGTGACCCGATGCAATCGGAATCCAATCTTTCATGAACGACACCGCGCCAGCGCTAGACCCGATCCCCGAGGGCGACTCCGCCAAGGGGCAGCATGGTCATGGCCATTCCGGATCCAAGGCCGCCTTGGCCGTGGGCGCAATCGGCGTGGTCTTCGGCGACATCGGTACGAGCCCGCTCTACGCGTTCCGCGAAACCTTTGCCGGAGCGGCGAACATTGCGATCGACCGCCTGCATGTGCTCGGCGTCGTCAGCCTGATTTTCTGGTCGATGGTGATCGTGGTGGCCCTGCAATATGTCACCATTCTGATGCGGGCGGACAACAAGGGGCAGGGCGGCAGCCTCGCCCTGATCGCGCTGATCAGCCGCCATATCGGCCAGACGAAATACGCCTGGCTGGTCGTCTTGCTGGGCGTTTTTGCGACCTCGCTGTTCTACGGCGACAGCATGATCACGCCGGCGATCTCGGTGCTCTCCGCGGTCGAAGGCCTGACCGTCGTCGATCCTGGCCTGCAATCCTACGTCATTCCGATCGCCCTGGTGCTGCTGGTATGCCTGTTTGTCCTGCAGCAACGCGGGACCGCCAAGGTCGGCGCGCTGTTCGCGCCGGTGATGATCGTCTGGTTCGCGACGCTTGCCGGGCTGGGCCTTAACCAGATCATCCAGCACCCCGAGATCCTGTGGGCGCTCAATCCCTATTACGCGGTGATGTTCTTCGTCACCGACGGGTTCGTCGCCTTCCTCGCGATGGGCGCCGTGGTGCTGGCAGTCACCGGTTCCGAGGCGCTCTATTCGGACATGGGGCACTTCGGGCGCGGTCCGATGCGCCTTTCCTGGTTCGGTTTCGTGATGCCGTGCCTGCTGCTCAACTACTTCGGGCAGGGAGCCATGATCGCTTCGCTTCCGCCCGAGCAGGCAGCCGAAGTGGTTCGCAACCCGTTCTTCTTGCTGGCAGCTGAGGAATTCCGCCTGCCGCTGGTGATCCTCGCTACCGTGGCGACCTTCATCGCCAGCCAGGCGGTCATCTCGGGCGCGTTCAGCATTACCCACCAGGCCATGCAGCTGGGCTTCATGCCGCGCATGACGATCCGCCACACCAGCGAGACCGAGGCGGGCCAGATCTATATCCCGGTGATCAACTGGGCGCTGATGGTGGCGGTCATCATCCTCGTGCTGACCTTCCAGAGCTCGTCCAACCTCGCCGCTGCTTACGGCATTGCCGTGACCGGCGCGGTCACGATCGATACGCTGCTGATGGGCGTCTTGTTCGTTGGCGTTTGGAAGTGGAAATGGTGGTACGCCGCCCCCGTGGTGATCTTCTTCCTGATCATCGACGGGGCCTATTTCGCGGCAAACCTGTTCAAGGTTCCACAGGGCGGCTGGTTCCCGCTGGTCGTGGGCCTTGTAGCCTTCACCCTGCTCACCACCTGGGCGCGCGGGCGCAAGCTGATGCGCGACCGGATGAGCGAGACCGCGCTGCCGATCGAGATCTTCGCCAAGAGCGCCAAGAATTCCGCCACGCGCGTGCCGGGCACGGCCATCTTCATGGCCAGCCAGACCGCCGGCGTGCCTTCGGCGCTGCTGCACAACATCAAGCACAACAAGGTGCTGCACGAACGCGTGGTGATCCTGACCGTGCTGATCGCCGATACGCCCTATGTCGACGCGAGCGAGCGGTGCGAGATGCAGGACCTTGGCGACGGCTTCTACCGCGCGATCCTGCACTACGGCTTCATGCAGGAAACCGACGTGCCGCAGGGGCTGAAGGAAATGACCCGCTGCGGCGGTGAGTTCGACATGATGCACACCAGCTTCTTCCTGAGCCGCCAGACCCTGCTGCCGAGCGACAAGCCCGGCATGCCGATCTGGCGCGAGAAGATCTTCGCGTGGATGCTGCGCAACGCGGCGACGGCGATGGACTTCTTCCGCCTGCCGACCAACCGTGTGGTGGAGCTGGGGAGCCAGGTGGAGATTTAGCTCCGGTAGAAGAAAGCGGTCATTCTGCTAGCGACCCGCATCCGGCCGTCTAGTGTGGCCCGTTACATTCTGGTTCTGAGAGTGTTTGAGGAGGTGCGCTCAGATGAATTGTGACGACGCTGCACCCCCCGCCTAGCCTCACAGGTAAATCGAATTCGGTTGGAACCCACTTCTTATCGCCCGCGTCCGCGATTCCATAGTCCGCTTGGTCGCAAGGATACTCGCCATGGCCTTGGCGTTCACATTCCGCCTTGACCATCTTCCGCCATTCTTGACTGTTTGGAAAGTGCATCACGAAGATGCCCTCTACCGAGCCGTCCTCGTGCTCGAAGTAATACTGAGAGTAATCGGCAACGGGATTTACAGGTAGCTCGCTATCCAGAACCGCAGCCTCCATTCGATCCGGAACGTGATTGTCCTTAGGCACCCCACAGCCTACTACGCAAAAACAAGAGAATATCTTTAGAAGTGTTCGCACTTCGCGTGCCATTTTCGCCTAGCCAATCGGTGTGAGCGCACCCTAGCTTTTCACAACGAGCAGCGAAAGCGGATTGGCAGTTTGCCACCCACGAGTGGACATTTACCTCACGCGGTCGGCGGCTCGTCCTTCAGCACCTCGTCCTTTTCCTCCAGCGCGAGGCCATGGCGCAGGAGCATCGGGATTTGCGTGAAGGTGAAGAGGAAGCTCAATGGCATGAAGACCCACAGCTTGGCCCAGAGCCAGCTTTCGAAGCTCAGTTGCATTCGCAGGACTTCGTTCAACCCGGCCATGAACACGAAGAAGATGCCCCAGTTGCGCGACAGCTTGAGCCAGCCTTCCTTGTCGACGCCCTCGAAGGCCGCCTCGAGCAGGATCTGCAGCAGCGCCTTGCCGCGCATCCACCCGCCGATCAGCAGCGCGCCGAACAGCAGGTAGATCGCGGTCGGCTTGATCTGGATGAACTTCTCGTCCTGCAGCCAGATGGTGAGGCCGCCGAAGCCGACAATCAGCGCGGTCGAGAGGATCAGCATCGGGCTGACGTGGCCGAACTTCAGCTTGCTGAAGACCAGCGCCGCAACCGCCGCCATCATGAAGGCGATCGTGCCGTAGATCACCGCCGCGATCTCGCCGAAGGTCGATGTCTCGGGCGGCTGGTAGAACTTGTAGACGCCGAGGAAGACCAGCAGCGGGCCATAGTCGACGAGGATGTTGAGCCAGCCGGACTTGGGCTTGGGCTTGGTCTCTTCGGTCATCAGGCCACCCCTGCAATCACGCGCGCCACAAGGTCGGGATCGAAGGGGCGCAAATCGTCGATCTTTTCGCCGACGCCAATGGCGTGGATCGGCAGGCCGTATTGCTCGGCCGCCTGCACCAGCACGCCGCCGCGCGCGGTACCGTCCAATTTGGTCATGACGAGGCCGGTGACCCCGGCGACTTCCTTGAACACGTCGATCTGGCTCAAGGCGTTCTGGCCGTTGGTGGCGTCGAGCACGAGGACCACGTCATGCGGCGCTTCGGGGTTGAGGCGGCCGAGGACTTTGCGGATCTTCGCCAGCTCGTCCATCAGCTCACGCTTGTTCTGGAGGCGCCCGGCGGTGTCGACGATCAGCGCGTCGGTGCCGACATCGGTCGCCTGCTTGACCGCATCGAACACGATGCTTGCCGGGTCGCCGCCTTCGGGGCCGCGCACGATGGGAACATCGATCCGGTCCGCCCAGGTCTGCAGCTGGCCTATGGCGGCCGCGCGGAAAGTGTCGCCCGCTGCCAGCATGACGGCGTAGTCGTCTTCCTGGAAGAGATGCGCGAGCTTGGCGATCGTGGTGGTCTTGCCGCTGCCGTTGACGCCGATGACCAGCAGCACCTGCGGACGGGGGAAGGCGGTGATCTCCAGCGGTTTGGCTACGGGGCGCAGGATGGCCGCGATTTCCTCGGCCACCGCTTCCTTCAGTTCGGTCTCGCTGATTTCGAGGCCGAAGCGCTTTTCGCGCAGTTTCTCGCGGATGCGCGCTGCAGCGGCGGGGCCAAGGTCGGAGAGGATTAGCGCGTCTTCGACATCGTCCAAGGTCGCGTCGTCGAGCTTGGCCGTGCTCACCACTTCGGTGAGGTTGCTGGTGAGTTTTTCGGAGGTCTTGCGGAAGCCTCCGAACAGCCGGTCGGTCCAGCTCTGCTTCTCGGTCATTCTAGAAGGCCATTTCCGTGCTTGGTCGGCGTCATCGTGACAAGGGAGCCTGCGGGCGTGCTGTCGGGCAGCGCCACACGGGCGAAATGGGGTGTGTAGCCTGTCCCGTCGCGCTCGGCGAGGACGGTGTGGGGCTTATCGACGAGCGACGCCAGCCACTCGTCGCGCGCCTGCGAGGTGGCCGCGCGCAGTTCGGCCGCGCGGCGCTTGACCGTCTGGCGCTCGACCTGCGGCATGCGCGCTGCGGGCGTGCCGGGGCGGGGCGAATAAGGGAAGATGTGGCCGTGGACGATCCCGAGTTCGGCGATGATCGAGAGATTGGCCGCGTGATGCTCCTCGCTTTCCGTCGGGAAACCGGCAATGAGGTCGGCGCCGATTGCGATTTCGGGGCGCTGCTCTTTCAGGCGCCTGACGAGTTCCACCGCATCGCCGCGCAAGTGCCGCCGTTTCATGCGCTTCAGGATGAGGTCGTGCCCGTGCTGGAGCGAGAGATGGAGGTGCGGCATCACCCGTTCCTCGCTCGCAAACAGCTCGAACAGCAGCGGGTCGATCTCGATCCCGTCGAGCGAGGACATGCGCAGGCGCTTGAGCTGGGGGAAGGAGTCGATCACCGCTCGGACAAGCTCCCCCAGGGGAGGGGCGCCGGGCAGGTCATGCCCCCATGAGGTGACATCCACGCCGGTGAGCACGATTTCCGGCGCGCCATGGTCGAGGTGGCGTTCCACTTCGGACAGGACCTGAGCGATAGTCAGCGAACGGCTGGCGCCGCGCCCCTGCGGGATGACGCAGAAGGTGCAGGCGTGATCGCAGCCGTTCTGGATGGCGATAAAGGCGCGGGTGCGGTCCTGCGGCACGGGCGGGGCTTCGGCCGGCACGTTCCAGGCGCGCGCGTCGAGCTTTTGCGTGTTGGCGACCAGCCCGTCCACTTCGGGCATGGCGGCGAGCTGTTCGCGCTCGATATCGGCGGCGCAGCCGGTCACCAGCAGCCGCGCATCGGGATTGGCACGTCGCGCGCGGCGGATCGCCTGACGGGTCTGGCGCACGGCTTCGCTGGTCACGGCGCAGCTGTTCACCACCACGAGGTCGCTTTCCTTCGCCAGCATGGCGCGGATTTGCTCGCTTTCGGAAATGTTGAGCCGGCAGCCGAGCGAAATGACTTGCGCCTCGCTCACCCGAAGTGGTCCCATTCGAAACTGCCGCGATAGCTTTCGGTGGCCGGGCCGGTCATGCGGATGCAGTTGCTTTCGTCCCAGGCGATGACGAGGTCGCCGCCGGGAAGCGTGACGGTCACCTCGCGCTCCACCAGCCCGCGGCGCATGGCGTGGATGGCCGTGGCGCAGGCGCCGGTGCCGCAGGCGCGCGTGAGCCCCACGCCGCGCTCCCATACGCGCAGGCGGATGTGGGTGCGGTCCTCGATCGTGGCGACGTTGACGTTCACGCGTTCGGGAAAGAGCGGATCGTGCTCGATTTCCGGGCCGAGCTTTTCGAGCGGCACGGCATCGGTGTCTTCGACGAAGAAGATCACATGCGGGTTGCCGACATTGACCGCGCCGGGCTGGTCCAGGCCCTCCCAGCCCACCGGCATGACCGCCGTATCCATGCCATAAGCGAGCGGGATCGCGTCCCAGTCGAAGCGCGGAGTGCCCATGTCGACGCTGGCGCCCATGGCGTGCGGTTCGACATGGATCGTGCCGCCGCTGGTCTCCACGCTGGCCGCTTCGCCGTGGAGAAGCGCAACTGCGCGGCTGGCGTTGCCGCAAGCTTCCACCTCGCCGCCGTCATGGTTGAAAATGCGCATGCGGAAATCCGCTGCATCGCTCGGTTCGAGCAGGATCAGCTGGTCGCAGCCGATGCCCGTTCGCCGGTCAGCGATGGCCTTGGCGGCCGCGTTGGTCATAGCGGGCAGGGCCTGGGTGCGTGCGTCGAGCACGACGAAGTCGTTGCCCAGACCGTGCATCTTGGTGAAATCAACCCGCATAGCGTGGCCGCATCTATGCACTCGGGCGGGCAGCGTCCAGTGGGCGCGTCAGCCCGCGGCCTTGTCTCCGCTGCGCGAAGGGCTGGCGGAGGTGAAATCGACCTCGGTTACGTTGTCGAGCTTGTCCTTGGCCAGCAGGTCCTGCTTGCCAAGGCGCGCAAGGACGTCGGCGGCCGGTTCCGGGCGGCCGTAGTGGTATCCCTGGCCCTTCATCTTGCCCATGCGCTTGAGCGCATCGAGCACGACCTCGTTCTCGATGCCCTCGGCGGTGACCGGGAGCTTGAGGCCGTCGCTCATGGCGAGGATCGCATCGACCAGCTTGGCGCCGTGCTCTTCTTCCTTGAGTTCGGAAATGAAGGCGCGGTCGATCTTGAGGCGATCGAAGGGAAGGCTGCGCAGCTGCGAAAGGCTCGAGTAGCCGGTTCCGAAATCGTCCAGGCTGACATGCACGCCCTGGTTCCGCAGCGAGGTAATCATCGACCGGACCATGCCGACATTCTCATGCAGGCAGCTTTCGGTGATTTCGATGTCGAGGCGATGTGGCGGGAAGTTGTGCGCGACGAGCAGTTTGAGGAGCTTTTGCGCAAACCACGGGTCGCGCATCTGCACGGGCGAAATGTTGACCGAAAGGGTAAGCTCCGAATCCCATTCCTTCGCATCCTCGAAGGCCTGCGAGATCAGCCGCTCGCTCATCTCGCCGATCACGCCGATTTCCTCGGCGATGGGAATGAAGATGTCGGGACCGACGACGCCCATTTCGGGCGATTCCCAGCGCGCGAGCATTTCGAAACCGGCCAGCTTGCCCGTGTCGAGATCGACCTGCTGTTCGTAATAGGGACGGAATTCGCCGCGTGCGATGCCCTTGCGGATGCCCGCTTCCAGTTCGTTGCGGAAGCGCAGCTCATTTTCCATCGGCGCTTCGAACCAGTAGAAGCGGTTCTTGCCCTGCTTCTTGGCGTGGTACATCGCGATATCGGCCTTGTGCATCAGCTTCTGTGCCGATGCGGTGCCGTTGTGCATGTCGTCCATCTGGGTGCTGGAAGCGATCCCGATCGAAATGGTGATATCGATAGCGGTTTCTGCGCATTCGACCGGACGCGCGACCTGCTCGATCATGCGCGTGGCAAGTTGGTCGACCCGGTCGGGGACCTGCGGATGGTAGGGGACGACACAGACGAATTCGTCGCCTCCCAGCCGGGCGACAACCGCGCCATCGGGAAGCAGGCGCTGGATCCGCGCTGCGGTTGCGCGCAGGACTTCGTCACCCGCCTGGTGCCCGTGAAGGTCGTTCACCTGCTTGAAATTGTCGAGGTCGACCGCAACGGCCGCCAGCGCCTGTTCGCGCTTCTGAAGATCCGCCAGCAGATCGCCCAGGACGGCTGTGAAACTGCGGCGGTTGTGGCAGCCGGTGAGGTGGTCGATGTCGGCAAGCCGGCGCGCCTCTTCTTCCGATTGGCGACGGGCCTGAAGCTCGGTGTTGAGGGCCTTGTAGCGATGCCAGCCGAGGAGGATCAGGGCGATGTTCAGGAGCAGGGCATTGGTCAGTGCGACGTCGAGTGACGCAGCATCGCCCTGCCAGGCCTTGGTGAGGTTCGGCAGAACCACACCTGCGGTGCCGACAAACAGAATGATCGCGGCAAAGGCGATGCCCAGCGTAATCAAGTCGTGCTCGCGGCCGGAAGCATCCCTTCCGCCGCTCAAGCGCCGATTTTCCCGTTCATGTTCAGTCTTCGCGGCCAATCCCGCCCCCTGGAGTCTTTCGCCGATCGTTTGTAGGGCCGCGGCGCCTAAAAAGGCGTTAATCTCGGGCATCTGCGGGCTGGCCAGCGCGGTCCCCACGGTCTAACCGCCGCACTTCAAGTCAATCACGGAGAGGCCCCGATGCGCTACTGGCTGATGAAGTCCGAACCCTTCAAATACAGTTGGGACGATCTCGTCGCCGAAGAAGAGGGTACGTGGGACGGGGTTCGCAACCATCGGGCGAAGAACAATCTCGCTGCCATGGAAGTGGGTGACCAGGCGTTCTTCTACCATTCGCGCGAGGGGCTCGAGATCGTCGGCATTTGTGAGGTCAGCGTTGCCGGCATCACCGACCCCACCGATCCGGAAGGCAAATGGGCGGCAGTCAAGGTGAAGCCCAAGACCAAGCTGCCGCATCCGGTTACGTTGAAGCAGATCAAGGCCGAGCCCCAGCTTGCCAATTGCGAGTTGGTCAAGCTCTCGCGCCTGTCGGTTGCCGAGATCACGCCCGACGAATGGTCCGTGATCTGCGCCATGGCGGGCATTTGACCCGCCAGGTTGAAGGAACGCTCTGCTGAAATCTCCCGTTAGGGTTGAAACCCCTAACGACGGAGACCGGACATGAAGCGATTTGAAGGCAAGCGCATCCTTATCACGGGTGGCACGAGCGGCATGGGGCTTGCTGGTGCCAAGATGATTGTCGAGGAGGGCGGAGAGGTCGCCGTTACCGGGACCAGCCAGGGCCATCTCGACGAAGCCGGGGAAGCGCTGCCTTCCGGATCGCTTGTCCTGCGCAACGACGCCTCCGATCCCGAAGCAGCCAAGGAACTCGGCGCCAAGGTCAAGGAACAGATGGGTTCGATCGACGGCGTGTGGCTCAACGCCGGCTTTGGCAAGTTCGGTGACAATACCAAGATCGATGCGGATACCTTCGATGGCATGACCAACGTCAATGTGCGCGGTCCGGTCCTCCAGATGGCGCAGCTCATTCCGCTCATCTCCGATGGCGGATCGGTCGTCGTGACGGCCTCGGTCTCACCGTATCTCGGGCAGCCGCAGGGCGCCGTTTACGCCGCGACGAAGGGCGCGGTCACAGCGCTGACCCGTGCCTGGGCCGCCGACCTCGCTGGACGGAATATCCGCGCGAACTCCATCGCGCCTGGCCCGATCGAGACCAATTTCTTCGAAGGGATGGGGTTGTCGGACGAAGAGGTCGAAGGCTTCAGCAAGCAGATCAAGAAGCAGGTCCCGCTTGGCCGGTTCGGCTCATCGGAAGAAGCGGCGCAGGTCGCCCTGTTCCTTCTTTCCGATCAGTCCAGCTACGTCACCGGTTCGCAATACATGGTCGATGGCGGAATGACGATGCGTTGAGGCCTAGCGGCTGCGCAAACCGCTGACACTCGCTCCACTGGCGGCGAGCTGTTCGATGTCGATCGTGCAATGAATGAGGCGTAGCCCGCTGCGGCCCTGAGCCGCGACAAGCGCATCCTTGAACTCCTGCGTCGTCCCGGCGCTGGCAGACCAGCCACCGAAGGCTGCACCGAGCGCGGCGAAATCGGGGTTGGCGAGGCGCGTGGCGCTGATCCGTTCTTCACCCGGAAACTCGCGTTCCTGGTGCATGCGGATGGTCCCGTAAGCGGAGTTGTCGACCACGATCACGATCATGTTGGCACCGTGCTGCGCGGCGGTTGCAAGCTCCTGCCCGTTCATCAGGAAATCGCCATCGCCGGCCACTGCAACGACGGTGCGGTCCGGAAAGCGGAGTGCGGCCGAAACCGCTGCGGGGACGCCGTAGCCCATGGCGCCGCAGGTGGGCGCGAGCTGGGTCGGGAAGCCGGCGTAGCGCCAGTAGCGGTGCCACCAGCCGGAGAAATTACCGGCTCCGTTGCAGATGATCGTATCGGCAGGCAGCGTGTCGCGCATGAACTGCACCGCCTGGCCCATGTCTAGCGCGTGATCGTTGGGGTGCGCGGTCGCCCACGCTTCCCATTCCGCGTGGGCTTCGCGCCCGGCGTCGAAATCGATCGCATCGCCATCGTCCCACAGCGCCGCGCTTTCGGCGAAATCGTCCATGGCGGCGCAAATGGCGAGGTCAGCGGGATAGACGCTACCAAGCTCGTTGGGATCGGGATGAATGTGGATCAGCGTGCGATCGGGCGCGGTGAGCGGAGGCACAGTGTAGCCGTCGGTCGTCGCCTCGCCGAGACGCGCGCCAACCGCGAGGATGAGGTCTGCGTTCTTTACTCGCTCGACCAGTTTTGGATTGGGGCCATAGCCGAGGTTACCGGCATAGACCGGGCTCGACGGCGCGATTGCGTCCTGACGCCGGAAGGCGGTGGCCACAGGAATGCCCAGGCGCTCTGCAAACAGCTGGAAGTGTTCGCGCGCCTTCGCATTCCAGCCCGCACCGCCGATGATGGCGACGGGCGATGCGGCATCGGCGATCAGCGCCATCATGGCCTGCATTGCGTCAGGGCAGGGGGCCTGTGCAGGGCGCTCTGCGCGCGGGCGAGGGCGCGCATCGGTAGCGCGGCTCAGCATGTCTTCGGGCAGGGCAAGCACGACCGGGCCGGGGCGTCCCGAAACCGCCGTGGCGTAGGCGCGCGCGATATACTCAGGGATGCGGTCGGCCGAATCGATGCGGGCGGCCCATTTGGCGATCGGCCCGAAGAAGGCCGCGAAGTCGACCTCCTGGAAGCCTTCTCGGTCCCGCATCTCGCTGTCGACATCGCCCACGAACAGGATCATCGGCTGAGAATCCTGCATGGCGACATGCACGCCGATGCTGGCGTTGGTCGCGCCGGGGCCGCGCGTGACGAAGGCGACACCGGGTCGGCCGGTCATGGCGCCATCGGCGCAGGCCATGAAAGCAACGCCCCCCTCCTGGCGGCAGGTGACGACATCGATTGTCTCCTGCTGGCCGAGCCCGTCGAGGACCTGGAGAAAGCTCTCTCCGGGCACGGTGAAGACCCTGTCGCAGCCCTGTTCGATCAGGCAGTCGACGAGGAGCTGGGCGGCTTGTGGCGTAACAGGTGCGGTCATGGCTCCGGCGGTTAGCCCGCCTGATGACGCGGCGCAATCGCAGCCATCATGGTTAATATCGGGAAAACCGTGCCATCCGGGGACAGACGCAAGAGCAAAGGATACCAAAGCGTTAAAAAAGCGTTAACCCGTCATCATGAGACGCGCATTAGTCCTTACCAGCGAAGCCGCACGCCACTGGTTCCGTGCCAGCCTGCCGCAGCGCCGCAGCCAATTTGCGGACCTTCCGGCGAGCGGTACGATCGACTGGCGGCTGACGGCGGACGACGTCCGCGGGGTCGCGACGACCTATTTCGCAACGGTCGCGGCGGTTCTCGCCTTTATCGTCTGACGCTTACGCGCCTGCCGCGGCGGCCTGTTCGGCCGCCTCTTTCTCGGCCGCGATCAGGCGCTTGCCCAGCCATGCCGAAAACAGGCACATCGCCGCGCACAGCAGGACCTGTTCGGTAATCGGCACACCCGCCGCACTCAGCGCCATGGCGACGAGCGAGCCGCCTACCATGGCCCCGGAATTGACGATGTTGTTCGCCGCAATGGTGCGCGAGGCCTTGTCGGGCGAAACGCGCGTGGTGAGGAAGGCGTAGAGCGGGACCACGAACATGCCGCCCGCCACCGAAATACCGAGCAGGCAGAGTAGCAGCACTGTCGCCATGGGCCAGGCGAGGAACTCGGTCACGCCGAGCAGGGTGTCCGGCTGGTCGGATTCCCAGATCTTGGCGACCACGTAGAAGGCCACCACGAAGAGGCCCATCACGATCACCGAAACGGGCGAATACCGCGCCGACACCTTGCCCTTGAGCAGCGCGTTCACGGCCACCGAGCCAATCGCCACACCGATCGAGAAGACGACGAGGAACAGGCTGGCGACTTCGGGGCTGGCCATGATCGTGTTCTTGGCCAGCGGCGGGAACTGGATGAACAGCACCGCCCCGATGGTCCAGAAGAAGCTGATGGCGAGGATGGCGTAATAGACTTCCGCGTTATGCATCGTGTCGCGCACCAGCTTCACCGAGGCGCGCAGAATGTGCCAGTCGAGCTTTTCGACCTCGCCCATGGGCGGGGCGGGGGGCACCTGGCGGCTGACGAGGTAGCCGATGCACGCCGTGACGATGATCCCGATGGCGGCCCAGCCGGTGTAGTCGACGGCCAGCGGGCCCGCGAGGATGGTCCCGGCAAGGATGGCGATATAGGTGCCGGCTTCGACCAGCCCGGTGCCGGCCAGCACTTCGTCCTTCTTCAGGTGCTGGGGCAGGATCGCGTATTTGATCGGGCCGAGGAAGGTCGACTGCACGCCGGTCAGGAACAGCGCCAGCAGCAGCAGCGGGATCGCCACCGTGTTCACCATGATCCCCTGCCAGGCCATGTAGAGCCCGGTCGCGCCGATTATCATCAGGCCGATTTCGCACAGCTTCACCGTGCGGATGATTTTCGCCTTGTCGCGCATGTCGGCAAGCTGGCCGGCCAGCGCCGAAAGGATGAAGAACGGCAGGATGAACAGGCCCGAGGCCAGCCCGCTGAAGCTCGCTTCGGTCGCCGGGTCGCTGTACACCGCGTAGACGACGAACAGGACCATGGTGGTCTTGTAGAGATTGTCGTTGAAGGCGTTGAAAAGCTGCGTGACGAACAGCGGCAGGAAACGCCTGCGGCTGAGCAGATGCGTGGATGTAAGCATGACCCCCCGGGGAAAATCCCATTCTCTCGCTCGCGACTCTAGAGAGAACGCGGTCGCGGACAAGGCCAATGAGCGGCTTTTGCGACAGGCCGAATACCGCTAGGGCGTTCGCCCAAGATGCTGACGCTGCCCAACATACTGACGCTGACGCGCATTTTCGCGATTCCCTTGCTCGCCTATTTCCTGTGGTGGCCGGGTTGGGAGACGGGCTATCTGCTCGCCTTCGCGCTCTACTGCGCGATGGGCATCACCGACTATTTCGACGGCTACCTCGCCCGCACCAGCGGTACGGTCTCGAAGCTCGGCATTTTCCTCGATCCCATTGCCGACAAGATCATGGTCGCCTCCGTCATCCTCGTGCTGGCGGCGCAGGGCGTGCTGCGCGGGCCCTATGTGGGCGATGCCCATGTGGTGGCCGGGCTCATCATTCTTGCGCGTGAGATTGCCGTTTCGGGCCTGCGCGAATTTCTCGGCCCGCTCCAGGTGTCGGTGCCCGTGTCGAAGCTCGCGAAATGGAAGACGACCTTCCAGATGGTCTCGCTGGGCTCGCTGATCGGCGGCCAGGGACTTCCGGGCTGGACGGTCATGATCGGCACGGTGGAAGCGAATGTGCCGCACACGGTCGGGCTTGCCACGCTCTGGGCAGCGGCGGTGCTGACGGTGATTACCGGATGGGATTACCTGAGGGTCGGTCTCAAGCACATGGATTAGGCGCGCGTCAGGCGCCGCTTTACGAAACGGCCCAGTTCCGCCTCTGCGGAGTTCGGCCTGCCGCTGGCCAGCCAGAGCAGGCCCAGCACGGCAAAATAGATCACAGCGCCGAGCGGGCCGCGCCAGGCAAGCTCGAAGAGGGGTGTGGGCGAGAGCCCCGGCAATCGCTGCAAGAGGGCAAACATGGCTGCGCCGGCGAGGAAGGGCCGCGCAACGGCTGCCAAGTACCGCCAGGCAGAGCTCCGCGAGCGCCAGGCTATCACGAAGATCCCGGCGACGAGCAGCCCAAAGGTGACCGCGAGGCCTACCATCGCAATGGCAAGGGGCGAGCCCGATTGCTGCGCTGTGCGAGCAACCGCCAGGACGAGGACGGCCAGCCCCGAAAGGCTCATTATCCCCGATGTCCGCTCGAAGCCCCCGGCTTGAAGCGAGGACGCGATCAGCTTGTAGACGGCCATCAGCGCGCTCGCCGTGGCGATCGGCATCACCAGCGTGACCGCCGCCCCCCACTGATCGCCGAGGAAAACTGCGATGAAGCTGGCTGCGACCGCCGCGAGGCCGAACCCCATCGGCGCTGCCATCATGGCGTAGCCGCCAAGCGATCGGGCAATGCGCTCGCCTTGCTGTTTGAAGTCGCCGCTGCGGGCCGTCTGCACGAAAGTTACCCGGTTGAGCGCGGTCGCGATTTCCTGCGTGAGGATGTTCGAAACGTCCTTGCTCACCGCAAAGGCACCAACAGCGCCCGTTTCGGCTGTGCGGCCGACTGCGATGCGTTCGACCTGCGAATAGACGATCTGCGCGGCGGTGCCGACGAAGATCCACAAGGAAACGGCCAGCATCTCCGCACGCCGTGCGAGCGAGAAGCGGGGGCGAAAGGGCTGCATGACATAGGAGAGCGCGGTGAGCGCCAGTGACTGGACGATCATCCCGGCAACCAGCGCCCAGTAGCTGCGTAGCGTCAGCGCGAGGCCCACCGTTACGATAAAGGAAACGATACGCGCGCTCGCCCGCATCTTGAGATCACGTCCGAAGTCCATCTCTCGGTCGAATTCGACCACGCCGATATTGGTCAGGCCGAGCATGACGTAGCGCAGCGACAGGGCATGGATGACAGGCTCGACCCGCGGTTCCTGATAGAATGCCGCAGCAGGTTCGGCGATGGCGAGAAGCACCAGGGCGAGCACGGCGAAGATGATGAACTGGATCGTCCACGCGGTGTCGTAATAGTCCCGCGTGGGCGCTTCCATGCGCAGCAGTGTCTGCCGCAGGCCGAGCAACGAGAAAGTCTCGACCAGCGCGACCACCGTCATCGCCAGCCCGACAACGCCGAAATCCGCCGGTGTAAGAAGCCGGGCGAGGATGAAGACCGAAACCAGCCCGATGGCGCGAAGGCTCCATGTAAGGGCTACGGCCAAGGCCGCGCCGCGGTACACGTCGCCGGTCTTCTTTCCGGAAGGGTCGCTCACCGGTCGCGGCTCGTCGTTCGCCCGCCGATCGGGGCATTGTTGGTAATACGCGAGCGGAAGCGCCCGAGAACCTGCGCTCGCTCGCGCTCGAAGGGCTCCGGATCGTCCTTTGCGTAGCTGTCGAACCCTTCGCGCTTGGCCAGCGCACCTAGGAATTGCGTGAGCCGCCTCATGAAGGCGATTCTCTCAAGCCCCCCGCCGGCGGTTTCGAATGCCTGCGATAGCGCGTCAAATTCTCCCCAGACAGAGCGCTTTTGCAGGCCTGACGGAAAATCGAAGCGCTTCCCGGGCACCTGCCCTTCGATCAGCATGTCATGGAGGAGCGCCGGATAGTCCGCACCTGCATCGGCGGCGAGTTGCATGGAGCCCCAGAACCGCGGGTTCACTTCGAGCAGCGCAAACTCGCCGGTCTCGTCGTTGCAGCGGTATTCGAACATCGCGACCCCGGTGAGGCCTGAGTGTGCGACGATTCTGCGTGACGCCTCCAGCAGGGCGGGGTCGAGGTCTTCCGAAACACGCCAGCTGCTCGGGCCTGTCGCGTGTTCCTGGCGAAGGCGCTTGTGCTGGAAAGCTTGCAGGACTTCTCCGTCCTTGGCGAGCACCGATACGCCGCGGCAAAAACCGGGCAGGAATCCTTCTACGAGCGCGGTCTCCCGGCCGGAAAGTGCATCGGCGATCTCCTCGCGGCTCTCAACCAGCGCAACGCCGGTTTTCTGGCTGGCTTCGCCGAGCGAATAGGAGCGTGGCGATTTCACGATCAGCGGAAGCCCCAGTTCGTGTGCGAGCTGATCCGCGTCATGCGGGGCGCTCGACAGGCGACCGGACGCGGTGGGCACGCCCAACTTACGCGCCGCCTCGCGTGTGGCGCCCTTGTCGACCAGGATCTCCAGCGTGGCGTCGCTCGGCGCCGCCACCCGATGTTCGCCCAAATCGGCGCGGTGGGCCGCCAGTTGCGCGATCGAGGCGTCGCTGGTCGGTACGAGAAGGGAGAAGCCGTGCTGCTCGATAAGCGCCTTGATGCGCTCGACCCAGGCCATGCCGTCGCCTGTGTAGAGCGGTATCTCATGGTCGGCGACGATGTAGCGGGACGATGACGCCGGCATGTGCGCGTCGCAGCCGGCAGAATGGACGGGAACGCCAGCCCTACCGAGCGAGCGCACGGTGCCCAGAAAGGCGTTTGTATCGGAACCGAAGACGAGGACGGGCGCGTTCACGGGCTCGAGGCCCCTGCCACAGAACCGGGAACGAGCCGGACGATATAGCCTTCACCAGCGTCGAGATCGGACTGGATCGAGACGTAGATCGTTCCTTCAGCAGTCGCGGCGACACCGTTGATGTTGGCGAAGTCGCCAAGGAACAGCGCCACGGTTTCCGGGGGCTGGTCGCGCTCCATCCGGTAGAGCCGGCCATTGTGGCTGTCGGTGATCCACAGGACGTCGCCGGCAAGCGCGATCGACTCAGGCGAAAGGTCCGCAGGGATGGAAAGTTCGCGCATCGCGCCCGCGCTGGAAATTCGGATTAGGCGATCTTCCCGGTTATCGGCCACCAGCAGCGATCCATCCGCAGCGCGAACCATGCTTTCCGGCTTGGCAACGCCCCAGCGGCGGCCTTGGAACGGTTCGGTCTCACCTGTTGGCAGAACACGGAGGATGCGCTCGGATTCGCCGCTTCCGACCTCGACGCCGCCCTCGGGATCAACTGCAATTCCCTCGCTACCGGCAAGGATCGCGCCAGCGGCAACGCGCTCCGCTCCGCCGGCCTGCAACACACGCCACAGCCCGCCTGCGCTGTCGTCGGTGAAATAAAGCTGCCCGTCGCTCGCTATCCGCAAGTCTTCGGGCGACATGAGCCCGGAGGAGGCATCAGCCAGGGTGGTGAGCTGCCGCCCGTCCCATTTGCGGATGGCGGAGCCGCCTTCGTCTGCGATGTAGAGGCTCCCCTCATGCCACAGAAGGCCATCGGGCGAGGTGATGCCATCCGCGGTTTCGAGCACGGTCTCCAGCGCGTAGCCCCGGTCGTAAAGGACCACGGCGGCTTCGTCGCCCGGCGCAGAGCAAGCGGCAAGCGTGAGGGAGGCGAGGGCAGCAAGAGCTCTCATCGCGTAAGTATCCCGATAACGAGTTCGACCAGGCGCTGGAGGGTTTCCATGGCGCTCGCCGCTTCGACGAGGAGGAGGAACAGGGCAGCCTGGGCCCATCCTCTGTGCCGGTCTGCAAGAGCAGCGACCCGATCGACAAGCCCTCTGGCGGGCCCGCGCGCGACAAGGACCGTCACGGCCAGGATGACAAGTCCGGCCAGAGCGCCGGCGGCCATGTCGCTTGGCCAGTGCATTCCGGTCGCCACGCGGGGAAGCAGGATGCCTAGAAAAGTCCAGCCCAGCGCGAAGATGCCGGCCGAGCGCGTGGCGAGGAAAATGCCCACCGCGAAGGCGACGAACAGGGCGGCGTGGTCGCTCGGGAAGGAGGCAAGATCGTTATTCGCAACGCGGCCCGCGCGCGCATCGGCCGCCAGACGGGCTGCGAGGCCTGTAGCGGGCGGCGTGTACGCCACGCGCGGTTGAACATGAAGCGCGCCGTCTTCGTACATCACGACCTGCTCCGCCATGACCAGCGGACGGGGTGACATGTCGGTCGCGGTCGAAACGACTTTCATGAGCGGCGCGATCAGGAAGAGAGTGGCCAGCGTCACCAGCAAGGTGGCGCGGCGGCGCGCCTGAGTCTTGTCATCGGCGCGGTGCCACCATGCAAAGAGGAAACAGGCTGCAAGCGGCCCGCCCTTGATCACAGGGTTTTCCATCGCGAGCGCCATCAACGCATCGAGCGTGAAGCTCCGGCCAGCCAATTGGTTGGCCGCTTCAAAGAGCGTGATGTCGAGCGTTGAGACCATGGTCAGCGTTTAGCTGCCGCGAGGGTTTTGCAAAGGGGCGCGAGAGGCTGTGTCCCGCAATGATTCACACTATAGTTGCCCGGAGGTTTCCGCTCACCCAGCCCGCAATTCCTCGGCCAGCAATTCGAAGTCGTCGCGCCGTGGAGAGTTCTTGCGCCAGATCAGCGCAATCTCGCGCGTCGCGGTCTTGCTCTTGAGCGGCCGCGCGACGACCTCGGTTCCGGTTAGGATCCCGGCGTCCACGGCCATCTTGGGCAGCATGGTCAGGCCAAGGTCGTTGTCGACCATCTGGACCAGCGTGTGCAGGCTGGTGCCGATCATGGTGGCAGAGGCGCGCATTTCGGGGCGATTGCAGGCCGCCAGCGCATGGTCCTTAAGGCAGTGCCCGTCTTCGAGCAGGAGCAGGCGTCCCTCGTCGATCATGCTGGGCGGGACCGTGTCGGGCGGATCGCGCGGATCGTCCTTCGGGAAGGCAACATAGAGCGAGTCGTCGGCGATATGCGCTTTCTCGACTTCCCCCGTGGCGAAGGGGAGCGCCAGCAGCACACAATCGACCCGTCCATGCTGGAGCGATTCCACAGCATCTTGGCTGGTCTCTTCCCGCAGGAAGAGCTGTAGCTCGGGACGTTCTTTGCGCAGGCGCGGCAGGAAGCGCGGCAGCAGGAAGGGCGCGATCGTGGGGATCACGCTCATGCGCAACTGCCCGGCAAGCGGTTTGCCCGCGGCCTGCACGAGATCCGCCAGCTCTTCCGCTTCGCGCAGGATGCGGTGGGCCTTTTCCACCACTTGGTTGCCGAGCGCGGTGAACCGGACGACGCGCCGACTGCGCTCAACCAGCGTGACGCCGAGCAGTGATTCCAGTTCGCGAATCCCTGCCGACAAGGTCGACTGGGATACGAAGCTCGCCTCCGCAGCGCGGCCGAAGTGCCCGTGCTCGTGAAGAGCGACGAGGTACTGGAGCTGCTTGAGGGTGGGGAGGTAGGTGCTCACGCAGCGAGGCCTATTCCGCCGCCTGCGATTCGACCATGCCGGCATGAACCTCGTCGACATGGGTCATGAGCAATCGCCCGTCCTTCACCGCAAAGGCGAGGCGGCCTTCGACCAGTTCCAGCGCGTCCTTGCCGAACACGTCGTAGCGCCAGCCTTCGAGAATCTTGAGGTCGCGCACACCGGCCGCAAGCGCTTCCATCTCGTCGGCCTTGGTCAGCAGGCGAGCGGCGACGTCGATCTCGCGGGCGCGGATCTTGAGCAGCAGCTTGAGCAGGTCGGCAACCAGCGCGCCTTCCTTGCCGAGCGGCGCGCCGCGTTTCGGCTTGTCGGGCATCTCGTCCTTTGAAAGTGGCTCGGCCTTTTCGAGCACTTTCATCAGGCGCTTGCCTATGTCGTTGTCTTTCCACGCATTCGACAGGCCGCGCACCTTGGTCAGGTCCGGCTGTTTCTTGGGCGGATGGCTGGCAATATCGGCCAGCGTCTCGTCGCGCATGATGCGGCCGCGCGGGATGTTCTTGTGCTGCGCTTCGCTCTCACGCCAGGCGGCCAGTGCCTTGAGGCGGCCGAGCACGGCGGGGTTGCGGCCCGGCGAGCGGATGCGCTGCCAGGCCTTGCCCGCATCGTTGGCATAGTTTTCCGGATCGGCGAGCTTTTCCATCTCGGCATCGAGCCAGGCGCCGCGGCCGGTCTTGATCAGCTTCTTGAGGATGCGCGGGAAGATATTCGCCAGATGGGTGACGTCGCCGATGGCGTATTCGATCTGGCGCTCCGTAAGCGGGCGGCGGCTCCAGTCGGTGAAGCGCGCACCCTTGTCGATCGGGAAGCCGAGCCAGCTTTCGACGAGGTTTGCATAGCCGATCTGTTCGGACTGGCTGATCGCCATCATCGCGATCTGCGTGTCGAAGATCGGGTGCGGAGTCTTGCCGGTGAAATTATAGACGATTTCAACGTCTTGCCCGCCTGCGTGGAAGACCTTGAGCACGTCCTCGTTTTCGCACATCAGGTCCCACAGGGGGGTCAGATCGATGCCGTCTGCCAGCGGATCGATCGCGGCTGCTTCTTCCTCATTGCCGATCTGCACCAGGCACAGTTCCGGCCAATAGGTGTTCTCGCGCATGAACTCGGTATCGACGCAGACGAAATCGCTTTTCGCCAGGCGCTCGCACAGTTCGGCGAGCGGTTCGGTCTCGGTAATTAGGTCGTGTATTTTCATCGTTCTCAATTCTTGGTCGGGGCGGAGTGCCGCCCTCGGGCCCGATGGCCCAGATTCACAGCGCCGTCGCAAGCCTTGACAAAAACCCGCCGGTGCCCTGTTAGCGCGCGCGTTTCCTGCTAGAGGAGCGCGCGACGCGCCCCTAGCGCCATAGCTCCGAAAATGGAAAGATTTTAGATGCACGCCTATCGTACCCACAACTGCGCACAGCTGACGAAGGACAATGTCGGCGAAACCGTTCGCCTGTCGGGCTGGGTGCATAACAAGCGCGACCATGGCGGCGTCCTATTCGTCGACCTGCGCGACCATTACGGGATCACGCAGATCGTTGCCGACGAAGACAGCCCGGCGCTGCCGATCCTCGACAAGATCAAGCTGGAATCGGTTGTCACGATCGACGGTACGGTCAAGGCGCGCGCCGATGTGGCGGTGAACCCGAACCTGCCGACCGGCGAGATCGAAGTGTTCGCCCGCGATGTCAGCGTGCAGAGCCGCGCGGATGACCTGCCGCTGATCGTGAACTCGGCGGAAGACTATCCGGAAGAAACGCGTCTCAAGTACCGCTTCGTCGACCTGCGCCGCGAGCGCGTTCACAAGAACATCATGCTGCGCAACCAGGTGATCACCAGCCTGCGTCGTCGCATGACCGACCAGGGCTTCAGCGAGTTCCAGACCCCGATCCTCGGCGCGTCCTCGCCCGAAGGTGCGCGCGATTACCTCGTGCCGAGCCGTCTCCATCCGGGCCGCTTCTACGCGCTTCCGCAGGCGCCGCAGATGTTCAAGCAGCTGCTGATGGTCGCCGGTTTCGACCGCTACTTCCAGATTGCACCCTGCTTCCGCGACGAAGACCTGCGCGCCGACCGCAGCCCCGAATTCTACCAGCTCGACTTTGAGATGAGCTTCGTGACGCAGGAAGATGTCTTCCAGGCGATCGAACCGGTCCTCGCGGGCGTGTTCGAGGAATTCGCGAACGGCAAGAGCGTGACGCCTGCCGGTGAATTCCCGCGCATCCCTTACGCCGAAGCGATGCTGAAGTACGGCACCGACAAGCCCGACCTGCGCAACCCGCTGATCATCAGCGACGTGACGCATCACTTCGAGAAGAGCGGTTTCGGCCTGTTCGAGAAGATCGTCGGCACCGGCGGCAAGGTCCGCGTGATCCCGGCTCCGAACACCCATGAAAAGAGCCGCAAGTTCTTTGACGAGATGAACGAGTGGGCGCGCAAGGAAGGCTTTGCCGGCCTTGGCTACGTCACCCGCAAGGGCGGCGAGTTCGGCGGCCCGATCGCCAAGAACCACGGCACCGAAGGCATGGAAAAGCTCTATGCCGAGCTCGGCCTTGGCGAAAACGACGGCCTCTTCTTTGCAGCGGGCAAGGAGAAGGATGCCGCCAAGCTGGCCGGCGCTGCGCGCACCCGTGTTGCCGAGGTACTCGAGCTGATCGAGGAGGGCTGCTTCAAGTTCTGCTGGATCGTCGATTTCCCGATGTTCGAGTATGACGAAGAGGCGAAGAAGGTCGACTTCAGCCACAACCCCTTCTCGATGCCGCAGGGCGAGATGGAAGCGCTGGAAACCAAGGACCCGCTCGATATCCTCGCCTGGCAGTACGACATCGTCTGCAACGGCTACGAGCTGTCCAGCGGCGCCATCCGTAACCACCGCCCGGACATCATGTACAAGGCCTTCGAAATCGCCGGCTACAGCCAGGCCGACGTCGACGAGAACTTCTCGGGCATGATCGAGGCGTTCAAGCTGGGCGCACCGCCGCACGGCGGCTCGGCCCCGGGTATCGACCGTATCGTGATGCTGCTCGCCGACGAGCCGAACATCCGCGAAGTGATCGCCTTCCCGCTGAACCAGAAGGCGCAGGACCTGATGATGGGCGCTCCGTCGCTCGTCAGCCCGCGCCAGCTGCGCGATGTGCACATCCGCACGGTGGAGGCTCCCAAGCCCCAGGGTGCGGAAGCCACACGGGTCGACCAGAGCGGCGGGCAGTAAACCGGCCCACCTTCACATTCCCGGCCGGGCTTCCCACATGTGGTCCGGCCGGTTGCACTTGCCTAAGGGCGCTCCGTTCATTAGGGCGACAGGCAATTCCATAACCCCCATTTTTCGAGAGGGATAAAAATGAGCGATACTGCCGACCGCGTGCAGAAAATTGTCGTCGAGCATCTCGGTGTCGAAGGCGACAAGGTCACCCAGGAAGCCAGCTTCATCGATGATCTCGGTGCAGACAGCCTCGACATCGTCGAGCTGGTGATGGCCTTCGAAGAAGAATTCGGCGTGGAAATCCCCGACGACGCGGCTGAGAAGATCACCACCGTCGGCGACGCAACCAAGTACATCGAAGAGCACAAGGGCTAAGCCCCAGCTGCCTTCATGCCCGCCAGCGCGCGGGTTCGGACAGGCCCGACCCGCTAACTGGGCCGGGCCTGTTGTCTTTTTGCGGAGAATAGCATGCGTCGTGTGGTCGTTACCGGACTTGGCCTCGTCACCCCCCTGGGCGCCGATGTCGAAACCTCGTGGAAGAACCTGATCGCGGGTGAAAGCGGAGCGGGGCAGATCACCCGTTTCGACGCCTCGAACCAGAAGGCGACGATCGCCTGCGAGGTTAAGGCGAAAGACCACCCCTGGGGCTTCGATGCGGACAAGCGCGTCGACCACAAGGTGCAGCGCCAGGTCGATCCGTTCATCGTCTACGGTATCGACGCCGCTGGCCAGGCGCTCGAAGACGCCGGCCTTGCCGAGATGGACGATGCGCTCAAGCAGCGTGCCGGTGTGTCGATCGGTTCGGGCATCGGCGGCCTGCCGGGCATCGAGAGCGAATCGATCGTCCTTCACGAACGCGGCCCCGGCCGTGTCAGCCCGCACTTCGTCCACGGCCGCCTGATCAACCTCATCAGCGGCCAGGTTTCGATCAAATACGGCCTCATGGGGCCCAACCACGCTGTCGTGACCGCCTGTTCGACCGGCGCACACTCGATCGGTGATGCTGCGCGCATGATCGCGCTCGACGATGCCGACGTGATGCTGGCGGGCGGTGCGGAAAGCACCATCAACCCGCTGGGCGTGGCCGGCTTTGCCCAGGCGCGCGCGCTCAACATGAGCATGAACGACCGCCCGACCGAGGCGAGCCGCCCCTACGACAAGGACCGCGACGGTTTCGTCATGGGCGAGGGCGCCGGTGTCGTGGTGCTGGAAGAATACGAGCACGCCAAGGCGCGCGGCGCGAAGATCTACGCCGAGGTCGTGGGCTACGGCCTGTCGGGCGACGCCTACCACGTCACCGCTCCGCACCCAGAAGGCAAGGGCGCGGAACTGGCCATGCGCATGGCGCTCAGGAAGGCCGGGATGGAACCGGGCGACATCGATTACGTCAACGCCCACGGCACCTCGACCATGGCCGACACGATCGAGCTGGGCGCGGTGAAGCGCGTGCTGGGCGATGATCTGGGCGGCGCATCGATGAGCTCGACCAAGTCGGCCATCGGCCACCTTCTGGGCGGCGCCGGTGCGGTCGAAGCCATCTTCTGCATCCTCGCCATCCGCGACCAGGTGGTTCCGCCCACGCTGAACCTCCATAACCCGGACGACGGCACCGAAGGCGTGGACCTCGTACCGCTCAAGGCGAAGCAGCGCGAGGTGAAGGCCGCGCTCAACAACAGCTTCGGCTTTGGCGGCACCAACGCCTCGCTGATCGTCAAGAAGGTCGACTAAGGTGAAGAAGGCCGGGTGCCTCCTTGCGGGCGTCCTTGCGTTGGTCCTTGCGATTGGCGCGATCTGGTTCCTGACCGGCTGGTGGGGCGAGGCGGATGTCGAGGAGGACACGAACTTCATCGTGCCTTCCGGCGCAAGCCTCACCTCGGTTGCCTCCAAGCTGGAAGACGAAGGGCTGATCGGCAGCGCCGACGGTTTCCTGCTGCGCGCCAAGATATTCGGCTCGTCCGATCCGATCATGGCGGGCGAGTTCCTGCTCCCCGTAGGCGCGAGCAACGCTTCGATCTTGCAGATTTTCCAGAGCGGCGATGTCATCCGGCGCTTCGTCACCATTCCCGAAGGCATGCCGTCGATCCTCGTGCACGAACGGCTGATGGCCGAGGAGCTGCTGACCGGCGAGATTCCCGTACCGATCGAGGGTTCGGTCCTTCCCGACACCTACGATTTCGAGCGCGGCGAAGAACGCGCGGCGGTGCTCGCGCGGATGCAGGCGGCTATGCAGAACTACCTCGCCGAAGCCTGGCCCAAGCGCGCATCGGACATTGCGGTCGACAATGTGCGCGATGCCGTCATCCTTGCCTCCATCGTTGAGAAGGAAACCGGCAAGCCCAGCGAACGGCGCATGGTCGCCGGGCTCTATTCCAACCGTGTGAAGGACGGCATGCTGCTCCAGGCCGACCCGACGATCATCTACCCGATCACCAAGGGCAAGCCGCTGGGGCGACGCATTCGCCAGTCGGAAATCGCCGCAATCAACGATTACAACACCTACACCATGGTCGGGCTGCCCAAGGGCCCGATCACCAACCCGGGGCGCGAGGCGATAGCTGCAGTGCTCGATCCGGCGGAGACCAGCGCGCGCTACATGGTGGCGGATGGCACTGGCGGGCATGCTTTTTCCGAAACGCTGGAAGAGCACAACCGGGCGGTTGCCAAGTGGTTCGAAATACGCCGCCAGCGCGGGGAAATGTGAGCAGCGCGGGCGAGGCTCCGCTGATCGTTACCGCGCAACTGCCGCGCGATCTCCACGCCCGTTTCACCGCCCTGCGGACGGCGCATTTCCCGCCTGAGCGCAACTACCTTGAAGCGCATGTCACGCTGTTCCACGCGCTGCCCGCGATGTGCGAAGGCGAGGCGCTGACGCACTTGAAGCGGCTCGCCACCGAGTTCGCGCCCGTTGCCGGACAGGTCGAAGGGCTCATGCCGCTTGGCGGGGGTACCGCGATCAAGCTCCATAGCCCCGATATGCTCGCCCTGCGCAGTATGATCGCCGAGCATTTCCGCGGAATGCTGACCCAGCAGGACCAGCACATCCCGCGGCTCCATGTGACGATCCAGAACAAGGTTACGGGCAAGGAAGCCAAGGCGTTGCAGGCAGCCCTTGCCGGGACGATCGCGCCGCAGGCCTTCGCCTTTCGCGGGATAGAGCTCTTCCGCTACCGGGGCGGGCCGTGGGAGCCGGTAAAGGCGTTTGCATTTCGGGGAAAAGGCGCGCCATAACACGCTGCAGAGCTTTTGGGGGGAGAAGCCATGGACTCGCTGTCGAGCATGTTGATCTACGGGGCCGCTCTGGTCGCGATCGTCGCCATGGCGGCGACATCGATCCGGCGCATGCGCTACGCCCTCCTGGTGGCTGGTCTGGGCGCCTTGGGGCACTCTATCCTTGGCGGGCAGATTGTGTGGGCAATCGTCACCTTCTTCTTCGTCGCGGTGAACGCAGTGCAGATCGCTGTGTTGCGGCGCCGGGCCAAGCGCGGATCCATGCTGGAGGAAGAGCTCGGCCTGTTCGATCGCATGCTTGGCATCGAGGACCCTGCGCGCCAGCAGCGCCTGCGCGATCTCATGGAGTGGCGCGATGTGGAGGAGGGCGAGGTGCTGATGACCCAGGGGCAGACCAATCCGCCGCTCGTTTACGTCGCGCGCGGATCGGCGCGGGTCGAATGCGATGGGAAGACCGTGGGCCTGTGCGGCGCAGAGGAGTTCCTTGGCGAGATGAGCCTTGTTTCGGGCCAGACCGCGTCGGCCACGGCAATTGTTGCCGAACGCTCGCGCATTGCGACCTTCGACCGCGATGCTCTGGCCCAATACGCCCGCGCGGTGCCCGAGGTGGATACAGCGCTGACGCACGCGCTGAACCGCGGTCTTGCGGCCAAGGTCCGGCGCATGAACGACGCTGCATCGGGCGGTGGTCAAGAAAACTCTGGCGAGGCGTAATTGCGCGGTTGACCGCGTGCCCGCATCGCCCTAAATGCGCCGCCTGCCGAGCGGGCGGTTCCACCCAACGCGCCCCGGCAAGCCTCTTTGGGGCGGAGTAGCTCAGGTGGTTAGAGCAGCGGAATCATAATCCGCGTGTCGGGGGTTCGAGTCCCTCCTCCGCTACCAAATCCCATGACCTTCTGCAGTCAATTCGCGGCGCCTGCGCGCTGCCCGGCGATCTTTGCGAAGATCCATCCGCCGACGCCTCCGGCAAGGACCTGCGCGAGGAAGCCCGCTGTCGAGCGCGCGCCGCTGATGGGGACAGTCTGGAACTGCATCCACATGAGACCCAGAGCCGTCGCAATAGCCGCAGCACCGGCTACCGGATAGGCCACGCGGGCGAGGCCCGGCAGGAAGCGCCGGACCACGGTCGCAATCAGGAATCCGAGCAGAAACGTCACCAAGATGATGACGAAATAGAGATACATGTTGGACACGTCAAAGGCTGTCATGTTGAGCCGGTCCGAGACGCTGATCGGCACGCCGTGCGCGTTCATCACGAATTGCGAGTTGACGATTACGCCCAGCACATAGGTGCCAAGTGCGGCGGCTATCAGAGCGACAATCCAGCGCAGTATCGTCATTTGCGGTCTTCCCTTATCCGTAGGGTGCTTGATGCTACGCCGCTGCCATCAAGTCCAGAGGATGAGGTAGACAAAGCCCGGCAATCGCTGGATACCTCTTCGAGCACTGCAAGAGGAATCCCGATGCGCCTGCTTCCGTCAATGCTGGGAATTACGGCCAGCCTGTTACTGGCTGCATGCTCGAACCAGGGCGCATCGGATGCGGGCGAGAAGACCAGCCAGCTCGCCGGGCGCGTCGATGCAGGCGAGATCGAGTACGCGATAGAGACGGTTGCGGAAGGTCTCGATCACCCATGGTCGCTCGCATTCCTGCCCGACGGCGACATGCTGGTGACCGAGCGTACCGGAAAGCTCCTGCTGGTCGGCGCGGATGGCGCAAAGCGGCTAGTTCGCGACTTCAACGACAATGGCGATTTTCCCGATGTCCATTACGGCGATGGCCTGCAGGCGGGCCTGTTCGACGTGGTGTTGCATCCCGAATTTGCCGAGAACAGCCTCTTCTACGTCTCCTTCGCCGGAAAGGCCGGGGAAGGCGAGAACACGCTGTTCCTGATGCGCTTTCGCTATAGCGATGGCGAATTGACCGACGGCGAGCAGCTTTTCGCGGCGTCGCCTGCGCGCATCCAGGGCAACCATTACGGCGCGCGTTTCGTTTTCTTGCCCGACGGCACGCTGCTGATGCCGGTTGGCGATGCCTTCCACTTCCGGGAAGAAGCGCAGGAGCTCGACAATCATTTCGGCAAGATCGTGCGCCTCAACGACGATGGCAGCGTTCCGGCGGATAATCCCTTCGTGGACCAGGATGGTGCGCTGCCGGAGATCTGGTCCTACGGCCATCGCAACCCGCAGGGGATCATCCTCACAGAAGATGGCCGCGTGCTGGAAAACGAGCATGGCCCGGCAGGCGGCGACGAGATCAACCACATCACCCGCGGCGCGAATTATGGCTGGCCGACCGTGACCTATGCGCTCGACTACTCGGGCGGGCGCGTCTCGCCCTTCGAAGCGCTCGAGGGGACCGAGCAATCGCTGGTCCATTTCACCCCCTCCATCGCGCCATCGGGCTTCGCGCAATACGCGGGGGAGGCGTTTCCGGACTGGCAGGGGGATCTGTTCCTGTCCGCTCTGGCGCTGCGCCATGTGCGCCATGTCGACATGAACGCCGACGGGTCGCTTGGCGAACAGCGTGAACTGTTCGGCGAGCTCGACGTCCGCTTCCGGGACGTGCGAACAGGACCCGACGGCTACCTCTACCTGCTGACCGAAGAGCCGGATTTGACGAGCCGGATCCTTCGCGTGGTGCCCATGGGGGGCGCGGCGGAGCAACCGCAGCCGGAGTAGCCGACGCCGTCGAGGGCGGCGCGAAATCTCTTTACACTTCCCATGTTTGGCCTAGCCTCATGCTCTGGGGTCGTGTCCTATGGGGGGACGGACTATCGGGTATGACCAGAAGCCGCCACGCGCGATAGGCCTCGCGGGCGCCGTCGTCATCAATCTCAACGCCGTGGTCGGTTCGGGCATTTTCGCCCTGCCAGCGCTGCTCTTCGCCGCCGCTGGTACGTTTGCGCCCTACGCCTTGCTGGTGTTCGCCTGCTTCTACGGCTGCGTCATGGCGGTCATCGCCAAGCTGTCGACGATCTTCCGGCAGTCGGGCGGGGCGCAGCTCTACGCGCAACACGCCTTCGGGCCCGCCATCGGATTCCAGGCAGGATGGCTCGCGCTCGTGACCAACATGATTGGCGCATCGGCCAATTTTCACGTGCTCGTGTCCTATCTAACGGCGGTCTTTCCTTTCTTCGCCGATCCCGTCGTACGGCTGGCAACGATCGCAGCGCTGATCCTGCTGTTCACTGCGATCAGCATCAGCGGCACGAGCCGCTCCATCGGGGCGATCAAGCTCGGCACCGTCCTCAAGCTGGCGCCGCTCTTGCTGCTCTGCCTGCTCGGCTTTGCACAGAACGGCTTTCCGACCGAAGTCAGTCTTCCGGTGTTTTCCGAGTTTGAAACCATCGCGCTCCTGCTGGCCTTCGCGTTTTCGGGCGCGGATGTAGCGGTCGCCGCGGCCGGCGAGACCAAGGAACCCCGCAAGACCTTGATGCGTGCTATCTTCCTCAACCTTGGCGGGGTGGCGGTCATCTACGCATTGGTGATGTGGGCCTACATCGCGATCGGTGCCGATTCGACCAATCAGGACACGCCGCTGGCCGCCGCTGCTGAAAAGGCCATGGGTCCGGCAGGTACGCTGATGATTAGCGTTGCCGCGATTTTCTCGGTCGCAACGTTCCAGTTGAACGTGTTCGTCGCCCTTCCGCGCATCGCCTACGGCATGGCGCGGCGAGGGCTGATGCCGCATTTCCTGGCCTACGTCTCCCCTCGCTTCGAGACGCCGATTGCCGCCATCGCAGCCTATGGAATGGTGGTTACCCTGCTTGCCTTGTCGGGCAGCTTTACGCTTCTCGCGACGCTGATGGTGAGCGTCGAGCAGATCCTGTTCGCATCGAGCATCACCGCGCTTATCGTCATGTGGCGGCGCAACGATGCCGGGCTTCGAGGGAGCATGGGCGCGCATTGGCTGATCATCATTGCGATCGCCATTTGCTTCGTGCTGTGGCTGTTCTCGCAAGTGCCTTGGGACACGGTGCTTCCCACGCTTGCCTTCGTTGCCTTCGGCTTCCTGCTTTATGCGGCTTCGCGCAAAAGCGCCGTTGTTCAGGACGGGATCGAATTGCCGAAGGGGCGCACTTAGGCAGACATTTCATCTCACAGAGTTCAACCGCTGGACTCATGGAAAATCTCATCTTCGCAGATGCTTGAATTTAGAGCTTCAGTAGCGGGGTGATCAGCTGCGCGCTGTGGAGAAGTCGGACGAACGGATTTCGCACGGTCGAACAAGGACCTAGCCGACCACGGCGCCACGCCCCCCGGCGCGAGACATCAATGAGATCCTGAATGAAATCCTCCGGTTGCGCGGCCCTGTCGCTGGTCGCCTTGTGTGTTCCTGTCAGCGCCGCGGCGCAGAGTTCCTCCCCCGCTGAAGCGGACGCCGGCGAGACCATTGTCGTTACCGCGACCCGCCAGCCCATCGCGATCGATAAGGTGGCGGGTTCGGTTCTTCTTCTGGGCCCAACCGAGCTCGAACAGGCCCAGGGGTTCACGGGCGCGGAAGACCTCGCCGAGTTGCTGCCCGGAGTGGAGGCGGCGGTTGCCAATGGGACGCAGGTCGCCTTCCAGATCCGCGGGATCGGTGCGGTCGATCACCAGGCGCTGACCCCGACCGCGGCGGCCGTTTATTCGGATGGCGTCTTCCTCGCGACCAATGTGCAGACCAGCGCGCTGCTCTACGACCTGGAGCGGGTAGAGGTGCTCAAGGGACCGCAAGGCACGCTCTACGGCCGCAACGCCTCGGCCGGGGCAGTAAACCTCATCTCTCGCCGTCCCGATGCCCAGGGCGCCAATTACGCGCGCATCGGATACGGAAATTTCGACCGGTTCGATCTCGACGCCGCTTTTGGCGGTGAAATCGGCGAGAGCGCCTTTGCGCGCCTTGCTACCACCTATGTCCGGCGCTCGCCGGTTCTCGATAATGTTGCTGACCCGCCAGAGGCCGGGGGCGAGACCGAAGAGTTCGGCCTGCGCCTGTCGGCGTTGCTCGATCGGGGCGGGCCCAGTCTGCTTGTGCGCGCCCATTTCGAGCAAGACAGCGGCATCAACACCATGCCGCGCAACAGCGCGCTCGATCTCGGCAAGCACGAGATCCAGTCCGCTGGCGATGGCGTGCAGGACAGCGACAACGCCTTCTATGGCGCGTCCGCCGAATTCGTGATGCAGCTTGGCGAATGGGAGCTGTTCTCGCTCACCGCGTTCGAAGGCTACGACCAGAACTACGGTTTCGACTTTGACGGGACGCTGGCGCCGTTCGGTGTTGCGTCGCTCAACGCCAACCTTTCCTACGCACGCGATTTCGCACAGTTCTCCGAGGAACTGCGCCTCAGCCGCAAGTTTGGCGGGGCCAGCGTGCTGCTCGGCCTTGCCGCCTCACTTGAGGATTTCAGCCAACGCTACACGATCTGGTGCGGCGAGCTCGACCCGCAGACGCTCATCGGCAGCTGCAATTATGTCGGCGCGCCGGGCCGTGTGGGGCCGTCTCCCGCAAGCAGTGCGCCGGTGTCGACGTTGGTCACCGACATTGCGCAGGACCGCCTCTCGCTGGCGGCATTCACCTACAACACATTCGACCTGACAAACCGTTTGACCCTTACTGCTGGGCTCAGGCTGACGCATGAGGACATTCGCGGCGAAGGGCAGGGGGTGCACATCTTCCGCGACGGGGTGACCGCCTTCAACAACCGTGATGGGTTGGGCGCGGCCAAAGGCGCCAACCGCATCGAGACCACACGCCTGAGCGGCAACGCGGCGCTCAGCTACGCACTTGGCGGCGCAAACCTCTACCTCTCGATTACCAATGGCTACAAGTCGGGCGGCTTCAACGGCGAGGTCGCCAACAACGCGCTGCACTATGCGGACGAAGGGCTGTTCGGCGCAGAGACCGTCACAACCGTGGAGATCGGCGCCAAGGGACGAACCGGAGCGTTGCGCTATGCGCTGGCGGGTTTCTTCAACGACTACCAGGATCCGCAGGCACGTATCTTCGTCGAGTTCGCGCTGCCCGATGGTTCGACAATCGTTTCGAATTCCCTCTCAAACCTTGACGCCGCCCGGTCCTACGGGATCGAAGGGCAGCTTGGATGGAGCCCGCTGGCAGGGCTCGACCTCGATGTCGGCGCGGTGTGGAACCGTACCCGCGTTCGGCAGGACAGCTCCATCGGAGGGAACGCCGACATCTTCGACGGCAACCCCTTGCCCTTCGCGCCCGAATTCTCGGCCAATGGCCGTGTGCGTTACGAAACGCGTGTTTCCGAAGGAGCGCGGCTAGCGCTGAGCGCAAGCGGCAACTTCCGCAGCCGCTTTTACCTCGATCCTTCGGGCCTGATCGAACGCAGCCAGGGCGATGTACTGACCCTAGCCAGCCGCGCAAGCCTCGCTTTCGACGGCCCCGGGATCGAAGTGAGCATCTGGGGCCGCAACCTGACCAACCGCGACTACGCGGTCTCGGGCTATGGCTTCATCGGCTACAACACCTTCCGTTCCGAACCGAGGACCTTTGGCGGCGCGGTGAGCTTTGCGTTCTGACACCGAGTACAGTCGCACGCGGTGCGCTGGCCGGTGGGAGTTAAGGCCTCGACACGACCTCCACGCCATGCTCGATAGGCGTCCAAGCAGAAACTGGATCGAGGATCCGCCAAGTGGGCAAACTGACGCATATTGATGAAGCCGGGCAGGCGCGCATGGTCGATGTGGGCGACAAGGGGGCCACGGCGCGGCGAGCCTGGGCGAGGGGGACGCTCACCTGCGCGCCCGCAACGCTCGATCTGGTGAAGGCCGGCAAGACGCCCAAGGGAAGCGTTATCGCGACGGCGGAGCTCGCCGGGGTGATGGGCGCCAAGCGCACATCCGACCTGATTCCGCTGTGCCACCCGCTGCCCATTTCGCATGTCGAGGTCGTCATCGCGATGGACGAGATGCTACCGGGCTTCGCAATCGAGGCCTCGGTCCGCACCGAAGGCCGGACGGGCGTGGAAATGGAAGCGCTTACAGCGGTTTCAGTGGCAAGTCTCACACTGTTTGACATGCTCAAGGCGGTCGACAAGACGATGGTAATCGGAGGCATCGAGGTCACCGCGAAGGAGGGCGGCAAGTCGGGCAGCTGGACGCGCGGATGATCGCTTTCGACGAGGCGCAGGCGCTGCTTGAGGAGCGCGTTGACCCGCTGGGGCGAGAACGCGTTTCCCTCGATCGCGCGGCGGGTCGGTGGCTGGCGGAGGATGTTTTCGCGCAGATCGCGTCGCCACGGTCCCATGTCTCGGCCATGGACGGCTACGCGGTTCGCTTGTCCGATCTCGATCAGGCGCCCACGCTGCTTGTGGCGGGCGAGGCCCGGCCGGGACTGCCGCATACAGCTGCGCTAGGGGCGCGGGAAGCGGTTCGCATCTTCACAGGCGCTCCGATCCCCGAAGGCGCGGACTGCGTGATCATCCAGGAGTACGCATTGCGGGATGGCGGCACCGTGCGCTTTGAGGACGGGCATGGGCCGTCACGTCACATTCGCCGCATGGGGCATGATTTCAATGCAGGCGATCGGCTCCTGGCCAAGGGGGCGCGGCTTGATGGCAAGGCCTTGCTCGCCGCTGCGTCGGGTGATGTCGCCAAGCTGAGCGTCCACGCATCTCCCCGCGTGAGCTTGCTTGCAACGGGCGATGAGCTGGTCGCGCCGGGTGAAGCCCGCCGGGCGTCTTTCACCATTCCAGACAGCGTCACGCTTGGCCTCGAGGCGATGATTGCGGGGCAAGGCGGGCACGTGGTCCAACGCCATCGGGCCGCCGATGATCTGCCCGCGCTGGAGCGGCAGGCCGGTGAACTGGTCGAGAGCGCCGATCTCATAGTGGTGACTGGCGGCGCTTCGGTTGGCGAGCATGATTTTGCCAAGCCCATGTTCGAAGCCCACGGGCTCGAGCTCGTGTTCAGCAAGGTGGCGATCAAGCCGGGTAAACCGGTGTGGCTGGGCCGCGTGGGCAAGGTCTGGGTGCTCGGCCTGCCGGGCAATCCGACCTCCGCCATGGTGACGGCTCGCCTTTTCCTGCAGCCCTTGCTCGCGCGCCTCCAAGGCGGTGAGGGAACACTCGAATGGAAGCGTATGCTCCTGACCGAGCCCCTGCCGGCAACCGGGGACCGCGAGACTTTTGCGCGGGCGCAGTGGATGGAGAGGGGCCTCCGCCCGCTCGGCAATCAGGACAGCGGTGTGCAGGGCGGCCTTGCCCGCGCCGACTGGCTGATCCGCTGCCCGCCCGGGCAAGCTGCGCTGGCGGCCGGCGAAAACGTCAGCGCCCTCTTGTTCTAGCCTCAGGCGTTCGACCAGACCGCCAGCTCTTCGCCTTCGCGGGTAATTGTCCCTTGCGTGCCGACCGGTTCGAGCGCGCCGTCGGTGAGGAACGCGATCATGGCAGTATCGCTTCCCGGCACGCTGGCGAGCGTGCGCGCACCGTCCGGAGTCTTGGCCACGATCACGCCGGACTTGGGCGTCCCGTCACGACCGTAGTGGACCGTATAGCTCTCGATCGTCGCATCGCCGGTGTAGTCCTGATCCAGCGGAGGGACCTCGCCGCGCCGGGCATCGGCTTCGGCCTGGTAGTCGAAGTCCTGCGGAAACACCGCCCCGGTGGGAGCGCCGGAGACGAGGATCGTGTGGTTGTGCGTCGCGTAGCCGCCATTCGCGAACAGCAGGCCTTTGTCCTTAGTGCCGCGCAGCTTCTCTACCATCGCGACGACGGCATGGCTCATGTAATTGCCGATCGGTCCGCCGCCGAATGTCAGGCCGCCGAACACGCTCGCGGGCTTGTCGAGCGGCCAGCCCAGCACGCGGCGGGCCATCTTGGGAACGCAGGGGAAGCAGCTGTAAAGCTCCACATGTGCGAGGTCGTCCGCGGTCACACTGTTCAGCTCCATGCAGCGCTCTATCGAGGTCGCAAGGCTGGGCGAGGCGTCGTAGCGGTCGCGGTTGAGGAAATTGCCGCTTTCATGCGCGGCGACACCGTGACCGAGCCAGACCATGCGGTCTTCGGGAATGCCGCGGCGATGCGCCTCGGCCAGCGAGACAACGATAAAGCCTGCGCCCTGGTTCACGGATGAATTGGCGACCTGCAGCTTGGTGTAAGGAAAGGCGATCGGCCGATTGCGCTCGGACGGGGTGACCACGTCCTGCGCGCTGACAGGCTTGCGGATCCACGCGCCCTCGCTGTGCGCGGCGACCTCGCTCATGCCGGACCAGATCGCGCCGCTTTCCGCCTGCCCTTCGGCAAGGCTCTGGCCATAGGCCGCGCGGCCTGCGTTTTCGTAGAGCGGGTAGACATCGGTCGGCACGACGAGGCCGTAGCTTTGCGCATAGCCTTTCTTCACCCGGTGGCTCGCATCGCGCAGGGCGTTGGGTTTCTCGCCATCCTCGCGCTTCTTCATTGCGGCAAGCTGGCCGGCGGTGCGCAGCGCCTCGCCGCCGGTGATGGCGCAAATCTTCGCCTCGCCGCGGGCGATCCGGTTGGCGGCTTCGTGGAGCAGCAGGATCGGGCTGTCGCCATTGGGCATGGCGGTCTGCATGCGATGGGCCGGCTCCATTCCGAGCAGTTCGGCCACGGCTTCATCAACGGGATTGAGCTGCGGCCAGGCGAGCTGCGCGACAACCGCCAGGGAATCGCAATCGGCCAGCAAGCCGCCGCCGGCGTCGTCGTTTGCCCGCCGCAGCGCTTCGACCATGAGGTGGATCGGGTCGAGCCCGTCTCCAGGGTCCTCGGGCCGGTCGTTGATCTGGCCCACACCGACAATAACGGGAATGCGTTCCGGGTCCTGCTCGCTCACGCGTCTCTCCTCTCGCATCCTTGCCTAGCAAGTGCGTTTCAGGTCGCAACCGAAAGATGGAGAAGAATGGCTGGGGTGGCAGGGATCGAACCTGCGAATGTCGGTACCAAAAACCGATGCCTTACCACTTGGCTACACCCCAGCAGGTGCGCGCCCCTATAACGTCTCGGGCGCGGAAGGGAAGGGGGGTGAGACGGATTGCTTGCGACGCTCCGCCAGCTCGCTTTCGAGGCGTGCGATGGTCTGCCGGTCGAGCCGGTAGAAGAACATGACGGCGCCTGCCGGAACGATGATCGCGGCCGGCACGATGGCGAAGGCGAGGTCGATCCCGGCCTTCGCTTCTTCTGTCTGCACGACGCCCGCCTCGAAGCCGGTGAGGGCAAACAGCATGCCGGGCAGCGCCGCGCCGAAAGCAACGCCGGTCTTGATCGCAAAGACCGCCCCGGACACGGCCAGACCGGTCATCTGGCGCCCGGTTTTCCACTCGAGGTATTCGGCAATGTCGGTGAACATCGAATAGGCCAGCATCATCATCATACCGAGGCCAATCCCGACAAACACCTGCGCCACCGTCTGCGGCCAGATCGCGTCCAGGGGCATGAAGTGGAAGATGGTGATGGCCGCAACCTCGATCGATCCGGCGAGGATGAGCAGATGCGCCTTGTCGAAGCGCCTGGCCATGACGGCCGCGAAGATCACGCCAACCAGCTGCCCGAGCGCGAAGGCGGTGTAGAACAGCCCGATCCGGTCAAGGAACAGGAAGATCGGGCCGCCATCGTCGCCTGCCACATAGCGGAACCAGAAGAGCGCGCTGCCGGCCCGCGAGGCGAGGGCGACCGGCGTGAGGACCGCCGCGATGGCCACAGCGATCCAGGCCGGGGTTCGCACGAGCAGCTTGATATCGTCGCGCACGCGCCCATTGGTGGGCGCAGGGGGAATGCGCTCCTTGCTCGCGGCGAAGGCGATCAGCAGCGAAAGCGTGCCGGCGCCTGCGATCAGGAACATGGTGAGCATGATGCCGCGTCTCTCGTCGCCCGCGCCAAGCTCGCGCACCAGCGTTGTGGCGATGACCGCGACAGCCACCACTGCAAGGGCCGAGAAGACCATGCGATAGGCGGCAAAGGAGGAGCGGGTGTCGGCGTTGGGCGAGACCACCCCCATGAGGGCGGAGTAGGGCACGTTGGTCGCGGTGAAGGCGATCATCGTGAGCGTGTAGGTGACATAGGCCCACACCAGCATGCCGCTGCCGGACATTTCGGGAGCCGCGAAAATCGCCGCACCGCTGAGGCCGAAGGGGACGGCGCCCCACAACAGGTACGGGCGATAGCGGCCCCAGCGGCTGCGCGTACGATCCCCGATGGCGCCCATGACCGGGTCGGTCACGGCGTCGAAGAATTTGGTCAACAGCAACATCAGGCCCATGGCGGCAGGCCCGACGCCGCCCAGCTCCACGAAGAAGTAGAGCAGGTAGATATTGAAAAAATTGATGAAAAAGGACGAGGCGAGGTCGCCTATCCCGTAGCCGATCTTCTCCAGCCGGGTCGCTGGCGGGATTGGCTCTGTCACGTTTTGGGTCCTCTCATGCAACCTATGGGGATGTCATGAGAGGGCCGGTGTCAAGCCAATCCCGACGAGCGTCAGATTTTCTTGCCTTCGAAGTCGGCGGCCGAGTGGCGCTCGAGGAGTTGTTCGTCCTCTTCGCCCCAGGTCTTGTTGACGATGCGGCCGCGACGCACGGCGGGACGCTCGGCGATCTGCTTCACCCAGCGCTCGACGTTCGTGTATTCGTGTATGGACAGGAATGTGCGCGCCTCGCCGTAGATGCCGCCGAAGACGAAGGGGGCCAGCCAGGGAAACGTCGCGATATCGGCAACCGTGTAGTCCTTGCCGCCAAGGTATTCGGTTTCGGCGAGGCGCTTGTCGGCGACATCGAACAGGCGCTTCGTTTCCATGGCGTAGCGGTTGATCGGGTATTCGTACTTTTCGGGCGCGTAGGCGTAGAAGTGGCCGAAGCCGCCGCCGATGAAGGGCGCGCTGCCGACCTGCCAGAACAACCAGCTGAGCACTTCGGCGCGGGTGTGATCGGTCGGCAGGAAGGCGCCGAACTTTTCCGCCAGGTGCATCAGGATTGCACCGCTTTCGAAGACGCGGACCGGCTCGGCTCCGCTGCGGTCCAGCAGGGTGGGAATCTTGGAGTTCGGGTTGAGGTCGACAAAGCCCGAGGTGAACTGCGTGCCTTCGCCAATGTTCACCGTCCAGGCATCGTACTCGGCGCCCGAATGGCCGGCTTCGAGCAGCTCTTCGAGCATGATCGTCGCCTTCACGCCGTTCGGCGTGGCAAGCGAATAGAGCTGGAAGTCGTGCTCGCCGACCGGCAGGTCCTTCTCTTCGCGCGCGCCGGCGGTCGGGCGGTTGATGCTGGCAAAGCGCCCGCCGTTCTCGGCGTCATAGGTCCAGACTTCGGGCGGGGTGTAGGTGGGATCGGCCAATGTCGTTCTCCTTCAAGTGGGGTGGCTAATTCACTCCACTGTTCGTCGCAAGGTGGGGAACCGTGACAGCGATCCCACGGTTCTTGCCTTCGCCATGACGAAGCTCATCTATGTCGACGACAGCCTGCCCGGCATCACCCGCAAGGGGGCAGGCAAGGGCTGGGCCTATTATGATCCCAAGGGTGAACTGATCACCGACACTGCGGAAAAGCGCCGTCTCAACGCCGTGGCGCTGCCACCGGCCTATACAGACGCCTGGTTCTGCCCCGCGCCAAACGGCCATATCCTTGCAACCGGCATCGATGCGCGTGGACGTAAACAGTATCGCTATCACCCTGAGTTCCGTGCCGCGCGCGAGGGCGAGAAATTCGACAGCTGCGTGCGTTTCGGCAGCCTCCTCCCGCTGGTGCGCAAGCGCGTGGAGGACGATCTGCGCGGTCGGACGCTGACGCGCGAACGGGCGGTGGCGAGCGTCGTGCGGCTGCTTGATCTCGGCGCTGTTCGTGTCGGCAACGAAGGGTACTCGCGTTCGAACAAGAGTTTCGGGGCAACAACCTTGCGGCAGCGCCACGCCGAGCTGACAGGCCGGACCTTGAAGCTGCGCTATAGGGGCAAGGGCGGCAAGCTGCGCGAGGTGGCCCTGTCCGACGGTGCGCTCACGCGGCTCGTGCGGCGAATGCAGGACCTGCCCGGACAGAACCTGTTCAAATATGTCGACGAGGAGGGCGATGTGCAGACGGTCGGCTCGTCCGATGTGAACGACTATCTCACCGAGGCCATGGGCGAGCGTTTCACGGCCAAGAATTTTCGCACCTGGCACGGCAGCGTCATGGCGTTCCAGTGCCTGCTCGAAGGCGAGGGGGCGATGCCGCTCAAGGCGTTGCTCGACTGCGTGGCCGAACGGCTCGGCAACACGCCTGCGGTGACGCGCAAGAGCTACATCCACCCTGCGGTCATAGACCTGGTGGAACGCCAGGAGGAATGGCGCGCGTCGGTTTCGCTGCCCCGTGCGACCCGCTGGCTCTCGCGCGAGGAGCGCGGCCTGATAGAGCTGCTCCAAGAAAGCCCGGCGGCGGCGGAACTGCTCGCCGCCTGATTTGCCTTGCCAGTGGTATCCTTAAGGGATACTGGGCGGGACATGCACCGTGCAGGCTCCAAGATCCGCGCGTTTCGCGAAGCCCATGATCCGCCGCTTAGCGCGGAAGATTTCGGCGCGCGCTTCGGCGAGCCCGCGCCCTGGCCCAGCCGCACCGTCTATGGCTGGGAAGCCAAGGGCAAGATCGCCCGCGCCTCGGTGCAAAAGCGCCTCGCCCAACTGGGTATCTGCGAGCCGGCCGACTGGCTCGAACCGGCCCCTTCCGCCCCCGATCAGAAAGGTCCCGCGCCCATGAGCGCCAGCGTCACACATCCCTTTTTCGCCCGGCAGACGCATGGCTTCGTCCGGGTTGCGACCAGCACCCCCAAGGTGCGCACCGCGGATGTGGCATACAACGCACAAGGCATCCTCGAACAGGCGCGCAAGGCGCATGAGCAGGGCGTCGACCTGCTGCTTTATCCCGAGCTCTCCCTGTCGTCCTACGCGCTCGATGACCTGCACATGCAGGCGGCGCTGCTCGATGCGGTGGACACCCAGCTGGCGGCGATTGTCGAAGCCTCGCGCGACCTGGCGCCCGTCCTTGTTTTTGGCGCTCCGCTGCGCAGGAACGGCCGCATCTACAATTGCGCGGTCGTTGCGGCGCGGGGTGCGGTGCTGGGCGTGGTGCCCAAGAGCTATCTGCCCAATTACCGCGAGTATTACGAAAAGCGCTGGTTCGCCCACGGGCGCGAATGCATCGGACTGACGATCGAAGCCGGCGGCAAGCAGGTGCCCTTCGGTACCGACCTGGTCTTTGCGGCCAGCGACCTGCCCGGTTTCACCTTCGGGGTGGAAATCTGCGAAGACTACTGGTCGCCCAATCCGCCGGGTACCATGGCAGCGCTGGCCGGGGCCACGATCCTCCTCAATCCCTCGGCCTCCAACATCACCATCGGCAAGTCGGACGAACGGCACCTGCTGTGCCGTGCAAGTTCCAGCCGCAGCGTGTGCGCCTACGCCTATTCGGCCAGCGGGCACGGCGAGAGCACGACCGACCTTTCGTGGGACGGGCAGGGCATGATCTACGAGCTTGGCGACCTGCTGGTCGAAAGCCAGCGCTTTGATCTCGATCCCGAACTGTGCGTGGTCGATATCGATACCCAGCGCATCCTGTCCGAACGCATGCGGATGCAGACCTTCAACGACGCGGCTGAAGCGGCGGGGCGGCCTGAGGACTGGTACCGCACGATCCCATTCGATCTGGCAGCTCCGGGCGATGACACGGGCCTTGTCCGCCCGATCCGCCGGTTCCCCTTCGTGCCCAACCGGGCGCACAAGCTGGACGAGGATTGCTACGAGGCGTTCAACATTCAGGTCGATGCGCTCATGCGGCGCATACAGGCGACCAACCCCAAGTGCCTCGTGATCGGCATATCGGGCGGGCTCGACAGCACGCATGCGCTGATCGTTGCCGCCAAGGCAATGGACCGGCTGGGACGCCCGCGCACCGATATTCGCGGCTACACCATGCCCGGCTTTGCGACATCGGACGGCACCAAGTCCAACGCCTGGCGCCTGATGGAAGCCTTCGGCATCACGGCCGAGGAAATCGACATCAAGCCAACCGCGACGATGATGCTGGAGAACATCGGCCACGCCTTTGCCGATGGCGAGCCGGTCTATGACGTGACTTTCGAGAACGTTCAGGCGGGCCTGCGCACCGATTACCTTTTCCGCTTGGCCGGCCAGCACAGCGGCTGGGTTGTGGGGACGGGCGATCTCAGCGAATTGGCGCTCGGCTGGTGCACATATGGCGTGGGTGATCACATGAGCCATTACGGCGTCAACGCGGGCGTGCCCAAGACGCTGATCCAGTATCTTATCCGCTGGACCACGCAGACGAGCCAGTTCGACGAAGGCGTCGACGCGGTGCTGGCCGATGTGCTTGACACCGAGATCAGTCCCGAGCTCGTGCCCGCGGGCGAGGATGGCCAGATCCAGAGCACGCAGTCCATCATCGGCCCGTACGAACTGAACGATTTCTTCCTCCACCACATCATCCGCTGGGGTCAGAAGCCGAGCCATGTGGCCTTTTTGGCCTGGCATGCGTGGAAGGATGCGGAAGCTGGCCTGTGGCCGATCGACTTCCCAGATGCGGCGAAGAACACCTACGACCTTCCCACGATTGCCAAGTGGCTGGAGAATTTCCTCAAGCGCTTCTTCGGCTTCAGCCAGTTCAAGCGCAGCGCGCTGCCCAACGGGCCGAAGGTCAGCGCAGGCGGCGCGCTGAGCCCGCGCGGCGACTGGCGCGCGCCGAGCGATGCGGTGGCCGACACCTGGCTGGCGGAGCTCGCCGTTGCCCTTCCTCCTGCTGGCGACTGACCATGCCAGTTCGCGCGCTGCTGATCATGACGCTGTGCAACATCGTCTGGGCGCTCAACGTCGTCGTCAGCAAGATCGCGATTGCCGATCTTGGCTCGCCGCCGCTGTTTTACGCCTTGCTGCGCTCGGTAGTCGTGGCGCTGGTGCTGATCCCGCTGCTGCGGCCGCTGCCGGCAAAGCTCTGGCAAGTGCTGCTGGTTGGCCTCGCCATAAGCGGCGGCTCGTTTGCGCTGCTGTTCATGGGGCTGGCAACGGCAAGCCCTTCGGCTGCGGGCGTGGTCAGCTTGACCGGCGCGCCGATGACCGTGCTGTTCGCGATCCTGTTCCTTGGCGAGCGAGTGCGCTGGCGCCGCGGGCTGGGCATCGGCCTTGCCTTTGGCGGGGTGCTGTTTGCCATGATGGGCGACAACCAGATGGAGACCAGCACGGGCCTGCTGCTCGTGTTCCTGTCCGCCGTGATCGGGGCGCTTGGCTCGGTCTTCGTGAAGCGGCTCGACATACCCTCGATCCGGCTGCAGGCCTGGGCCGCGGTGGCCTCGGTCGCGGTTCTACTGCCGCTCACTTTTGGCGTCGAAGCCGGTCAGGTGGAATCGCTCGCCAACGCGCCCTGGCGCCTTGCAGCCTGCCTGTTCTTTGCTGCCGTCGTTGTGTCGATCGGCGCGCACACCGCCTACTACCGCCTGCTACAAGAGCACGACGCCAATGTGGTCGTGCCGCTCACCCTGTTCACGCCGATCCTGACCATCGCTTTTGGCGCTTGGCTGACCGGCGATGCGATTGGCGAGCGGCTGATCATCGGCGGCGCAATCGCGCTGCTCGGTGTGGCCATCATCGTGCTGCGGCCGAGCGAGACCTTTACCCGCCGCTTCCTGGTTCGGCCGCGCTTCTGATCAGGCGAGCTTCATGGTCCAGCCGTGGGTGTCCTCGACAGAGCCCTTCTGGATGCCGACGAGCTTTTCGCGGATCTTGTGGGTCATCTGGCCGATCCCGCCGCTGCCAATCGCAAATTCGCCATCCGGGCCGAGCACGGTGCCCACCGGGGTCACCACCGCAGCGGTGCCGCAGGCCATGGTTTCCAGCAGGCGGCCCTCGGTCGCATCGGCGCGCCACTGGTCGATGCTGTACGGCTCCTCGCGGACCTGGAGCCCCTCTTCGCGCAGCAGCTCGATCAGGCTGGCGCGAGTAATGCCAGGCAGGATCGTGCCGGTGAGCGGCGGGGTGATGACGGTGCCGTCATCGAACACGAAGAACAGGTTCATGCCGCCCAGTTCCTCGATCCACTTCTTCTCGACGGCATCGAGGAAGACCACCTGGTCGCAGCCGTTTTCGATCCCTTCAGCCTGGGGCACGAGGCTGGCGGCGTAATTGCCGCCCGTCTTGGCCGCGCCCGTGCCGCCGGGCGCCGCGCGGGTATAGTTGCGGCTGACCCAGATCTTCACCGGCTTTGCGCCGCCCTTGAAATAGGGGCCGACGGGCGAAGCGATCAGAATGTATTTGTACTGCCGCGCCGGGCGCACGCCGAGGAAGGCTTCGGACGCGAACATGAAGGGGCGCAGGTACAGCGAGCCATCGGGGTCGCCCGGCACCCAGTCGCGATCCTTGGCGACCAGCTGGCGGATCGATTCGAGGAACAGCTCTTCGGGAAGCTCCGGCATCGCCATGCGGCGCGCGCTGTCGTTGAAGCGGCGCGCGTTCTGTTCCGGGCGGAACAGCGACAGACTGCCGTCCGCCTGCTTGTAAGCCTTCATGCCCTCGAAAATTTCCTGGGCGTAGTGGAGCACGGCGGCCGCGGGATCGAGGCTGATCGCTTCGCGCGGGCCGAGCGTTGCCTTGTGCCAGCCACCCTTGTCCGCATCGTAGTCGATCACGACCATGTGGTCGGTGAACAGCGTGCCGAAACCGGGGTTTTCCAGCGCCTTGTCGCGGGCGTCGCTGGCGATCGGGGCGGGGTGGGGAAGGTGCTCGAATTCCATGGGGCGCGATTAGTTGGAATAGGCCCTCAGGACAAGGTTTCTGAAGCCAGAAATGAGAAGAGCGACCCTCGCCCGTAGGAGGATCGCCCTTCGCATGGTCAGCGGCGGGAAGTGCCGCTCACGAAGTCTCTATCGATATCTGCTTACCGATAGTACCTCGCGCGGGAACTTGCCGACCTCTCTGCTGAACCATGAGACATCGGATCACCTCCTTTCGCGCTAGTGAGCTAAGAACCGCCGTTTCACCGGGGTCCAAGACCGCGTTTCGCCGCTGATCTTGATTTCAATTTGTTGCGCGAGGGGCGTGAAAACAAGGCTTGAAAAAAAGTTTTCCCACGTCAGAATTGATGTTTGTGGCTCGGAGCGGATTCCGGGCCTTTTTCATGTCCGAACTAAGGATAGCTGCGGCTTTTCGCCTGCAACGCCGGTGTCACACAGCACCGCCCTGCGGAACAAAGCGCCGGGCGAATCGAGTTATCCACAGCCACGCACGGGCCGACTCGCTAGCGGCAATCCTCGATCACGCGGGTCACTTCCGCCCATGCGGGGAGGTAGATGGCCGGCATGCCCGCAGTCTCCACCGCAAACCGCCCGCGGGTGAGCGCCATCGTATCGAGTAAGGGGTCGGTCGCCGCGAGGTTCGCGCTCTTGGCGTCCGCGCTGTTCCCGGGGCCAAGCGTGAGCGATCCGGTGGCCGTTTCGGTGCGAATGACCAGCGGCGCGCCCTCACTCAGCGTGTCGCCGTATCGGGTGAAGACAATCCGGCGGGTGCTGAAGGGACAGCTTACGGCGAATTCGGGGCGTTCGCCGGCGCGCCCATAAATCGCGGCGGTTCCGGTTGGCGTTGCCGTGTAGCTCCAATCGCCGGGCGTACGCGGCCGAACAATCCAGTCTTCCCATGAAAGATCGCCTTCGAGCTCCGCCACGGATGTCGGTGCGGGCGTCACCGTGACCGGGATGTAGGTCGGCGTTGCCTCGGTTGGAGCGGGCGAATCCTGTGCCGAGGCGCAGGAAGCGGAAAGGGCGGTGGCGGCCAGCGCGCCGGCGAGATGCACCCACTGGGAGAAAAGGACTGGTTTCATGACTGGTCAATGATCGCTAACGGCCATGTTTCCGATGCCGAAAAAGAAACGCCTCGATCAGATGCTGGTGGACCGCGGGCTCGTGGAAAGCCGCACGCGCGCGCAGGCGCTGGTAATGGCGGGGCTCGTCTTCAGCGGCGAGCAGAAGCTTGCCAAGCCCGGCCAGCAGCTCTCTGAAGACGCACCGCTCGATGTGCGCGGGCGCGACCATCCCTGGGTTTCGCGCGGCGGGATCAAGCTGGCGCACGCTATCGAGCATTTCGAGCTGGATCCGACTGGCGTCACCGCAATGGATATCGGCAGCTCCACCGGCGGCTTTACCGATGTGCTGTTGCAGGGCGGGGCGGAGCACGTGTTCGCGGTCGACAGCGGGACCAACCAGCTCGCGTGGAAGCTGCGGCAGGACGAGCGCGTGACCGTGCTCGAACAGACCAGCGCGCGCATCCTGACGCGCGAGATGATCGACCGGCCCGTCACCTGGGTGGTGTGCGATGCGAGCTTTATCGGTCTTGCCAAGGTGCTCGAACGCCCGCTGGAGCTCGCCGAGCGCAACTGCCGCCTCGTCGCGCTGATCAAGCCGCAGTTCGAGGTCGGGCGCGAGGAGGTGGGCAAGAAGGGCGTGGTCAGCGATCCAGCGCTTCACACCCGTGTCTGCGACGAAGTGCGGACATGGGTCGAGGGGCTCGGCTTCGATGTTCAGGGCATCGTCCAGAGCCCGATTACGGGGCCGGAAGGCAATGTCGAATTCCTGATTTCCGCTCTCCGCGATTGACGCTGCGGCAATGCGCTGGCTAGGCGCTTTGCCAAACGGATTACTGGAGAGAGCATGTCCGCCAATATCGCCGAAATGGAACGCCGCCGCGAAGCCGCCAGGATGGGCGGGGGCGAGAAACGCATCGCCGCGCAGCACGCCAAGGGGAAGCTGACCGCGCGCGAGCGGCTCGATATCCTGCTCGATGAAGGCAGCTTCGAAGAGCTCGACACCTATGTCGAACACGACTGCACCGATTTCGGCATGGAAACGCAGAAGATCCCGGGCGACGGCGTGGTCACCGGCTCAGGTACGATCAACGGCCGCCTGGTCTATGTTTTCTCCCAGGATTTCACCGTCTTCGGCGGCTCTCTATCCAAGCGCCATGCAGAGAAGATCTGCAAGGTGATGGACACGGCGATGAAGGTCGGAGCGCCGGTGATCGGCCTCAACGATTCCGGTGGCGCGCGCATTCAGGAAGGTGTTGCCTCGCTCGGCGGCTATGCCGAGGTGTTCCAGCGCAACGTGCTGGCCAGCGGCGTGGTGCCGCAGATCAGCCTCATCATGGGGCCATGTGCGGGCGGCGCGGTGTACTCGCCGGCCATGACCGATTTCATCTTCATGGTGGAGGACAGTTCCTACATGTTCGTCACCGGCCCCGACGTAGTGAAGACCGTGACCAACGAGGTCGTCACGCAGGAGGAACTCGGCGGGGCGAAGACGCACACCACCAAGACCAGCGTCGCCGACAACAGCTTCGAAAACGACATCGAGACGCTTCTCGCGACGCGCAATTTCTTCGATTACTTGCCGCTGTCTAACCGCGAGGAGGTGCCCGAGCGCCCGACTTCGGACGCATGGGACCGCGAGGAGCCGAGCCTCGACACGCTGATCCCCGACAACGCCAACCAGCCCTACGACATGCACGAAGTCATCCGCAAGACGCTGGACGAGGGTGACTTTTTCGAAATCCAGCCGAACCATGCCGCCAACATCATCTGCGGTTTCGGCCGGGTGGAGGGGCGCACGGTGGGCGTGGTGGCGAACCAGCCGATGGTGCTTGCCGGCGTGCTCGACATCAATTCGTCCAAGAAGGCCGCGCGCTTCGTGCGCTTCTGCGACGCCTTCGAAATCCCGATCCTTACCTTCGTCGACGTGCCCGGCTTCCTTCCCGGCACGGCGCAGGAGCACAATGGCATCATCAAGCACGGCGCCAAGCTGCTCTTCGCCTATGCCGAGGCGACCGTGCCCAAGATCACCGTCATCACCCGCAAGGCCTATGGCGGTGCATACGACGTGATGGCGTCCAAGCACCTGCGCGGCGATCTCAACTACGCCTGGCCCACCGCCGAAATCGCCGTGATGGGCGCAAAGGGCGCGGTGGAGATCATCTTCCGCCAGGACCGCGACGATCCCGACAAGATCGCCGAGAAAACGAAGGAATACGAAGACCGCTTCGCCAACCCCTTCGTGGCAGCCCAGCGCGGCTATATCGACGAGGTGATCTATCCGCACTCGACGCGGAAGCGCATCGTGCTGGGGCTACGCAAGCTGCGGACGAAGCAGCTCGAGAACCCGTGGAAGAAGCATGACAATATCCCGCTGTGACGCCAACTCACTTCTTCGGACCTTTAAGGCTCTACTGTGGGAGGAATGGGATCCAATTGGCGTGAATGATGGCGAGGGTGATTGGCCCGACGATGAGTACGACAGTTACGCACCGCAGCTTTTGAGCCTTGTTCAATCGGGTAAGTCAAAAGTTGAGATCGAAGCATACCTGACGACTGTCGAAACAGAGTACATGGGGCTGCGGCCATCGGGACGATCAGGTCCGGTTGCTGATCGCGCAATGCAGATTTTCGGAGAGAGAAAATGAAACTCGGCCGTCTCAACCATATCGGCGTCGCGACGCCCTCGATCGCGGAATCGCTGCGCTATTATCGCGACGTCATGGGCGCGACGATCACGCATGAGCCCTTCGATCTGGAAGAGCAGGGCGTGAAGGTCTGCTTTATCGACACACCCGGCGAAAACGGCACCCACGGCACGCAGATCGAGCTTATCGAGCCGCTGGGCGAGCAGTCCACGCTGACCGGCTTTCTCGCCAAGAACCCCGCCGGGGGGCAGCACCACCTGTGCTACGAGGTCGAGGACATCGAGGACGCCCGCAAGTGGTTCGAGGATATGGGCAAGCGCATCCTCGGCCCCACGCGTATCGGCGCGCATGGCACGCCCATCTTCTTCCTCCACCCCAAGGACATGATGGGCCAGCTGACCGAAATCATGGAAACGCCCAAGGACGGTGCGCACTGGTCGAACTGATCCGGCGCGGCCAAGGGGAGAGAGGACCCTCGAATGCTATTCTACGACAGCCCCAACCCGGCGCCCAATCCGCGCCGCGTGCGCATTTTCGCCGCCGAGAAGGGCATCGAGCTTCCGATGCAGGAAGTCTCCATCCCCAAGCGCGAGCAGAAGGCGCCCGAATACGTCGCCAAGAACCCGCGCGGGCAGACGCCGATCCTCGAGCTCGATGACGGCACGGTGATCGCCGAAAGCGTGGCGATCATGCGCTATCTCGAAGCCGAGCATCCCGAACCGCCGCTGTTTGGCACCACCAGCCGCGAAATCGCGGAAATCGAGATGTGGTGCCGCCGGGTCGAGATGATCCTCATGCCACCTATCGGCGCCGTCTGGGTCCATACCCACCCGTTCACAGCCGCGCTGCCGGGACGCAACGCGGAGTGGGGCGAATCCAATCGCCCGCGCGTGGGATCGGCCATGGAGTTCTTCGACGAATCGCTCGAAGGCCGCGAGTTCCTTGCCGGCGACGGCTACTCCGCAGCCGACATCCTGCTGCTGACGACGGTCGATTTCGCCAAGTTCGTCGGGCTTGAGATGCCCGAGGGCTGCGCAAACCTTGCCAGTTGGCACGAGCGCGTGTCCGCGCGGCGCAGCGCGCAGGCCTGATCGGACGACGCGCGCCGTAACGCACTTGCGCTAAGCGCGCGTCGCAGCCACACTCGGTTGCGAAAAGAAACCAGACAGATCGCTTCTTGGGAGAGAGACGTGAGCTACGAAACCATCATCGTCGAAAAGGACGGCCCGCTAACCACCATCACGCTCAACCGGCCCGACCGGCTGAACGCGATGCCGCCGCAGATGGCGGACGAGATCGGCGCGGCCTTCTATGACCTCGGCGATAGCCGCGCGGTGCTGATCACCGGCGCGGGCAAGGGCTTCTGCTCGGGCGCGGACCTGGCCGCGCGGGGTGAACGCAGCGCTCTCGACAGCAAGGGCGGCAGCCACCGCGCCTTGCAGAACCACTACAACCCGGCGGTGAACATGGTGCTGCGCGCGCCTGTCCCCGTGATCTGCGCGGTGAATGGCCCCGCGGCCGGTGTCGGTTGCAGCCTCGCGCTGGCGGGCGATTTCGTGCTCGCATCGAAGAGCGCCTATTTCCTCCAGGCCTTCGTCAACATCGGCCTCGTGCCCGACGGCGGTTCGACCTGGCTGCTCGCGCGCGCCATCGGCCGTGCGCGCGCCACGCGCATGATGATGCTGGGCGAGAAGATCGGCGGCGAGCAGGCGGAAGACTGGGGCCTGATCTACAAGTGCACCGAAGACGATGCTCTTATGGATGAGGCCAAAGCGCTGGCCGAAAAGCTCGCCAACGGCCCGACGCTTGCCTACGCCACGATGAAGAAGAACATCGCCATCGCGATGGATGGCAACCTAACCGAAGTGCTGCTGGCCGAGGCCGAAGGGCAGCGCATCGCCGGGGCCAGCGCGGACGCGATGGAAGGCGGCATGGCCTTCCTGCAAAAGCGCAAACCGGCCTTCAAGGGCGCGTAAAACAGCCGCGCTCTCTTCCCTCGTGCATACGATTGTGGTTAGGGGCAGGGCATGAGTGACACGCCAAGCTATGACGACTGGAAGCCCCTCGCCGACAAGGAGGTGAAGGGCCGCGATCTCATCTGGAACACGCCGGAAGGGATCGCCGTGAAACCGCTCTATACGAGCGCGGATACGCAGGGCATCGATCCCGGCGTGCCGGGCATCGCGCCGTTCACGCGTGGACCCTATGCCTCGATGTACACCGGCCGCCCGTGGACCATCCGCCAGTATGCGGGCTTCTCGACTGCCGAGGAATCGAACGCCTTCTATCGCCGCAACCTCGCGGCGGGTCAGAAGGGCCTCTCGGTCGCTTTCGACCTTGCCACGCACCGCGGCTATGACAGCGACCACCCGCGCGTCGTCGGCGATGTCGGCAAGGCGGGCGTCGCCATCGACACCGTGCGCGACATGGAAATCCTGTTCGACAAGATCCCGCTCGACCAGATGAGCGTCTCGATGACCATGAACGGCGCGGTGATCCCGGTCATGGCGTTCTACATCGTTGCGGCGGAGCGGCAGGGGGTGAGCCAGGAGAAGCTGGCCGGGACCATCCAGAACGACATCCTCAAGGAGTTCATGGTCCGCAACACCTATATCTATCCGCCCGAGCCGAGCATGCGGATCGTCTCCGACATCATCGCATATACCTCGGCCAACATGCCGAAATTCAACAGCATTTCGATCTCAGGCTATCACATGCACGAGGCAGGCGCCACGGCGGTGCAGGAACTGGCCTTTACCATCGCCGACGGCAAGGAATACGCTAGCCGAGCGATGGAAGCGGGGCTCGATATCGACGCTTTCGCGCCGCGCCTGTCCTTCTTCTGGGGCATCGGCATGAACTTCTTCATGGAGATCGCCAAGATGCGCGCAGCGCGCGCGCTGTGGCACGATGTGATGGAAGGGCTGGGGGCGCAGAACCCCAAGTCGAAGATGCTTCGGACCCACTGCCAGACCAGCGGCGTCTCGCTGCAGGAGCAGGACCCCTACAACAACGTCATCCGCACCACGATCGAAGCGATGGCAGCGGTGCTGGGCGGCACGCAGTCGCTCCACACCAATGCGCTCGACGAGGCGATTGCGCTGCCGACCGACTTCTCCGCCCGCATCGCGCGCAACACGCAGCTCGTGATCCAGGAAGAGACCGGCATCACCAATGTCGCCGATCCGCTGGGCGGCAGCTATTACATCGAAAGCCTTACCGCCGCTCTGGTGGAGGAAGCCCGCAAGCTTCTCGACGAGGTCGAGGCGGCAGGCGGGATGACCGAATATGTCGCCAGCGGTAAGCCCAAGGCCCAGATCGAGGAAGCGGCGGCCGCCAAGCAGGCGAGCGTCGACAAGGGCGACACGGTGATCGTGGGCGTCAACAAGTACCGCCTCCCCGAAGAGGCCGATATCGACACGCTCGACATCGACAACCACGCCGTTCGCCAGAGCCAGATCGCGCGCCTCAAGGCGGTGCGCGAGGAACGCGACGAATTTGCCTGCAAGGCCGCGCTCGATGCGCTCGCTCGCGGGGCGGCGCAGAAGGAAGGAAACCTCCTCGAACTCGCAGTGGAAGCCGCGCGCCACGATGCGACGCTCGGCGAAATCAGCCAGGCGATGGAAGACGCCTACGGCCGCTACGACACCATGCCGAAGCCTGTGCGCGGCGTGTATTCCGAGGCCTATGCCGAGGACACGCGCTACAACCAGGTGATCGAAGGCGTGAAGGCGGTCGAACGCCGCCTTGGCCGCGCGCCCAAGCTGATGGTCGCCAAGATGGGCCAGGACGGCCACGACCGCGGAGCGAACGTGATTGCCTCCGCCTTTGCCGACATGGGCTTCGAGGTCGTTTCCGGCCCGTTGTTCCAGACGCCGGAAGAAACCCGCGACATGGCGCTCGAAAACGATGTCGACGCCATCGGCGCGAGCAGCCTTGCGGCCGGTCACAAGACGCTGATCCCGGAACTGATCACGCTCCTCAAGGAAGCGGGCCGCCCGGATATCAAGGTGATCGCCGGCGGCGTGATCCCGCAGAAGGATTACGACTTCCTGCGCGATGCCGGGGTGCAGGGCATCTACGGCCCGGGCAGCAACGTGATCGAATGCGCGGCCGACGTGCTGCGCCTGCTCGGCCACAACATGCCGCCAGCCGGCGAGGATCTGGACGAGGCGGCGGAGTGAGCGCCTCCTCCTCCAGCGCCTTTGTTCCGATTGCGGCGATGATGTTTGCCGCCGGGCTGGGCATCCCCGTTTTCGCCGCGCTCAACGCCGGGCTGGGCCAGCAACTGGGCGGGCCGGTCGCGGCAACGGCGGTGACCTTTGCCATCGGCTTCGTGATCGCCACCGTGATGCTGACCTTCACCGGCTATCCCCCGGCAAGCGCCTTCACCTTCGAAAAGCCGTGGCTCTGGATCGGGGCCGTGGTGATGCTCTTCTACGCCACATCGGTGGCCTTCTCAGCGCCCCGGATCGGGCTCGGCAACGCGATCTTCTTCGTGCTGCTCGGCCAGATCGTCGCGGCGGCCATTATCGACCATTTCGGCCTGCTTGGCTCCATCCAGAGCGCGATTACGCCCAAGCGTGCGCTCGGCCTGGTGGTCATGGCAATCGGCCTCTACCTAGCCAGAAAGCCCGTATGACCCAGACCCGTACCGACTGGACCCGCGAGGAAATCGCGGAGCTGTTCGACCTTCCCTTTACCGAGCTGCTCTTCCAAGCCGCCAGTGTCCACCGCGAGTACCATCCGCCCGAGCAGATCCAGCTCTGCACGCTGCTGTCGATCAAGACCGGCGGGTGCCCGGAGGACTGCGGCTATTGCTCGCAGTCGGTGAAGGCCGATAGCGGCGTCGAGGCGACCAAGCTGATGGAGGTGCAGTCTGTCCTCCAGCGCGCGGCGCAGGCCAAGGATGCAGGCAGCCAGCGCTTCTGCATGGGCGCGGCATGGCGCAACCCCAAGGACCGCGACATGCCTGCTATCGTCGAGATCGTGAAGGGCGTACGCGCCATGGGGCTGGAGACCTGCATGACGCTGGGCATGCTGACGCCGAAGCAGGCGGATATGCTCAAGGAAGCGGGCCTCGATTACTACAACCACAATGTCGACACGGGGCCGGAATATTACGAGCGCGTGATCTCGACCCGCAACTACCAGGACCGGCTCGACACGCTGCAGAACGTGCGCGATGCGGGGATCAATGTGTGCAGCGGCGGGATCGTCGGCATGGGCGAAACGCGCGAAGATCGTGTCGGCTTCGTCCACACACTCGCCACGCTCGAACGCCATCCCGAAAGCGTGCCGGTGAACGCGCTCGTGCCGGTCAAGGGAACAGTGCTGGGCGACATGCTGGCCGACACGCCGCTCGCCAAGATCGATGATATCGAGTTCGTTCGTACCGTGGCGGTGGCGCGCATCACCATGCCGATGAGCATGGTGCGGCTTTCCGCAGGCCGCGAGAGCATGAGCGAAGCCACTCAGGCTCTCTGCTTCCTCGCGGGTGCGAACTCGATCTTCACCGGCGACAAGCTGCTGACCGCACCCAATGCGGGCGACGACAGCGATAGCGCGCTGTTCGCAAAGCTTGGCCTGACGGCGCTGGCGCAGGAAGAACCCCTCAGGGCCTGCAAGGTGGCGGAACCGGCCGAGTGAAGGCACTCCTCTTCACGACGGCCCTTGTGGCCAGCGCCCCCACGGCGCCGGACACCTTTGCGGTAGAGTGTCGCGGAGATACCCTTCACACGTCCGTCAGCGACGGAAAGACCGATACCCAAACCTTCGATTTGCCCGACCAGATCTTTGTCTTCAGCGAGAGTTCCAACATCGCCTTGCGCGCCATGCCGCGCCGGAGCGAGTTCGAGAACATCTGCGCGATCGGATCGAGCGGTAAGGCCATGGAATTTTCACCCGCAGCCATTCGGGTCAGCTGGGCCAGCCCCGAGGGTTGGAAAGCAGCGACGCGGTGCGAGTTTGCCTTCGACCGATCCGAAGCGACTGCAACTATGCGGCTCAGCTTCGCTTGGTCAGAAACGCGCCGCACAGAAACCGAATGGCGCATGGCCTGCACCCCGACGCAGGTTCCCATCTATACTCAGGAAGAACGGTAACTCGGCATGTTCACAAGAATCCTCATCGCAAACCGCGGCGAAATCGCGTGCCGGGTCATCAAGACGGCCAGGCGCATGGGTATCGCAACCGTTGCGGTCTATTCCGATGCCGATGCCCGCGCGCCTTTCGTGCGCATGGCGGACGAGGCGGTGCATATCGGCCCGGCACCGGCAGCCGAAAGCTACCTGATAGCCGACAAGATCATCGCTGCCTGCAAGCAGACCGGCGCCCAGGCCGTCCACCCGGGCTACGGCTTCCTGTCCGAACGCGCGAGCTTCGTCGAGGCGCTGGCCGCCGAAAACATCGCCTTCATCGGCCCGCCGGCCAACGCGATTGCCGCAATGGGCGACAAGATCGAATCCAAGAAGATCGCGCGCGAGGCGGGTGTGAACGTCGTCCCAGGCTTCGTCGGCGAAATCCGCGATACCGACCACGCGGTCGAGATTTCGAACGACATCGGCTACCCGGTGATGATGAAGGCCAGCGCCGGCGGTGGCGGCAAGGGCATGCGCCTGGCGTACTCGGAAAAGGACGTGCGCGAAGGCTTCGAAAGCGTGAAGCGTGAGGGCCTGAACTCCTTCGGCGACGACCGCGTCTTCATCGAGAAATTCATCGAGGACCCGCGCCACATCGAGATCCAGATCCTCGGCGATACGCACGGCAATGTGATCTACCTCAACGAGCGCGAATGCTCGATCCAGCGCCGCCACCAGAAGGTGGTGGAAGAGGCACCGTCGCCCTTTGTGACCCCGCAGATGCGCAAGGCCATGGGCGAACAGTGCGTCGCCCTGTCCAAGGCTGTCGGCTATCACAGCGCGGGCACGGTCGAGCTGATCGTCTCGGGCGCGGACAAGACCGGCGAGAGCTTCTACTTCCTTGAAATGAACACCCGCCTGCAGGTGGAGCATCCCGTTACCGAAGCGATCACCGGCGTCGACCTGGTCGAACAAATGATCCGCGTCGCGGCAGGCGAAAAGCTTTCGATCACGCAGGACGACGTCAAAATCGACGGCTGGGCGATCGAGAACCGCGTCTACGCCGAAGACCCCTATCGCGGCTTCCTGCCCTCCACAGGCCGCCTGGTGCGCTACCAGCCGCCGGTCGAGCCGTGGGCTGACGATGGCGCGGAGAACGGGCGCCGCGGAGTCGACGGTATCCGCGTCGACGATGGCGTCTTCGAAGGCGGCGAGGTTTCGATGTTCTACGACCCGATGATCGCCAAGCTGGTGACCTGGGGCGAGACCCGCGACGAGGCAGCCGACCTGCAGATCGCGGCCCTCGACGCCTTCCGCATCGAGGGGCTCGGCCACAATGTCGATTTCCTCAGCGCGATCATGCAGCACGAGCGCTTCCGTTCGGGTGAGCTGACCACCGGCTTCATCGCGGAAGAATATCCTGATGGCTTCGAGGGTGCGCCGGCCTCCGATGAGCTCACCAGGGTCCTGGCAGCCGTCGGCGGGGTGATCGCCACTGCCGATGCCGACCGCGCGCGCCGGATCGACCAGCAGCTCGACAGCGACAACTATGCGCCGGGCGACTGGACCATCCGCATCGGGGAGCGTGAAGAAGGTTCGACCACGCATGACGTCCGGCTCGAAGAGAACGCCCTGACCGTCGATGGCGAGCAGGTCACTATCGAGATGCAGTACACCCCCGGTGAAACGCTGGTGGACGTGGCCCTCTTTGAGAACGGCGCCGACGAGGAAGCCGAGCCGGTCGAGACCTTCACCTTCCAGCTCAAGCCCACGCGCACCGGCTACGCCATCACCACGCGCGGTGCGACGCACCACTTGCGGATCCTGCAGACCCGCATCGCCCATCTCGCATCGCACATGATCGAGAAGGAACCGCCCGACCTTTCCAAGATGCTCATCTGCCCGATGCCGGGCCTGCTGGTGAAGCTGCATGTGGCGGAGGGCGAGGAAGTCCAGCCGGGCCAGCCGCTTGCCACGGTCGAGGCGATGAAGATGGAGAACATCCTGCGCGCCGAAAAACAGGCGACCGTCGGCACTATCAACGCCTCTGAAGGCGATTCCCTGGCAGTAGACGAGGTCATCCTCGAGCTAGAATAGGAAAGCGCGGCAGACCGTTTCAGGGCGACCGGAGGCAAGAAACTTTGCCTCCGGCGACCGAATCCTGCTAATTTCCGGCCTATCCCAAGGAAAGAGGGTTAAGCGGCTTTTAGGATAAGCCGCCGCGAGGGATACTCGCCTTCTTCGGATCGCTTCTGACACACACGAAACAGGAGCAGGGTTGATGGCACAGAAGGGTACAGGGTTCTTCGATAGCCGGGGGCATTACTTCAAGACTCCGGAAGAGGCGACGGTCAGCGACCTCGCCAGCCTCCTTGGAAAGATCGGCGAGGGCGAAAGCCTCGCACCGGGAATAGCGCAAACCTTGCTCGCCAAGCGCGGCGAGCTGGAACGGCTGTTTGCCGAACACGATACGATGCTGGGGGATTACCAGCCGATCGGGTCCGGCAAAGTCACGCGGCTGAACGTCTGACGGGGAGACGGCAGGCCGGGTTCTCTGGCCGTCCTAAAGGCCGGCGATCAATACGAGTCGGTGAACTTCAGGTTCGTAATGGTCCAGCCTTGGGGAAGGTTGTCGACACGCAAGGTCCAGAGGAGCAGAAGCTGTTCGTGCTGGCAGACGTAGTTGAGGGTTATCCGAAGCGCCGAGAAGTGTTCGCGCGTTGCCAGGACACAGCGTTCGACCGGTCCGTAAAGCTCAACGCTTGTCCGTGCCTGCCCGATTAGGAGATTCTTCTCCGAAGTCTTTGCGGCCAGGAGCTCGCTTGCCGCGACCGTGTCGGAAATCGCATCTTCATGTTTCCCGGCTTCGATCTGCCTGATGCGTTCATCCGCTATGCTCTGAGCAGCGGCAAAATCCGCCTCGCTGGGAACCGATAGGATGTCCAACGTAGTGTCATGCGCTTGGGCCGGGAGGGCGAAGAACACCGCGAGAGCCAATCCGGTCATGTATTTCATCTGAGATCCCCATTGTTCAACGTCGTGGTGCACTTGGTGTAGTGTTGCCCGAACTCTAGACGAATACTTCCGAACGTCGACCTTTGGCCCGGATAATCAACAGGATACGACGGAGCTCACCGCGTACGGGGTATTTTACTCCTCCACCATCGCCACCGCGCGGATCCAGCCCGCGCTGGCGCGTTCGATCTTCACCGGGAAGCAGCTGAAGGTGAAGCCGTGGGCTGGCAGGCTTTCGAGGTTGGTGAGCTTCTCGATCTGGTAGTAGGGCCGGATACGGCCAGCCTTATGGCCTTCCCAGATGATCGCCGGATCCTTCGTCTCGGCCCAGCGCTTGGCCGTGTGGCTGAACGGCGCGTCCCAGCTCCAGGCATCGGTGCCGACGACCTCTACGCCATGCTCGGTCAGCCACAGGGTGGCCTCTGCGCCGAGACCCACGCCCTGATCCGTGAAATTCTCTGTCCCGTAAACGGCGCCCGACTGGACCAGAACGATATCGAGCGGTTGCAGCGCATACTCGATTGCATCGAAGGCTTCCTCGACCTCCTTCGCGCTCACCACATGGCCATGGGGGAAGTGCGAAAAATCGAGCTTTACGCCTGGGCGGAAGAACCGGTCGAGCGGGGCTTCATCGATGCTCGGGGCAGGGCTGGCACCATCATCGGTCGTCGAGTGATAATGCCAGGGCGCGTCCATGTGCGTGCCGTTGTGCGTGGACAGCTCCAGCATCTCGACCGCCCAGCCTTCGCCATCGGGCAGATCGTCCTTCTCCAGACCCGGGAAGAACATAGCGATCTGTTGCCATGTGCTTTCGTGGGTCATGTAGGTGACCTTGGGCCGCATCACCTCCGGGTCAGAGATTACGTCGTTGGTGATCGGGATCGAAAGGTCGATGAAACGGGTCATGACAGGGCAGCGTCCTCCGGCTCGGCATCATGCATCAGCCGCGGTGCGAGGAGAAGCTTGAAGAGGACGAAGACGGCCCCGGCGGCCGCGGCAAAGCCCATATGGATCAGCCAGAACTGCGTCACCGGCATGGTCTCGAACCAGCCGCCGACATAGCCGACCATCGAATTGCCGAGGAAGAAGGCGATGAAATAAAGCCCGATCACCGTGCCGCTGATCTGCTTGGGCGCGAGGCGGGCGAACAGCGCGAGGCTGACCGGCAGCATGTGCGCAAAGCCGATCGAGTTCACGATATGGAACATGACCGGCCAGAAAAGGCCGATCTTCTCGCCTGCAGGCGTGGTGGCCGCGGCAAGGTAGAGGCACGCCATTCCGCCGATCGAGAACAGCGAACCGATGATGATCTTGGTCAGCTCGTCGGGCTCGGTCCATTTGGTCTTCCACCAACGATAGAACCCGGCAACGATGGCAAGGAAGCTGACCGACACGACCGCGTCGAGCGTGATCAGCCATGTCGTCGGCAGCTTCTCCTCGCCCCAGTAGAGGGCGAAGCTCTGGTCGCCCCAGACGAGGTAGGCGTTGAAGATCTGGTTGTTCGGCACGATTGCCACCGCCAGCACCGGGATGAGCAGGAGGAGGGCGATGGTCGCGAGCCAGTCGGTGCGACTCATCGGGTCCTTGGGTTCGGCCGCTGCTCCCTTCGCCGCCACGTCGAAATGCTCGCGCGGGAGGTATTTTTGTCCGGCGATGTAGATGATCAGGCCGATCACCATCCCGACGCCTGCGGCGCCAAAGCCCCAGTGCCAGCCCATGGTTTCGCCCAGCGTGCCGACCACCAGCGGACTGGCGATCACGCCCGCATTGATGCCGAGGTAGAAGATCTGGAAAGCGTCCGCACGGCGCAGGTCCTCGGGCTTGTAGAGGCTGCCCACCTGGCTCGAGATATTGCCCTTGAACATGCCCGAGCCGAGGATCAGGCACAGCAGGGCGAGCAGGAAGGTGACGTTGAAGGCCATCAGGAAATGGCCAAGCGCCATTGTGATCGCGCCGAGCAGAACGGTGCGCCGCTTGCCCAGCACCCGGTCGGCCAGCAGGCCGCCGAAGATCGGGGTCAGGTAGACGCAGGCCGCATAAGTGCCGAAGATCGCGCTGGCGAAGGCCTGCCCTTCGAGCCCGCCGTACAGGCTGCGCAGTTGCTCGATTCCGGCGACTTCGCCCACGGTACCGGGAAGCAGCAGGTAGTTGACCATGTAGAGGACCAGCAGCGCCTGCATGCCGTAGAAGGAAAACCGCTCCCACGCTTCGGTAAAGGCAAGGTAGCCGAGGCCCTTGGGGTGGCCGAGGAAGCTGGTGTCTTCGGCATCGTACAAATGCAGTTCGGGGGTCGCTTCGGCGACGGTCATGGCACATCCTCTCCTGTCCGAAGGCGAGGGAATAGCGCGGCACTGCACGGGTGTCGCGCGATTAGGCAAGTCGTTGGTGGAAAAATGCTGCGCAGCATTTGGCGCAGCATGGGACTCTGGTCAGTGGGCCTGCAATTGCTCGTCGAGGAAGGCTGCTACGTCGCCCAGATGGACTTCCCGGTCTAGGAAGGCCTGCCCGATTCCGCGCAGCAGGATGAATGGCAGCATGCCTGCGTCCATTTTCTTGTCGTGCAGCATATGCGCGGTGAGCTCGGCGCCGTTGCAGGTGATGCCAAGCGCAGAGATCTCCGCAGGCAGACCGGCAGCGTCGACCGCGCGGGTGATCCGTTCGGCCTCGTCCGCGCCCATCAGGCCGCGGCGCACGGAATAGCGTGCGGCGAGCACCATGCCGAGCGCGACCGCTTCGCCGTGCAGCAAACGGTCGGAAAAGCCGGTTTCCGCCTCCAGCGCATGGCCGAAGGTGTGTCCGAGGTTGAGCAATGCGCGAGCGCCGGTGGTCTCGCGTTCGTCTTCGGCCACGATGCGCGCCTTGGCCGCCACGCTTTGCGCCACGGCTTCCTCTAACGACTGGCGCTGCAGGGCGAGCACCGCATAGGCGCGGTCTTCCAGCCATTCGAAGAAATCGCGGTCACCGAGCACCCCGTATTTCAGCACTTCGGCATAGCCGGCACGCAGCTCGCGCGAGGGCAGGGTGGAAAGCGTATCGAGATCGGCAAGCACGAGCGAGGGCTGGTGGAAGGCCCCGATGAGGTTCTTGCCCGCAGCTGTGTTGATCGCGGTCTTTCCGCCGACCGAGCTGTCGACCTGCGCAAGCAGGGTGGTGGGGACTTGAACGAAGCCGCAGCCGCGCTTGAGAATCGCGCAAGCAAAGCCGGTCAGGTCGCCGACCACGCCGCCGCCCAGAGCAACGACATGATCGCCGCGTTCGACGCCTTGTTCCAGCAGCCAGTCGGTGAGCTTTGCGAGGCTCTCCCAGCTCTTCGACGCCTCGCCTGAGGGCACGTCGAACCAGCGCGGCTCTACTCCTGCATTCTGCAGAGAGCGGGCGACCGTCTCGCCCCAGCTCTTGCGCGCGTTTTCGTCCGCAACGATGCAGACGTAACCCTTGCGGATGAAGGCGGAGGCCTCTCCGGCGATATCGTAAAGCAGGCCCGGCCCCACGCGCACCTCGTATTCGCGCCCCGCCAGTTCGACGTCGATTACAGCCATGCGTCGATCGCCCCCAATATGCGCTGCGCGGTTTCGATATGCGGTCCGTCATCGGTAACGACATGGACCTGTGCCTCGGCATAGAAGGCGCCGCGCCGATCTTTCAGTTCGGTGAGTATTTCGCGAGGGTTACCCTGGCGTAAAAGCGGACGGTTATCGCGCCGCGAGGTCCGCTCGACCAGCGTGTCGATATCGCAATCGAGCCAGACGGCGATGGCGCGTTCCAGGATCAGGGCGCGCGTTTCGGGATCGACGAAGGCGCCGCCCCCGGTCGCGATCACTCCATGCGATTCGTCCATCAGCCGGGCTATCACGCGGCGCTCGCCATCGCGGAAATAGGCCTCTCCGTGAGCGGCGAAGATTTCGCTGACCGAGCGGTCGGCCGCGCGTTCGATCTCGTCATCGACATCAATGAAATCGGTGCCCAGCATAGCCGCAAGCCGCCTTCCGACCGTGGATTTGCCCACACCCATCAGTCCGACCAGCACCACCGGCCGGTCGATACGCCGGGCAATGTTGCCGATCTCTTCCGGTGTCATGGCGCTTGCATGGGTCATTGCCGCCGTGCCTAGAACTGGGCTAGGGCGCGGGCAAGGTATCAGCACTTGGAGCGGGACGCGAAAAACTTGGCGATGAGCGGCAAGACGATTGGCAGGGGAGCGGCGCTGCTTGGCGCACTCCTCCTGGTTGCGGCCCTGATCCACGGCGGGGAGGAACCGCTGCGTCCGATCGAGCAGGCAATCGAAACGCCGGAGGCGCTGCGATGAAATCGGCATGGCTGGTTGGCGCGGCCGTCTTCGCGCTGAGCTCCGCAGTCGTGGTGGCGCAAGACGCCCCGGTCGACCTCCTGCCGCCCGGATTCGACGATCCGGCACCGGCGCCGACGCCCACGCCGGCACCGCGGCCAACCGCGCAGGCACCGCAGGCCGCGCAGCCCGGACAGCCGGCCACACCGCAAGCGAGTGCCACGCAATCGGGCGAGATCGTACAACCCCTGCCAACACAGCCCATGCCATCGACGGCGGACCTCGACCTTTCGAACCTGCCGTCGCTCGAAGAGCTCGAGGCCATGTCGACCGACGATCTCGACGACCTTCTCGGCCTCAAGCCGACCTACGACATTCCCCCGGCCGCCCGTCGTTCGACCGAACGCGTGGGCCTGCTTGGTTCGGCCGAAGGCGGCCTGCCGTCGGGCTCCCTTGCCCGCCAGCCGGCTGCGCTGGTTCGCGCCGTGCTGGAAGGGACCACCCAGCCGATGGTTTCGCGCTGGGGCCACATCCTCCTTCGCCGTGCGCTGGCGAGCCGGCTGCAAGCGCCTGAAGGCATGAGCGCGGTGGAATTTGCCACACTGCGTACCCGTGTCCTCAACACGATGGGCGAGGCGGTGGTTGCCCGCGCGCTGGTGCAGGATGTCGATACCGGCAATTACTCCCCGGCGCTCGCGAACGAGGCGGTGACGGCCTATATTGCGACCGGCGATATCGTCGGAGCGTGCCCATCGGTCCGGCTCGTGGATACCGGGCGCGAAGACACGATCTGGGAAATGCTCTCGGGCATCTGCAACGCTTATGCGGGCGAGGAAACGCGGGCCCAGAACGATCTGCGCCGCCTGCTTGGCCGCACCGAAGACGATCGGATCGATGTGCTCCTGGCGCAGCGCTTTGCCGGATCAGCCGGGCGAGGACGGCGCGCGGTAACGATCGAGTGGGATGGCACCAGCGGGCTCACTCCCTGGCGCTATTCGCTGGCGAACGCCCTTGGCGAACCGATCCCTGAAGACCTGCTCGAGGACGCCGGACCGGATCTTCTGCGCACGAGCCCGTTCTTCCCAGCGCTCTCGCCTATCCAGCGCGCGCCCGGGGCCGATCTGGCCGCATCCGGCGGTATCCTGTCCGCCTCGGCGATGGTCGATCTCTACAGCCAGATCTTCGCCGAGGAGAGTGCGGAAGGCGAAGCCGCCGTCAGGGCGTCGCGCCTTCGCGAGGCCTATGTGGGCAGCAATCCCGAAGCGCGGCTCGAAGCCATCCGCGATATCTGGGCAGGGGATGAAGCAACCGCCTACGGGCGCATGGTGCTCACCGCCTATGCGGCGGCGCGCATGCCGGTCGACTCGGCCTACAGCGGCGATGCCGCTGGCCTGATTGCCTCGATGCTGGCCGCCGGTCTCGACCGCGATGCCATGCGCTGGGCGAGCGCGCTCGACGCCGGAAGCCTTGGTTGGGGCCTCCTGGCCGTTGCCGATCCGGATCGGGCCAATGCCGTGACCGATGGTGAGCTCGACCAGTTCTCCGACAACGACGACAGCGCGGGCCAGCGCAAGTCGCAGATGTTGCTTGCCGGACTCGCCGGGCTCGGCCGCGTCGAATCGAGCGAGATTGCCGAGTACAGCCAGCGGCTTAGCGTCAACCTCGCCGCGCAGACCCGCTGGACGCAGCTCATCACGCGTGCAGCCGAGGTCGACAACCGTGCGCTCGTGGCGATGCTTGCAGGCCTCGGGATGCAGGGATCGAGCTGGGACCGCATGACCCCGCGCCATCTCTACCACATCGTCTCTGCCTTGCGGCGCGTGGGCCTTGAGGCGGAAGCCCGGATGATCGCCGCGGAGGCGGTCGCGCGCGCCTGACGTGGCGGGGCCTGTGTCCTCGATCCCTGATTTCCTTGCGATGCTGGCTGCCGAACGCGGAGCGGCGCGCAACACCCTGCTGGCCTATGGCCGCGATCTCGAACAGGCCGAGGAATGGCTGGGCGCAGCGCTCGACGGCGCAAGTCCCGCGCAGCTTGCCAAGCTCGGGCAGGGCTGGGCCTCGCTCGCGCCCGCGACCATGGCGCGCAAGATATCCGCGCTGCGCCAGTTCTTCGGATTTCTGGTCGACGAGGGCTTGCGCCAAGACGATCCAACGCACGCGTTACCGCGCCCGGCTACGCGGCGGCCCTTGCCCAAGATCCTGTCGCACGCGGAAGTAGAGGCGCTCTTCGCACGGGCCGAGGAGGAGGCGTGCGGCGACAAGCCGGGCGCTGTACGCCTCCTTACGCTGCTCGAACTGCTCTACGGTTCGGGTCTGCGCGCGACCGAACTCGTCTCGCTCCCGGTATCCGCCGTGCCGCGCGACGCGCCCTTTCTCACGGTGGTGGGGAAGGGGGGACAGGCCCGCATGGTCCCGGTCAGCCAGCGCGCAAGTGCCGTCCTGCCGCGCTGGCTGGCGCTGCGCGATCCGGATTCGGCTTTCCTTTTCCCCTCCCGAACGGGGCATATTTCGCGTGTCAGGCTGTTCCAGCTTCTCAAGGACCTGGCCGTGCGCGCTGACTTGCCGCGAGAGAAGCTGAGCCCGCACGTGCTGCGCCATGCCTTTGCAACGCATCTGCTGGAGGGCGGGGCGGACCTGCGCGCGCTGCAGACGCTGCTGGGGCACGCCGATATCTCGACCACGCAGATCTACACCCATGTCGACGCTGCGCGGCTCGTGGCGCTGGTAAACGAGCGTCACCCGCTTGCGCAGCGGCGCGCGAGCGACTAGCGCGGCGGCATGATTTCCTATCTCGAATTCGAGAAGCCGGTTGCCGAGCTCGAAGCGCGCATTGCCGAACTGCGCAGCGCGTCGGAAGGCGACGAGGTCGATATTTCGAACGAGCTCCAGCGCCTGGAGCTCAAGAGCGCAGACCTGCTTGCGAGCACCTACGAAGCGCTGACGCCCTGGCAGAAGACGCAGGTCGCGCGCCACCCCTCGCGCCCGCACTTTCGCGACTATGTCGAAAACGCCTTTGACGAGTTCATCCCGCTGGGCGGGGACCGCTGCTATGGCGATGACGAGGCGATCCTGGGCGGTTTTGCCAAGCTCAACGGACGCAAGGTGGTCCTGATCGGCCATGAGAAGGGCAACGATACGGCCAGCCGCATTCGCCACAATTTCGGCATGGGCAAGCCCGAAGGCTATCGCAAGGCCATCCGCCTGATGGAAATGGCTGGCCGATTTGGCCTACCGGTGGTCACCCTGGTCGACACTTCGGGCGCCTTCCCGGGCGTGGAGGCGGAAGAGCGCGGTCAGGCAGAAGCCATCGCCCGTTCGACCGAAGCCTGTCTCGCCCTTCCGGTTCCCATGGTCGCGGCTATCGTGGGCGAGGGCGGTTCGGGCGGCGCGGTTGCACTCGCCAGCGCCGAACGCGTGCTGATGCTGGAGCACGCGGTGTATTCGGTCATTTCGCCCGAGGGCTGCGCCTCCATCCTGTGGCGCACGGCCGAGAAAGCTCCCGATGCGGCAGAGGCCATGAAGGTCACTGCACAAGACCTTGAAAAACTGGGCGTAATCGACCGGATCGTGAACGAGCCCGTGGGCGGCGCGCATCGCGATCCCAAGGCTGCGGCCAGCGCGCTGGGCACGGCCATTGCGGAAGAGCTCGACATGCTGGGGCGCTACCCACCGCACGAGCTCAGGCGCATGCGCGAAGACCGCTTCCTGGCGCTCGCAAGCTAGGCCCTCTTCAGGCGAATCGGGAACAAAGCCCCGCTCGATCCTGTTTCTTCCCCAAATACACGCATTTGCGTCGGCGCCCGGTCGGGGTGGTCGGCGCATGAGCAGAATTGGGGAACCCATCATGTCGCATACCAAGATTGCCGCCGCCGCTTCGCTGAGTGCCCTGTCGCTGGCGCTTGCTGGCTGCATGGGCGGAGGCGAGATTCCGAGCGCCTCGGCCCCCATCACCCAGAGCGAAGCGCAGACGGGCGCCGAGGCTCACCCGCAGTTGCTGGCCGAATTCGGCGGAGCGATGAGCGGAAGCCAGGCCCAATATGTCGAGCAGGTCGGCAAGAACATCGCGGTGCAGTCCGGCCTCGGCAATGCGCGCGAATCCTTCACCGTTTCGCTGCTCAACAGCCCGGTGAACAACGCCTTCGCGATCCCGGGTGGGTATATCTACACGACGCGCCAGCTGGTTGCTCTGATGAACAACGAGGCGGAGCTTGCGGGCGTCCTTGGCCATGAGGTCGGACACGTCGCAGCGCGCCACTCGCAGCGCCGTCAGGCTGCTGCCCAGCGCAACACGCTGCTTGGAGCGGCGGGTGCGATCCTTTCGGGCCTCCTGCTGGGCAACAGCGGTTTGGGCCAGCAGCTTGGCCAGGCAGCCATGCAAGGCTCCCAACTCCTGACCCTGCGATTCTCGCGCACGCAGGAGCTGGAGGCGGACGAACTCGGCATCCGCTATCTCAACCAGGCGGGCTACGACCCGCGCGCGATGAGCACGGTGCTGCGGAGCCTTGCGCTCCAGAACGCTCTCGATGCGCGTTTGCAGGGTAGGGACAGCGCGCGGCTGCCCGAATGGGCTTCGACCCACCCTGATCCGGCAAGCCGCGTCCAGACCGCGCTGTCCAAGGCGCAGGCGACCGGCGCGACGGGCGGCATTACCAACCGTGACACCTTCCTCACGCGGATCGACGGGCTCACCTATGGCGACGACCCGGCACAGGGTGTGGTCGAAGGACGCCAGTTCATCCATCCGGACCTTCGCCTGGCCTTCACGGCACCGCAGGGCTTCTACATGGTCAACGGCACGCGCGCGGTCACAATCCAGGGGCAAAGCGGCCAAGCCCAGTTCACGCTCGCACCCTACAGCGGCGACCTCGACAGCTACGTCACGAGCGTCTTCTCGGGGCTGAGCCAGCAGCAGGCGATTCGCCCGCAATCGATCCAGCGTACAACGGTGAACGGCTTGCGCGCCGCATACGGAACGGCGCGGGTCAATTCGAACAACGGCCAGGTCGATGTGACCGTGTTTGCCTATGAGTTCGCGCAGGATCGCGCGTACCACTTCCTTGCCATCACACCGGCCGGCCGGGCGGGCACATTCAACGACATGTTCCGCTCGATGCAGCGAATCGATGCTCGCACAGCGGCAGGCGTTGTTCCGCGGGTGCTGGATGTGGTGACGGTGCGTAGCGGCGATACGGTCGCCTCGCTTGCACGCCGGATGGCCTATGACAGCAACCAGGTCGAACGCTTCCGCGTGCTGAACGGACTTGGCAGCAACGATACGCTGCGCGCCGGCCAGAAGGTGAAGCTGGTGGTCCGCGCCCGCTAAGCGATCCGCCAAAAAATCCTTCAGGCATAAGAAAAGGCGGCGAGGTTTCCCTCGCCGCCTTCGCTATCAAGCTAGTGTCGTTACGGATTAGACCGCGTTCGACGAGCTCATCGTGGTCGAGACCGTGTTGAAGGTCGTGCTCAGCTCGTTGCCGAGGCTCTGCATCGCGGTGATCGCAGCAACGGCGATCAGGGCAGCGATGAGACCGTATTCGATGGCGGTTGCACCTTCTTCATTGCGGCGCAGCTTGTTGAAAAACTTCATGTGATGTCTCCTGGTTCAGTCTTCGTTCCCGGCTCGACCCGAAAAGTGTGGTTCGAGCAATTTTGCTTTCTGCCTCGAAGAAGTTGAGAAACTCCTAACTGCTTCGAGTTACCCGTTTCCCCACTCAAACGCCGGTAACTGCTGTCACCGAGGTCTCGACTGTGGTCCATGTTGCCATGGCCGACGTGCCGAAGGATTGAATCGCGCCAACCATGGCGAGAAAGATAAGAGCAAGGATCAGCCCATACTCGACGGCTGTTGCACCGCGCGTGTCGCGTCCCAGTTTCTTCAGGAATTTGACCATTGTCGGTGCCCCATTCGTCACTTGTCTAAGCTGACATCGAGTGATTACGGCCAATCCCGTTAAAAAAGAGTTGAGGACACCGCGAAGTTTGGAAAAAATTCCGACATGGACCTGTGTGGTAGCGCTGGCGCTCCACGATGGGGAAGGGCGCTGGCTCATGCATCGCCGCCCTCTCCACAAGCATCATGGCGGCCTCTGGGAATTTCCTGGCGGGAAGGTCGAAAGCGGCGAAAAACCGCGCGATGCGCTTGTACGTGAGGCGCAGGAAGAGCTTGGCCTCACACTCAAATCCAGCTCGCTGAGCGAAGCGGGTTTTGCAGAAGAAACGCAAACCCAAGGGCGAGCGCCTATTGTCATCCTGCTTTACACCTGCCCCTGGAACGGGGACCCGGTCGCAGCGCTCGAAGGGGGTGAAGTGGGTTGGTTCACACCGCAGGAAGTGGCTGCGCTGGAGAAACCGCCGCTCGATATCGCCCTTTCCCGCGGCTTGTTCGAAAAAACATGATTTAGGGATTGCCAAGCTTGGGGCACCTGCCTATTTGGCGCCCTCCAACGCGCGCCAGTAGCTCAGCTGGATAGAGTACCTGACTACGAATCAGGCGGTCGGAGGTTCGAATCCTTCCTGGCGCGCCAGAAAAGCCCATGACCAGAAATGGTCGTGGGCTTTTCTGGTTCTGGGCGGGTGTCGGCCGGGTCAGCCCTTAGTCGGCGTTGTCTTCAAGCCAGTGCATGTCCTCGTCACTGAAGCCGAAGTGGTGGCCTGCTTCGTGGATCACGACGTGGCGCACAAGGTCGTCCATCCGCACGCCCGTCTCGCGCCATTCGGCGATCAGCGGCTGGCGGAACAGCCAGATGCGCGGCGGCATACGGCCGCTCTGCCAAATCGACTGGTCGGGCAGCGGCTCGCCTTCATATAGGCCGGTCAGGTGCCAGCGGTTGTCGAGATCGACCGATTCCAGCTGCTCGGCAGTCGCGAAGTCTTCGACCCGCAACACGACATCGCCCATCTGGTCGCGAAATTCGGCCGGCAGCGCTGCAAAGGCGGCGTCGGCCATGATCTGCATCTGCTGCTGCGTGGGACCGGGGCGATCGTGCATCGTCCAAGGGATATGGGATGCGCGCCGGGGTCGCACAAGCTTGGAACACACCGGCGTCTTACCTGTTGGAATGGCAAAGGAGATTTGCCCGATGACCGACACGACCGAGATCTTTGATCGCCTGAAGCAGGATCATGACAAGCACCGCGAGCTGCTCGACAAGCTCCTCGAGACGAGCGGCGACACCGAGCAGCGCGAAACGCTGTTCGAAGAGCTTACCAAGGAGCTGAAGAGCCACGCCGCGGCGGAAGAGCAGGCGCTGTACGCCACCATGCTCAAGAAGCCCGCAACCACGGGCGAAACCCGTCACTCTGTCGCCGAACATCACGAGATCGACGAAGCGCTCAACGATCTTGCCGCCACCGACATGAGTTCGGGCGCATGGCTGCAGAAGTTCAAGAACTTCGAGCACCGCTATCGCCACCACATCGAGGAAGAGGAAGAAGACCACTTCCCCGATTTCGAAGAGCATCTGGACGAAGCCGACATGGAGCACATGCGCGCCGTCTTCGATCGCCGGAAGAAGGAAGAGAAGGCCGACGCCGAGGTAACGCCAGAGAAGATGGAAGACGCCAAGGACTAAGCAGACCGTTCGGAGGGCCGCGCGCATCGCGGAGGAACAGGACCCCAAACGCACCTCCCGGCTCGACCCATCGGTCGAACCGGGAGTTTGGCGTTATGTGAAGGCGACCCGTGCAAGCGTGGTCGTCGACGCGGCGGACTATTTCGCCTTTATGCAGGACGCGATGCTGCGATCGCGCCGCCGGATCCTCCTTATTGGCTGGGACTTCGACACGCGCATCCACCTCGAGCGCGGCCGGCGCTGGTGGCAGCGGCCATGGAAACGCGGCTATCCCTCGCGCCTCGGCAGCTTCATCGCCTGGCTCGCCCGGCACCGCAAGAAGCTCGACATTCGCATCCTCAAGTGGAGCGTCGGCGCGCTTTCGACCATGGGGCGCGCATCGATGTGGTGGGACCTGTTGCGCTGGGTCCGCCATCCGCGGATCAATTTCCGCTTCGACACCGCGCATCCGGTGGGTTGTACGCATCACCAGAAGATTGCCGTGCTCGACAACAAGCTGGCCGTGTGCGGCGGGATCGACATCACCGACAAGCGCTGGGACACCCGCGATCACAAGGAAGACGATCCGCGGCGCAAGACGCCGCGCGGCGTTCCGTACGAACCCTGGCACGATGCGACCATGATGATGGAGGGCGATGTTGCCCTTGCGCTCGCCGAGCTTGGCCAGGATCGCTGGACGCGCGCGGGCGGCAGGAAGCTGCCCGACACCGAGGATACCCCGGGCACACCGTGGCCCGAAGCGCTCGATGCCCAGTTCGAGAATGTCGAGATCGGCATCGCGCGCACGCGGGCCGCCTATCGCGATTGGGAGGCTGTCGACGAGATCGAGCAACTCTACCTGCAGCAGATCGCCGGCGCGAAGAAATGGATCTACGCCGAAAGCCAGTATTTCGCCTCGCGTTCGATTGCTGAGGCGATGATTGCGCGGCTGCGCGAAGACGACCCACCCGAGATCGTGATCGTCCATCCCCTCAACGCCGATGGATGGCTGGAACAGCAGGCGATGGACCACGCGCGCGCTGAACTGGTGCGCTCGATAGAAGAGGCCGACACCAAGGGACGCTTCTCGATCTGGTTTCCCTATTCAGGCGAAACGCCCGTCTACGTGCACGCCAAGATCATGATCATCGACGACGAGATTCTGCGTATCGGCTCGGCCAATCTCAATAACCGGTCGATGGGTCTCGATAGCGAATGCGATGTCTTCATCGATGCAAACCGCGAAGGGAACGGCCATGCGCGCGAGGCGATAGGGGGCCTGAGGCGGTCGCTGATTGCCGAACACTGCGGTCTCGCGGAAGGGGACGTTTGGGAATTGTTGTCGCGCTATGGCTCGATGGCAGGGCTGATCGACCATTCGCAAGGCGACAGCTATCGATCCTTGAAGCGGTACCATCCGCCAGACCTCAATGCGGTCCAGGAAACGCTCGCGCAAAGCGCGTTGCTGGACCCCGAGGACCCGAACGACATGTTCGAGCCGTTTGCAAAGGGCGGACTTTTCCGCAAGGGGAGCAGGCTCGCGCGTTATCGCGAGAAATTCAGGAGGATCAGGGGCAAGTGAGCAACGCAGGCGATTATGTGGACGACCCCGGTGTGCCGGCGAAACCCGACGTACCCGATCATGTTCAGGATGCGATCCGCACACTGATCTCATGGGCCGGCGACGATCCGGAGCGCGAAGGGCTGCTCGACACGCCCAAGCGGGTCGGGCGCGCGTGGCTGGAATATTGCCAGGGGTACAAGGAAGACCCTGCGATCCACCTCAGCCGCGTGTTCGAGGAAGTGGGCGGCTATGACGAGGTCGTGCTCCTGAAGGACATCCCGTTCCAGTCGCACTGCGAGCACCACATGGCGCCGATCACCGGCAAGGCTTCCATTGCCTATCTGCCCGACAAGAAGGTCGTCGGCATTTCCAAGCTCGCCCGCGTGCTGCACGGCTTTGCCCGCCGCCTGCAAATCCAAGAGCGCCTGACCGCCGAGGTCGCGGCGTGCATTTGGGACAATCTCGAACCGCAGGGCGTCGCTGTCGTGATCGAGGCGCAGCACGGCTGCATGACCGGCCGCGGCGTGCGCACGCCCGGTGTCGGCATGATCACCTCGCGCCTGTGCGGCTGCTTCCTGGAAGACCACCGCAGCCGCAAGGAAGTGCTTAGCCTGATGGGATATGGCTAAGGCACTAGCGCGCGAACAGGCGATCCAGCAGTCCCGGCCGCTTGCGCGTCGGCGCCGTCTCGCCCGCTAGCCCGTAAAGGTAGTTGCCAAGAAGCACGGCCTGCTCCTTGGTCATGAAGTATTTGAACTCGCGCACGTCGTCTCCCGAACCCGGTGCCTTGCGGGCGCTCTGCATCCGCAGCATCACGCGTTCGCCTGCCGGGTCGGCTTCCCAGCCGAGGAGGATGCCGAAATCGCGGTCCGGATCGGTCACGGCGGTCGGTTCGTTTTGCCCCTGTTCCATGGGCAGAAACACTGCGCCCCGCCTTGCGCTGAGGCAAGACGGGGCGCCGGTGTTGTCCGCAAATGGAACGGCGCTGGAGCGCCTTACATCTGGCCGAGCATGTGCTCCGCGCTCGAGACCGAGAAATCGCCCGGCGCTTCGACATTGAGCTGGGTCACGACGCCGTCTTCGACGACCATCGAATAGCGCTGGCCGCGCTTGCCCATGCCGAAACCCGAACCGTCCATGGTGAGGCCAACGGCTTCGGCGAAGTCGCCATTGCCGTCTGCCAGCATGGTGATGTCGTCGCTGCCGGCAGCACTTTTCCATGCGCCCATCACGAAGGCATCGTTGACCGCGGTGGCGACGATTTCGTCGACGCCCTTGGCCTTCAGCTCGTCCGCTTTCTCGACATAGCCCGGCAGGTGGCGCGCCGAGCAGGTCGGGGTGAAGGCACCCGGCACCGAAAACAGCGCCACTTTCTTGCCTTTGAAATAGTCGCCCGAGCTGACCTGTTCGGGGCCGTTTTCGGTCGCCTTGACCATCGTCACTTCAGGCAGCTTGTCGCCTACCGAAATCGTCATAGTGGAAACTCCGTCTTTCCCGTCCGGCCTGAGACCTAGGGCTCCGGACGTGCCCGCGCAACCACTGCTTCGTGGTTAATTTCGCTTTACTGCGACGCTTTAAATTCCCGTAAACTCCTTTCCCGATCCTTATTCCCAGCGGGCAACGGGACGCGCCCGCCAGGGAGACCAGGGACATGCAACTTTCCAAGACTTTCGCCGTCGTGGCCGGTGCCGCGGCAATGCTGCTGACGCCGGCGCCTGCGCTGGCTGCGGGATCGGCCGATGCCGAGAACATCCGCAAGCTCGACATCATGCTGATGGTTACTTCGCTGCGTTGCCGGATGGGCGCGCATGATTTTCAGCCGCACTACCGCAAGTTTTCGGCAGCGCACCTGCCGACACTGAACACGGCGGCGCGCGATCTTGAGGCGGGGCTTACCCGCAAGCATGGCGCGCGCGGGGCCAAGCGGGCGCTCGACCGGATGAGTGTGGGCATGGCAAACCAGTACGGGAAAGGACACCCGTGGCTGGAGTGCAGCGAGCTGAAGGAGATCACTAGCGAGCTCGCCGCATCGCGCGATCCGTCGCATCTCAAGCTGGCGGCCAGCGAATTGCTTGCGGCCGCGCCAATGAACGGCGGACGGTTCGCGGCTCGCTAAGGGCCTTTCGGGACGCACTCCGGCTGGGGCCATTGCCCTTGCCACTCTGAGGGGCTAGGGGCGGCGCCATTGCGGCGGCGCCCCTTCCTTATGCGCGGCCTTCATCCCGAAAGATCAAGGATTTTCCCGTGGCCGAATTCACCGATTACGTCATCAAGGACATTTCGCTGGCCAAGTACGGTCGCGACGAGATTGCCATCGCCGAAACCGAAATGCCCGGCCTGATGGCGCTGCGCGAGGAATATGCCGACAAGCCGCTCAAGGGCGCGCGCATCACCGGCTCGCTGCACATGACGATCCAGACTGCGGTGCTGATCGAAACGCTGGTGGCGCTGGGTGCGGACGTGCGCTGGGCGACCTGCAACATCTTCTCGACCCAGGACCACGCGGCGGCTGCGATTGCTGCGCAGGACATCCCCGTGTTCGCTATCAAGGGCGAGAGCCTGTCGGACTATTGGGACTATGTCGGCCGCATTTTCGACTGGTCGACCGATGAAGATCCCGACCAGACCGCCAACATCATCCTCGATGATGGCGGCGATGCGACCATGTTCGCCCTCTGGGGCGCGCGTATCGAGGCCGGCGAAGAGCTGCCCGAGCCGCAGAACGCCGAAGAGATCGAATTCCAGCGCGCGCTCAAGGCCTTTGTCGCAGCAAAGCCGGGATACCTCAGCAAGTCGGTCAAGAACATCGTCGGCGTTTCGGAAGAAACCACCACCGGCGTCCACCGCCTCTATCACCTTGCCAAGCAGGGCAAGCTGCCGTTCCCGGCTATCAACGTGAACGACAGCGTGACCAAGTCGAAGTTCGATAACCTCTACGGCTGCCGCGAATCGCTCGTCGACGCCATCCGCCGCGCGACCGACGTGATGCTCTCGGGCAAGGTCGCCTGCGTTGCCGGCTTCGGCGATGTCGGCAAGGGCAGCGCCCAGTCGCTGCGCAACGGCGGCGCCCGTGTTCTCGTCACCGAAGTCGACCCGATCTGCGCGCTGCAGGCCGCCATGGACGGCTTCGAGGTCGTAACCATGGAAGACGCGGCCAAGGTTGCCGACATCTTCGTCACCGCGACCGGCAACGAGCACGTCATCACCGCCGACCACATGGAGGCGATGAAGGACAAGGCGATCGTCTGCAACATCGGCCACTTCGACAGCGAGATCCAGATCTCGGCCATCGACAATTACGAGTGGAACGAGCTGAAGCCCGGCACCGATGTGGTGAAGTTCCCCGACGGCAAGGAACTGATCATCCTCGGCAAGGGACGCCTGGTGAACCTCGCCTGCGCGACCGGCCACCCGAGCTTCGTGATGAGCTTCTCCTTCACCAACCAGACACTCGCGCAGATCGAGCTGTGGAGCAAGGGCGACGAGTACGAGAACGACGTCTATGTCCTGCCCAAGCACCTCGACGAGAAGGTCGCGGCGCTGCACCTCGACAAGCTCGGCGTGAAGCTGACCAAGCTCAGCCAGAAGCAGGCCGACTACATCGGCGTGCCGGTCGAAGGGCCGTACAAGCCTGAGCACTACCGCTACTGATCGCCGCAACTGGCGGAAAAACCATCGCATGAACGCGCGCGGGGGCATTGCACTCCCGCGCGCGTCCGCATAGCTGGCAGGTAATGGAAACCTCACCCGCTCTGCTGGCCATCATCGGCCTCCTGCTGGCGCTTTGGACCGCAGGGGCGGTGTGGGTGATGCTGCGCGCCAGCGGGCGCGAGCAGAAGTCTTCCGCTACGCGCAAGGTCGCCCAGCGGCTTTCACGCATGCTGGAGGAAGGGCCGGCGATCCCCCTGCTCGTGCGGGCCGATGGCCGCATCGAGGCACCGGATCGGCTCGCCCGGTGGATCGGGCTCGACAAGGTCCCCGAATATCTCAGCGAACTGGCGGGCGGGGACGGGCGCGGTCTCAGCGAAGACCAGGTGGACGAGCTGACGCGCAATGTCCGCCGCACGCAAAAGACCGCCAAGCCGTTCCGCATGGCGCTGACCGTGTCGCCAACGTCGGGCAAGTCGCTTGCCATGCAAGGCTCGCTTGCCGATCCGGCGGTCTCGCCGGGCGGGGCGGCGCTGATCTGGGTCTTCGATTTCAGCGACAGCGAGGCGGAACTGTCCCAGCTGCGCGAAGAAGCGGCCCGGGCGCGCGAGGATTTCGGCGCGCTGGTGGGGCTTATCGAAGCCGCTCCCATGCCCATGTGGTTCCGTGGTGGCGACATGCAGTTGCGCCTCGTCAACAAGGCTTATGTCGCAGCCGTGGGCGCGGAAAGCGCAGACCAGGTCGTTGCTGACCAGATCGAGCTGGTCGAGACCGTCAACGGCCGCACCGCCTCGCAAGTTGCGCAGCAGGCGGCGGACCGTCGTCAGCCGATTGAGCGGATTGTCAGCGCCACCATCGACAAGGCGCGCCGCACCATCAGGGTCACCGACCTGCCGCTGATGGGCGAGGGCATTGCCGGATACGCCGTCGATATCGAGGAAATGGAAGAGCAGGCGCGCGAATTCCGCGCCTTCCGCGAGGCGCAGCGCTCGATGCTCGACCAGCTGTCGATCGGGGTGGCCCAGTTCGATGCGGCGCATCGAATGACCTTCGCCAACCAGCCGTTCCACCGCGTTTTCGCGCTGCCGCCCGGTGTGGTCAACGACCGTACGACTTTCCACCATATGCTGCTGATCGCGCGCGAGAACGGGCGGATTCCCGAAGTGCGCGACTTCCCGGCCTGGCGCAACGAGCTGGCCGAGTGGTTCCAGCGCGACGAGCCGCACGAAGAAGCCTGGTCGCTGTCCGACAGCACGCACCTGCGCATCGTCGCCCAGCCGCTGCCCGACGGCGGCCTTGTGATGATTGCCGAGGACCGTACCGAACAGCTGGCGCTGTCCGCCACGCGCGACACTCTGCTGCGCACCCGCACGGCCACTTTCGATAACCTCTTCGAAGCGCTCGCCGTGTTTGCGCCGGACGGGCATCTGGAGCTTTGGAACCGCGGCTTCTCCGGTGCCTGGGGTATCGATCCCGAAGTGCTCGATGGGCACCCGCAGGCCGAAACCCTGCTGGCGGCTATTGCCAAGAACCTTTCCGATCCGGAGCACATCGCCACGATCAACCAGGTGATTCGCGCCGCGACGCTCGATCGCAAGAAGAGCGACGGGCGCATCGAACTGGCCGATGGCCGAACGCTCGACTTTGCTGGCGTCCCGCTGCCCGATGGGAACGGCATGCTGACCGTCCTCGACGTCACTGCCTCGCGCCAGGCCGAAGAGGCGCTGCGCGAGCGCAACCGCGCGCTGGAGGAGGCCGATGCGGTCATGACCCGCTTCCTTGCAAACATGAGCTACGAATTCCGCACCCCGCTGACGTCGATCGGCGGCTTTGCCGAACTGCTCACCAGCGGCATTGCCGGGGAGCTTTCGCCGCAAGCGAAGGAATACGCGCAGGCGATCTCTCTCTCGGTCGGCAAGCTCACCGAGCAGGTCGAGAACGTGCTCGACCTGTCACAGTCCGAGGCCGGACTTATGCCGCTGCGCAAGACGAAGGTCGAACTCATGCCGTTCGTCACGCAGATCGTGCGCAAGCAGGAACAGCGCATTGTCGATGGCGGGCTGACGCTCGATCTCAAGGGGCACCCCGAAAAGACCGTCAATGCCGATCCCCAGCAGCTACGGCGCGCAATATCGCAGTTGCTCGACAACGCTATTCTCGGCACCCCGCGCGGCGGCCGCATCGTGGTGGACATCGGGCGCAAGCGCGGAGAGACCAAGATCGTGATTGCCGACAATGGTAAGGGCATGACCCAGCACGAGCTTGCCCGCGCGCTCGAAGGGATCCGCATGTCGGCCGACGGGCGCGGCATCGAACGGCGGCAGGGGCTCGGCATCCCGCTCGCGCGTCAGCTTGTCGAAGCGCATGACGGGACGCTCGAAATCCACAGCCGCAAGAACGCCGGCACCACGGCGACGATCACCCTGCCGTGAGACTTGCCTTGCCCGATCTAGACGCGATGGACGCGCTGGGCGCGCGCATTGCGGACAAGCTTCGACCCGGTGACGTGGTGGCGCTGTCGGGCACGCTTGGCACAGGCAAGACCACGCTGGCGCGCGCGATCCTCGCTGCGCTGGGGCATGAGGGCGAAGTGCCGTCGCCGACCTATACGATCATCGAAACCTACGATGCGCTGCGCGTGCCGCTGGTGCACGCCGATTTCTACCGCCTCGACGACCCGTCCGAGGTCGATGAACTGGGCCTCGACGATTACCGCGAGGGTGCGGCCTTGCTCGCCGAATGGCCCGATCACGCGGGCGGCTTCGCGCATGAGGCGGGCTGCCTTTCGATTGCGCTCGAAAAAGTGGGCGAGGGGCGCGAAGCCGTTGTAACGCCGGGCGCAAATTGGCAAAGCCGCTGGCCATGAGTGATGCGCTGCCCGACGGGCTCCACGAATTCCTTGGCCAGACCGATTGGGCCGATGCGACGGTTGCCCCGCTTGAGGGGGACGCCAGCTTCCGGCGCTATTTCCGGCTGAACCTGTCGGGCGAAAGCGCGATGCTGATGCACGCCCCGCCGCCGCATGAGGACCCGAAACCCTTCCTCCACGTAGCCCACTGGCTCACCGATGTTGGCCTGCGCGCGCCGCGGATAATCGCAGAAGATGCGGAGGCCGGCTGGGTGCTGACCGAGGATTTCGGCGACGAGCGCGTGCGCGAATGGATCGATGCCCACCCGGGCGAAGAACGCGCGATCTATACCGCTGCAATCGATACTCTGGCGCAGTTGCACACGATCCCGCCAGGCCCGTTCCCGCCTTACGACATGGCGGTTTACCTGCGCGAAGCCATGCTGCTGGTGGAATGGTACTGTCCGGCGGTGGGGCTGGACGTCGACTTAGAGGGGTATCGGCAGGCATGGGAAGCCGCTCTTGCGCCGCTCCTCGATCGGCAACAGCCCGGCGTAACGGTCCTGCGCGATTACCACGCCGAGAACATCATGCTCCCGCCCGATGGCGGGCAGGGCCTGATCGATTTCCAGGACGCGCTGGTCGGCCATCCGGCCTACGACCTGGTCAGCCTGCTGCAGGACGCCCGGCGCGATGTCTCGCCCGAGCTCGAGGCGGAGATGCTGGCGCATTACCGCGCCAAGGCTGCGCCGGGCGAGGATTTCGACGCGGACTATGCCCGGCTTGGTGCGCAGCGCAACGCGAAGATTGTTGGCATTTTCACACGGCTTGCAAAGCGAGACGGCAAGGCCCGCTACCTTGCCATGATCCCGCGCGTGTGGGACGCGATGGAGCGCGATCTGGCGCATCCGGCGCTCGGCCCGGTGGCCGACTGGTTTGCCGCCAACATCCCGCAAGAGCTGCGCGATGCATCGGGAGGGAAGATGCCATGACCGGCCTCGTGTCTGACACCGCCATGCTGATGGCGGCGGGCCTCGGTAAGCGCATGCGCCCGCTTACTGCCGCGACGCCCAAGCCGCTGGTGCGCGTGGCCGGCAAGCCGCTCATCGACCGTGCGCTCGACCGGCTCGAGGAAGCGGGCGTCGGCAAGGCGGTGGTCAACGTTCATTACCTCGCCGATGCGATCGAGGCCCATATCGGCCAGCGTCCCATGCCGGCGGTGACCTTTTCCGACGAGCGCGACCTGCTGCTCGAAACGGGTGGCGGGATGGTGAAGGCCAGCGCCGACGGCCTGCTGCCCGACCCCTTCTTCGCCTGCAACGCAGACAGCATCTGGCTTGACGGGCCGCGCAACGCCTTTGCCGATCTTTCGGCACGCTGGGATCCGGACAAGATGGACGCGCTGCTGCTCGTCGTGACGCACGCGCGCGCCTACAATTTCGACGGCACGGGCGATTTCTACATGGACGGGGCCGGGCGGCTGACCCGCAAGACGGCGGGCCGCATTGCGCCCTTCATCTACACCGGCATCCAGATCGTCTCGCACCGGCTTTTGCGCGAAGCGCCGGAGGGCAAGTTCTCCACCAATGTGCTGTGGGACCGCGCCATTGCCGAAGACCGGCTCTACGGCCTCGCCTTTACCGGCCAGTGGTACGAAGTGGGCACGCCGGCGCATATCCGGCCGACCGAGCAGGCGCTGACGGGTGGCTGACAGGCCCGCGCCGAACATCTATTCCATCGCCGCGCACCGCGGGTTTGCCGATGCGCTCGTGGCCGGATTGGTCCCGCGGTACTCACAGGACGAGTTCGGCCTTGCCAAGCTAACCCTGCTGGTGCCGAGCAGCCGCGCGCGGCGGACTTTATCCGAAGCCTTCATCCGTCACGCGGGCGAGCAGGGAAGCGCAGGCCTCCTCATGCCGCGCATGGCGGTGATCGGCGACCTCGATCTCGACGAAACGCTTGGCCCGCTGCTCGATCCGCTGGGTGCGGCCGATACTCCGCCCGCGATCGATCCCCAGCGCCGCCTGTTCGAACTCGCCGCTCTGCTGAGTGAGGTCATGGGCGAACGCGCACCGAGCGGGGCGACCCTGCTGCGCCTTGCGCGCGAGGCGGGGGCTACCATGGACCGGCTGCTGGTGGAGGGCGTCGATCCGGGCGACCTGCTGGATGATAGCGTGACCGGCATTTATCCCGACCTTTCTGCGCATTGGCAGAACAGCCTGCGCGATTTCAGCGCCGTGCAGATCCTGTGGAAGCAGAAGCTGGAAAAGGAAGGCCTGCTGGACGCTGCTGCCCGCCGCAACCGGCTTTTCGAATGGGCCGCGCGCCGCTGGAAGGAAGCGCCGCCGGAAACACCGATAGTCGCCGCCGGCGTCACCAGCGCAGCGCCATCGCTTGCAAAACTGCTCCGCGTGATTGCCGATTTGAAAGATGGCGCGGTGATCCTGCCCGACTTCGACCTCACCATGGCGGACGACGTTTGGGACGAGCTTGGCCGCGCAGGCGCTGCGCCGCAGCCGGGCGATACGCCCTTCGCCCGCGAGGATGCGGTGACCCATCCGCAATACCATCTCAAGCTGCTGCTCAACCGAATGAGCGTCGCGCGTGCCGAAGTGCAACCCTGGCACCGCAAGGGCATGGCCGCGGCCCCGCCGGTTCGCAGCCATGCGATCTCGTCGCTGTTCCTGCCGCCCGAAGCGAGCAAGCGCTGGGTCGACCTTCCGGCCGAAAAGCGGCGCATGGCGGGCGTTCGCATCATGACCAGCGCCAACCCGGAAGAGGAAGCGCAGGCCATCGCGCTGCTGGTGCGCGAGTCGCTGGAAGAGCCGGAGAAGCGCGTTGCCGTGGTCACGCCCGACCGCGCGCTTGCCCGGCGGGTGGTGCACCACCTCGATCGCTGGAACATCATGGCCGACGATTCCGCGGGCCGCCCCCTCTCGCAGACACCAGCAGGCCGCCTGTTCCTGCTGCTGGCGGAGGTCATGGCGGAGAAGGCCGCGCCGGTGCCGCTGATGGGCCTGCTCGCCCATCCGCTGGTCGATGGCGGCATGGAGCGCGGGGTCTGGCTGCGGCAGCTGCGGCGCGTTGAGCGCGCACTGCGCGGGCCGCGCAAGGCCGGCGGGCTCACTCCGCTGGCCGGGATCGTGGGCGTGCTGGCTGAGCAGCACCCGCAAGTTCCCGAATGGTTTGAAAGTGTCGAGATGGCGCTCCGTCCGCTTGTCACGCTGGGCGAGGGCGAGCGGGTGGAGCTTGCGCAGGTGTTCGACACGCTCGCCGATGCGGGCGAGTCGCTGTGCGGCGAAAAGCTCTGGGCCAAGGAGGATGGCCGCGCGTTGGCGGCGTTCGTCGAGGACATGCGCCTCCACGCGCGTGAGGCGGGCTTTGCGCTCGCGCCGCACGAGGCTGCGCTTGCACTGCGCGACGCGATGGAGCCGATCGCCGTGCGTCCACCCTATGGCGGACACGCCCGGGTGCAGGTCCTCGGCCTTCTCGAAAGCCGCATGAACCGGGCGCAACTGGTGATCTGCGCCGGGCTGACCGAAGGGGTGTGGCCGGCACGCGGTGGGGTCGACGCGCTGCTAGCGCCGCCCGTCCTCCGCGCGCTGGGCGTTCCGGGCGCGGATTTCCGCATCGGCCTGTCCGCGCACGACCTTGCCGGAGCGATGGGCGCGCCGGAAGTGGTGCTGTCGCATGCCGAACGGGACGAGGGCGGCCCAGCCATCCCATCGCGCTTCCTGCTGCGGGTACAGGCGCTGCTGGGCGATACGCTCGACACCTACAAGGATACGCAGACAGTCGAGCTGGCGCGCGCGATGACACGCGCTCCGGCGGCCGACCGCTATCCGCGGCCAGCTCCCGACCCGACGCCGCAGCAGCGCGATGTCGAGATTTCCGCAACCGCGCTCGACCGGCTGCTGGGCGATCCTTACCAGTTCTACGCCGGCAAGATCATGGGGCTGGGCGACCTTGAGCCGCTCGACGCCGAGCCATCGCCCCTGTGGCAGGGCAATGTCGCGCACACGATCCTTGAGCGCTGGCATATTGCTCGCAAGACCGATCCCAAGGCACCGCTCGCGCCGATCATGGAGCAGGTGCTCGATGAAGAGAACGCCGACCCGCTGATGCGCGGCCTGTGGCAGCCCCGGCTCGAGGCGGCGCTACGCTGGATCCAGAGCGAGGTCGAAAGCTACGAGGACCGCGCGGTCCTGGCCGTTGAGAAGAAGGGCAGCATGACCTTCGATGGCGTGAAGGTCCACGGCCGCGCCGACCGGATCGACCGGATGGAGGACGGACGCCTCGCGATCATCGACTACAAGACTGGCAAGCCGCCCAGCGCCGCCATGGTCGAACAGGGTTTCGCGCTCCAGCTCGGCATCCTCGGACTGATTGCGCAGGACAACGGGTTCGAGGGTCTTTCAGGCGACCCCGGGGGCTACGAATACTGGTCTCTAGGCAAGGCGAAGGACGAAAATCCGTTCGGCTTCGGTTACACCGAGGTCCCCTTGAAGGTGGGACGCAAGACCTCCGGCGTGCTGCCGGAGGATTTCCTGCCGCACACCGCCGACAAGCTGGCGCTGACCATTTCCCGCTTCATCAAGGGGCGCGACCCGTTCCTGGCGCGCGAGAACCCCGATTACCCGGCCTACGACACCTTCGACCAGCTCATGCGCCTCGACGAATGGATCGCGCATCAGGACGGGGACGGGTCATGAGCGGCGCGGTTTACGAGCTGCAGGACAAGCAGCGCCTCGCGGTCGATCCGCTGGGCAGCGTCTGGCTTTCGGCGAGCGCGGGGACCGGCAAGACGCAGGTGCTCTCCGCCCGCGTGCTGCGCCTCCTGCTCGAACCCGGGGCCGACCCGGCGCAGGTCCTGTGCCTCACCTTCACCAAGGCCGGCGCGGCGGAAATGGCGGTGCGGGTCAACGCCGTGCTCGCCCGCTGGGTGCGCATGGCGAATGAGCAGCTGGGTATCGAACTCGGCTATCTCGGCGCGCCGGCGGACCCGGAAACACGCGCGCGGGCCCGCTCGCTCTTCGCGCGGGTGCTCGACTGCCCGGGAGGCGGGCTGCGGATCGATACGATCCACGCGTTTGCGCAATACCTGCTGGCGGCCTTTCCGGGAGAGGCGGGCATCCTGCCCGGTTCGCGCCCGATGGAAGACCGCGAGCGAGACCTCCTCAGCCGCGATGTGCTGGCCGATTTGCTTGGCGAGGGCGATCCGCGGGTCACCGGCGCGATTGCGGAGATGAGCAAGCGCAAGGGGCCAGACGCGGTGCGCGGCTGGCTGATGCGCTGCGCCCGCCACGCCGATATGTGGGAAGGGCCGGGAAGCTGGCAGCCCCCGATGCAGCCGCGCGTGCACCGCCTGCTCGGCATCCCTGCGGACGCGGATGCAGCCTGGGTTGCCGAGGCCTGCTCCGACGATGCTTTTCGGGTCTCCACCTTGCGTGCTTGCCAGGCGGCGACACGCGATTGGAAGGCTGCGACAGGGCAGAAGACTGCGGACTTCATCCAAGGCTGGCTGGCGGCAGACCCTGCGGCGCGTCTTGAGACACTCGACGGGTTCTTCGACACACTGCTCAAGAAAGACGGCACGCCGCGCAAGATGGGCGGCGCCGAAAAGGTCGACCCGGCATTCCCGGATAACCAGGATCGTATCGCCGAGGCGGTGGCTGTGGTCGCCGAACGCAAGGCCTTGCTTGGCCTTGCAGCCTTCCTCGCCCCGCAGCTCGAAGCGGGGAGGGCCTTTGCGCTTGCCTGGCAGAAGGCCAAGGAGCGCGAGGGGCTGGTCGATTTCGACGACCTCATTGCCCGCGCGGCCACGCTGCTGGCCAACAGCGAGATGGCGGACTGGATTCGCTACAAGCTCGACCGCAGTTTCGATCACATCCTCGTCGACGAGGCGCAGGATACGAACGAGGACCAGTGGGCTATCGTCAAGGCGCTTGCGGACGACTTCTTCGACGGCGAAAGCGCGCGCGGCGATACCGTTCGCACGATCTTTGCGGTGGGCGATTACAAGCAGGCGATTTTCGGGTTTCAGGGCACCAGCCCGGAAAACTTCCGCCTTGCTCGCGACCATTTCGACGACAAGATCTCCCGCGCGGCCGAAGCGGCGCGCGGCCTGCGCGATGGGCCCGATATCCGCAAGCTGGAAACCTACGGCCTCGGCCGCAGCTATCGCACCAACCAGGAAGTGCTGGGCTTTGTCGATCGCGCCATCAACGCGATTGGCTACGAAGGTTTCGGGCTCGACACCCCGGCCGATCCGCACAGCGGCAGCGGGGAGCCGGGGCTGGTGGGCCTGTGGAACGTGGTGCGGGTCTCCGAGGAGGAGGACGAGGACGGCGAACGCGAGGGCTGGCTCGCCCGGCACGACCGCCTGCTGGCCGACCGTATCGCGCAGCAGGTCGCCCGGTGGCTCGATCCCAACGGCGATGGCTTCACCCTGTCCAAGGGCGAGAAGCGGCGCGCCGGGGCGGGCGACATCATGGTGCTCGTCCAGAAGCGCCGCGAGCTGGCGTCGCTGATTGTCGCGCGCCTCTACCGCCACGGTGTGCCCGTGGCCGGAGTCGACCGGTTGCGGCTGGGCAATCCGCTGGCGGTGAAGGACCTGATGGCGGCGCTGCGCTTTGCCGCGCAGCCGCTCGATGACCTGACGCTTGCCAGCCTGCTCGTTTCGCCCCTGGTGGGCTGGAGCCAGCAAGAGCTTCTCGAACATGGCCACAGACCCGCGCGAACCCGCCTCTGGGAGCATCTGCGCGCAAGCGAGGATGGCTTTGTCACAGCGACGGTCGATCGGCTGCGCGAAATCCTGCGGCGGGCGGATTACGACAGCCCACAGCAATTGCTGCACTGGATACTGCTCGGCCCGATGGATGGTCGCCGTGCGCTGGTCGCGCGGCTGGGACGCGAGGCGAACGATCCGATCGACGAACTGCTCAACGCCGCCAACGCCTTCGCCAGCGCGCATACTGCCAGCCTGCAGGGTTTCATCCGCTGGTTCGACGCCGGCGATGGGGAGCTGAAGCGCGAAGCGGGCGAGGGGAACGAGCAGGTGCGCGTGATGACGGTTCACGGGTCGAAGGGGCTCGAAGCGCCGATCGTCATCCTTGCCGATGCGGCGATCCGCCCCGATGGCGCGGGCGATCTGGTTCTGGCCGAGGCGCTGCCGGGCGAGGTCTCGCCGCGCAAGATTCCGCTGCCTTCGCTCGGGAAAGACGAGAAGGTCGGGCCGGTTGCCGAGGCCGACGAAGCAGAAGTTGCCAAGGCGCTGCAGGAACACTGGCGCCTGCTCTACGTCGCGCTCACGCGTGCGCAGGAAGCGCTGTTTATCACCGGCTCGCTGGGGCCGCGTGATGCGAAGAACGGGCCGCATGACGACAGTTGGTACGCGCGGCTCAAACCCCTGTTCGGGGAAGACGAGGGGCTCGAGGACGCGATCTGGGGAGCGCGCTGGGAGATTGGCGAGCGCGCCGCGCCGGTTCCTGCCCACGAAGAGGTGGCAGGACCCGATGCGCAGCCTGACCTGCCGCAATGGGCGGTGCGTCCCGTGGGCCCCGAACCGCGCCCGCCGCGTCCGCTGGCCCCTTCCGGGCTTGGCGAGGTCGAGGGGAGCGATCCGCCGCTGCCGCCGGCCCATGCTGCCGAAGCGGCGCGGCGCGGAACGTTGATCCACGCGCTTCTCGAACGGCTCCCGCAGGTTGCGCTGGAGGAACGCGCTGAGAAGGCTCGCGCGTGGCTGTCCCGGCAGGCGCCAGACCTTGCCGAGGCGGATCGTGCCGAAATGCTGGACCGCGCGATGGAGGTGCTCGCCGACCCGCGCTTCGCGCCGGTTTTCGGGCCCGATGCGCTGGCTGAAGTCCCGCTGGCCGCCACGGTCGAAGGACAGGTGGTGATGGGCACGGCCGACCGGCTGCTGATCACATCTGAGGCGGTCACCGTGGTCGATTTCAAGACCGCGCGCCGCCCGCCAGACCGGCTCGAGGCCATTCCCGACAGCACGATGAAGCAGATGGCCGCCTATGTCGCGGCGCTCGAAACCATCTACCCCGGCAGGCGGGTGGAGGCGGCGGTGCTCTATACCCAGACCCCGCAGCTCTTCGCCTTGCCGAGCGAGAAACTGGCGGCTTACAAGAGCGCGTTTGCAGCCGCGCAGGAAAGTTTTGCCCTCCCGCCGGTTGAGTAATTGCATGATGTGCCCACATCGATGGCCACACGACGTTCCAGGAGAATACCCATGGCTACCACTGCCGTAACCGACGCCAGCTTCAAGTCCGATGTCCTCGAAAGCGACAAGCCCGTGCTGGTCGACTTCTGGGCCGACTGGTGCGGCCCGTGCAAGATGATAGCACCGGCCCTCGAAGAGCTGAGCGAGGAACTGGGCGACAAGGTCACCATCGCCAAGATGGACATCATGGAAAACCCCGATATCCCGGGCTCGATGGGCGTCCAGTCGATCCCCTACCTCGTGCTGTTCAAGAACGGCGAACCGGCAGCGCAGATGCGCGGCGCGGCCCCGAAAGGCCAGCTCAAGCAGTGGCTCGAGGGGGCTCTTTAATCCAATTTCGCATAGCGATCGGCGAGCTCGTCCCACAGGGCAGGGCTCGCCGCACCCAGCAGGCCCGTTCGGCCCACCTCGTCCACGCGATAGGGTGAGCCGTCGGGCCTTGCTGCTTTTCCGCCCGCTTCGTTGAGCCACAGTATGCCAGCCGCATGGTCCCAGGCGAGCGTGCGTTCGAAAATCGATACATCGTTCGTCCCAAGCGCAAGGCGCGGGTACTGCTCGGCGGCGCAGTAGGGAATGTCCACCAGCTCGTACGAGGGCGCGATATGACGCTTGGTCGCCTCGCGCCGCGCCTCGTCCATGAAGATCAGCGAAATCGCCGCGACGGGCGTTTGCCTGCCAGTGGCGCGCGCTTCCACGCGCTCGCCATCGACAAAGGCACCGAGGCCCTTGTGCGCCACGCAAAACCGGCCGGTGAGGCAATCGTAGATCCAGCCCGACTGCGTTTCCCCGCCATCGGCGCGCGCGATGATGATCCCGAAGGGCGGCTGCCCGGCGGCGAAATTGCGCGTCCCATCGATGGGGTCGACGATCCAGCAGGGCTGGTCGAGCCGGTCGAGCACGGTGGGATCGGCGTGCGCGGCTTCCTCGCCGACGAAGGCGAGGCTTCCATCGAGCGTGGTCAGCCCTTCGCGCAGCAGCGCTTCGCTGTCCTTGTCGGCTATCGTGACCGGATCGTTGCCGCCCTTGTCCTCGACATCGCCCTTGCCGAGGTTGCGATAGCGCGGGAGGATGGCTTGCTCGGTCGCGCGCTGCATCAGCGCGAGGATTTCCGCATCGAGGGCGCTCAAGAGCGGTAGTCCGCGTTGATCGAAATGTAGCCGTGGGTGAGATCGCAGGTCCACACGGTCGCGCGCCCGTTGCCTATCCCCAGATCGACATCCATGCGGATATCCTGCCCTTCGAGATGCTTGGCCACCGGGGCCTCGTCATAGTCGGCCAGAGGCTGCCCGTCTTTCGCGGCCCAGATGCCGCCAAAGCCGATCGACAGCCTGTCCCGATCCGCAGGTTCGCCTGCCTTGCCGACCGCCATCACCACGCGGCCCCAATTGGCGTCGCCGCCGGCGATGGCGGTCTTCACCAGCGGGGAATTGGCGATGGCGAGGCCGACACGGCGCGCGCTCGCGTCATCGGCAGCACCGCTGACGGCGATCTCGATGAACTTTTGCGCGCCTTCGCCGTCGCGCACGACCAGATGGGCGAGGCTGCGGCACACATCAAGCAGGGCTGCATAAACGGCATCCGCCCCGGCATCGTCCCACGCGGCGAGGGGCGCGTTACCGGCCGCTCCGGTGGCGAAGGCCAGCACGGTGTCGCTGGTCGAGGTGTCGCCATCGACCGTGATGCAGGAGAAGCTTTCTGCGTTCGCCTTGGACAGCATCTCTTGCAGGAATTCGGGCTCGACCGCAGCATCGGTGAAAATGTACCCGAGCATGGTGGCCATGTCGGGCGCGATCATGCCGCTGCCCTTGATGATGCCCGACAAGGTAATGCGCGTATCGCCGACCATGGCGGCCGCGCTCGCGCCCTTGGTGAAGGTATCCGTCGTGCCGATGGCGTTGGCCGCGTCCTCAAAGCCGCAGGGCTGGGCGCCCAGCACGGCAGCAACTCCGGCGCGCGCCTTGTCTTTGGGAAGGGGCACCCCGATCACGCCGGTCGAGGAAACGAAGACTTCCTCTCCGCTGCAACCAAGCGCTTCGGAGACCTGCGCCACGATCTGCTCCACCGCCTCGCGGCCGCGATAGCCGGTGAAGGCGTTCGAATTGCCGGCGTTCACGATCAGCGCGCGGGCGCGGCCCTGTTGCACCTGCTCGCGGCCCATCTCGACCTCGCTCGATGCACAGGCGGACTGGGTGAAAACACCCGCGACGGCGGTGCCTTCGGCCAGCTCGGCAAAGGTCAGATCCGCGCGGTCCCATTCCTTGTAGCCGGCGCGGGCGACGCGCAGGGTGACACCGTCGATGGCGGGCAGGTCCGGGAAGGGACGCGCGAGAGGGGAGCGCTGTAGATCCATGGCCAGAGCCGATAGGGCCAGACGGGCGCGGGGTAAACGGTCAAGCGGGGTGGACGGGGCGGCGCCTACACCCTATCTGGATCGAGCAATGCTTCGCCGCATACTCACCCTGCTTGCGCTCCTGACCGGCCTCGCTGCCGCCGGTGCGCCTGCCCATGCCGTTGTGTACAACGCGGCGAGCGGGGTCGAAGTCGCTGCCGGAACGGAAAAAGCCGGCAAGGCCGCCGCGCGCGAATGCCGCACGGCTACGCGCCAGTCGCTTGCCAGCCCCCGCAAGGCAGAGCCCTGCGGAGCCCGCCCCACTATCACGGTCCTGATCCCGACCGTGCAGGTGGGTGTCGACCGCGCCTACGAATAGGCTCACCCGACCAGATTTGATTTCCGCCCGGCACCCTTGGCGTGCGCGGGTGTTTTTCCAGCACATCAGTATTCCAGGAAGGCGCGAAGGCCCCTCACATGTTCAATTCCATCGTCAAGGCCGTGTTCGGCTCCTCCAACGACCGCTACGTCAAATCGATCGGCAAGATCGTCGACAAGATCAACGCCCTCGAGCCGCAGCTTCAGGCGCTCACCGATGAGGAGCTTGCCGCGCAGACCGACAAGTTCCGCGCACAGCTCGCCGATGGCAAGACGCTCGACGATATCCTGCCCGAAGCCTTCGCCACCGTGCGCGAAGCCTCGGTCCGCGTGCTCGGCATGCGCCACTTCGATGTGCAGATGGTCGGCGGTATCGTCCTCCACCGCGGCGAAATCTCCGAAATGCGCACCGGCGAGGGCAAGACCCTCGTTGCAACTCTCGCGACCTATCTCAACGCGATCGAGGGCAAGGGCGTCCACGTCGTCACCGTCAACGATTACCTCGCCGCGCGCGATGCGGAATGGATGGGTCGCCTCCATAAGTTCCTCGGCCTGACCATCGGCGTGATCGTGCCGAACCTGCCCGAGCAGGCGCGCCGCGAAGCCTATAACGCCGACATCACCTACTCGACCAACAACGAGCTGGGCTTCGATTACCTGCGCGACAACATGAAGCACGAGCGCAGCCAGATGGTGCAGCGCCCCTTCAATTTCGCGATCGTCGACGAGGTCGACTCGATCCTGATCGACGAAGCGCGCACCCCGCTGATCATCTCGGGCCCGACCGAGGACAAGTCCGACCTCTACATCTCGATCGACGAGGTGGTGAAGACCTTCCCCGATGACTGGTACGAGAAGGATGAAAAGCAGCGCAACATTCAGCTGACCGAAGAGGGCACGGAAGAGGTCGAGAAGCTTCTGATCGAGAAGGGCCTGCTCGAAACCGAGAACCTCTACGACGTCGAGAACACCCAGGTCGTCCACCACCTCGACCAGGCGCTGCGCGCGGTGCACATGTTCAAGAAGGACACCGACTATATCGTGAAGGACGACAAGGTCGTCATCATCGATGAGTTCACCGGCCGCATGATGGACGGCCGCCGCTGGTCGAACGGCTTGCACCAGGCAGTCGAAGCCAAGGAAGGCGTCAAGATCGAGCCGGAGAACCAGACGCTCGCCTCGATCACCTTCCAGAACTATTTCCGCATGTATCCCAAGCTGTCGGGCATGACCGGCACCGCCGCCACCGAAGCGGCCGAATTCTGGGACATCTACAAGATGAACGTGGTCGAGATCCCGACCAACGTTCCCGTCGCCCGCATCGACGAGGACGACGAGTTCTACAAGAACACGCAGGACAAGTTCAAAGCCATCGCCAAGGCGATTGCCGAGAAGAATGCCATCGGCCAGCCGGTTCTGGTCGGCACTGTGTCGATCGAGAAGTCGGAAATGCTCAGCGAATTCCTCAAGCAGGAAGGCGTAGAGCACGAGGTTCTCAACGCCCGCCAGCACGAGCGCGAGGCGCATATCGTGGCGCAGGCCGGCCGCATCGGCGCGGTCACCATCGCAACCAACATGGCCGGTCGCGGCACCGACATCCAGCTCGGCGGTAACGTCGAGTTTCGCATCGACGATGAACTCGGCGCGATGGAAGACGGTGCGGCCAAGGACCTCGAGATCGAGCGCATCAAGGCCGAAGTCGCGGCCGAGCGCGAGAAGGTTCTCGAAGCGGGCGGTCTCTTCGTCCTCGGCACCGAGCGTCACGAAAGCCGCCGTATCGACAACCAGTTGCGCGGCCGTTCGGGCCGCCAAGGCGACCCGGGTCTCAGCCGGTTCTACCTGTGCCTGGAAGACGACCTGCTGCGCATCTTCGGCCCGGACACCCTGTTCGCGAAGATGATGAACTCGAACCTGGAGGACGGCGAGGCTATTGGCTCGAAGTGGCTGTCGAAGGCCATCGAGACCGCACAGAAGAAGGTCGAGGCGCGCAACTACGAAATCCGCAAGCAGGTCGTGCAGTACGACGACGTGATGAACGACCAGCGCAAGGTGATCTACGAGCAGCGCGCCGAGATCATGGACAGCGAAGCGGTCGACGACGTGGTGCTCGACATGCGCCACGATGCGATCAATTCGCTGGTCAGCGAAGCCTGCCCTCCGGGATCCTATCCCGAGCAGTGGGACGTCGAAGGCCTTCGTACGCGGGTCAACGAGGTGCTCAATTTCGATGCGCCGATCGACGAATGGGTCGAGGAAGACCAGGTCGAACCGGAAATCATCGAGGAACGTCTCGCCGCCGAGGCCGACCGCATCATGGACAACAAGCTGGCAGCGACCGATCCCGCCATGTGGCGCCGGATCGAGAAGAGCGTGCTGCTGCAGGAGCTTGACGGGCAGTGGAAGGACCACCTCGCCACGCTCGATGCGCTGCGCCAGGTGGTTGGCCTGCGCGCCCATGCGCAGAAGCAGCCGCTCAATGAATACAAGCAGGAAGCCTTCAGCCTCTTTGAAACCATGCTCGACAAGCTGCGCGAGACGGTGACCAACAAGCTGATCCGCCTCGAGCTGGTCGAACCGGCTCCGCTGCCGGAAGTGGACCTTCCCGAGCTGCCGGACTTCCTCACTGGCCATATCGACCCGCTCACCGGTCTCGACAATTCGGACGACAACGACGGCTCGCGTGGCCGCGAGGCGCTATTCGGCGCTCTTGCCGGCAGCTCGCGCGCCGCAGTCGGCCCAGGCGGTTCGATCACCGAAAATCCCTATGCGGGCATGGACATCAGCCGCAACGCACCGTGCCCCTGTGGGTCGGGCAACAAGTACAAGCACTGCCACGGCGCCATCGGCGCCAAGGCCTGACCGGCCCTGTGAGCCTCGCAGCTAGCCGCTGCGGGGCTCGCGCACCATCGGCTGCAAGGGCGGGCTGCCCGGTTCGGGATGGATCGGCTCGCCGAGGTTTTCGAACCCGCAACTGGCGTAGAAACCGGTGTTGGCGGGGTTCGAATTTTCCAGATAGGCGCGCGTTCCGGTGCGATCGCAAGCCTCTAGCATCGGCGCAATCAGCTTGCGGCCGAGCCCCTTGCCTTGGCCAGAGGGCCGCACACCGATGCTGAAGAGATAAGCGTGCGGGAATGTCGGGTGGCGCGCATCCATCGCTTCACCGGTCCGGATCCCGCGTTTGACCGCGCCCATGCCGCAGGTGAGCACGGTCTTCAGCGCAAACTCAGCGTAATCACGGGTCCCGAAGCTACTGTCCCCATCGGGCAGCATCCACATGCACGCACCTTCGTCTCCGTGGGTGTAGCAAAAGCCGCGTGGTGCGTAGATGCGCCTCGCTTGCAGGCGAAACAGGCTGCGAATCCCCGCGAACCGGCCGAACAGCCACAGGTTGAAGGGATCGTTGCGGAACGCGTCTGCGGTGATATCGCCGAGCTGCTTCGCGTCGGCGGGCCTTGCGCGTTGCAACTCTGTCCCAAGATCGATGGCGCCTGCGTCCATTATCATCCCTCCCATGGCGCAACGCTAGCCCGCAGCACCCCGGCGGTCTAGAGACGGCTGATGGCCGCGCTCTTCGTTGCATTCCTGGTGACCGCCTTGCTCTACGCCAGCGTCGGGTTCGGCGGAGGATCGACCTACACCGCGCTGCTGGCATTGGCCGAGGTCGACTATCGCATCCTTCCCCTGCTGGCGCTGAGCTGCAACATCGTCGTGGTCGCTGGCAGCACGGTGCGGTTCGGCCGTGCGGGCGTCACGCCCTGGGAAGGCGCGCTGGTGCTCACCGGCGTCGCGGCGCCTGCCGCTTTCCTCGGCGGTCTCACCCCAATCGATGAGATCACGTTCCTTGCGCTTCTGGGCGCCAGCCTGTTGCTGACTGCCGCGACATTGCTGGTTCCACCGCGAACCGAGGTGGAAGGCCCCAAGAGCGTGCTGGCGCGGGCCATGCCAGTGGCCGCTCTGCCGCTGGGCTATCTTGCCGGGCTTGTCGGGATCGGAGGGGGCATATTCCTAGCTCCGCTGCTGCACCTGACCCGCTGGGACAATGCACGCGCGATTGCCGCGACGGCCAGCCTCTTCATTCTCGTGAATTCGCTGTTTGGGCTTGCGGGGCAGCTGCTCAAAGGCGGGGCGGGGAGGTTGGGCGCCGCCGTGGACCTCGGCTTACCCTTGCTGGTCGCGGTAGCGATCGGCGGGCAGGTCGGCAGCCTGTTGGCCCTCAAATACCTGCCTCAGCGCTGGATACGCATCGGCACAGCCGCGCTCACCGCGTGGGTTGGCGCGCGCCTGCTTTTCGATGTGTGAGAAAAATGGCTCCCCGAGTTGGATTCGAACCAACGACCAAGTGATTAACAGTCACCTACTCTACCGCTGAGCTATCGGGGAGCAGCCCGCCAAGGTTTCCCTCAGCAAGTCAGGGGTGCGCCTATATGGGTCACTTTTCGGTTTGGCAAGCGGGCAATTTGCAAAATTTTGGGCCGCGGCGGGAGGTGTGGATTTCAGACCACGAACTGCTCTGCGACAATGCGTTCGTCGAGCGCGTGGCCGGGATCGAACAGCAGGGTGAGCTCCGCATCGCGGGCGATCTCGATGTCCACCTGGGCAATGTCGCGCAGCTCGCGCTGGTCGGCCACGACCGAGACAGGGCGCTTCTCGCTCTCCAGTACGCTCAGGCTGATCCGGCTGCGATCGGGAAGGATGGCTCCGTGCCAGCGGCGCGGGCGGAACGGGCTGATCGGAGTTAGTGCCAAGAGGTTCGAATCGAGCGGAAGGATCGGGCCATCGGCGGACAGGTTGTACGCCGTGGAACCGGCAGGTGTCGCCAGCAGCACACCATCGCAAACCAGCTCGGGAATCCGGACCTTGTCGTCGACCGTCACTTCGAGTTTCGCCGTCTGGCGCGTTTCACGCAGCAGGCTGACCTCATTGATCGCACAGACCGTATGCTTCTTGCCCTTTTGCGTCGTCGCACGCATCCGGAGTGGAGCAATGGTATGCGGCTTCGCCTTGCCGATGCGCTTGATGAGCGTTTCCGGATTACGATTGCGGTTCATCAGGAAGCCGACCGTGCCAAGGTTAAGGCCATAGGCCGGTATGATCCGGCCCTTGTCGAGCATGGCATGGAGGGTTTGCAGCATGAACCCGTCACCGCCGAGCACGACGACGGCGTCCGCTTCATCGAGCGGAACCCAGTCGGCCAGCTCGCGATACTCCTTGTCCGCGGCTTGCTGCGCGCGATCGGAATCGGAAACCAGCAGGGCGAGGCGGTTGAATGTGGACATGGTCCTCTCGTGTCCTCCCGTCCCGGCGGGATCGCTCCGGGCACGTGGCGCTACCTATGGTTGCCCGTCCCATTTGGCAACATGCGGGAAAAACTGGCAAACTGATGACAAGGTCGCGATAAGAGGCACCGCATGGCAAGCTTGCCCAACGATATGATGGTTGAGTCGCGCGACACTCTGACCGGCCTGGCCGACCAGGCCCTGGCCCGTGCCACCATTGCGCAATGGCAGCGCGAATGGCCGCAGGACACCATCGCCTGTCCGATGCAGGCGATGATGATCACGCTCGGCCGGATCGATACCGTGAACGTCGCTTTCGGCGAGAGCGCAGGGGACGGGGCGCTGGTCGAAGTGGCGCAGCGCATCCAGCATTTCGCAGCGGACGAACTCGAAAGCTCCAGCGCCTGGATCGCGGCGCGCCTTAGCGGAGGCAATTTCCTCCTCGTCGCCCGGCAGGAATGCAGCCGCGAGCGCTGGCAATGGCTGGCCGAAGCGCTGGCCGACGCGATCGCCATGCCGATTGCCAATCCCGAAGGTGGGGCAAGCCTGCGCCTCTGGCCGCGCCTGGCGCTGATGCGGGTGACGGAAAACGACGATCCTGACAGCGTGCTCGACCGTCTGTCGGAAGTGGCCGCGCGGATGCGCGACAGCAACCGGCGCCGGATCGACTGGTCGACCGGCACGGTGGCGCGTGCGGGCCGCTCGAACCAGCAGCTCGAAGCCGATCTGCTGGCGGCCATCGATCGCGATGAAATCCAGATCCTCTTCCAGCCCCAGTATGCACTCTCGGATGACAGGCTGATCGGCGCAGAGGCGCTGGCGCGCTGGGATCACCCTGTGATCGGGCGGGTCGGGGCCGGAACGCTGTTCCAGATTGCGGAGCGGGCCGACCATGTGGCGCACCTCTCGCGTCATATCGCCAAGCGGGCACTGGAGCAGGCCGTCCAGTGGCCCGATAATCTCCACCTTTCGCTCAATATCACGCCTGCGGACCTCGCCGCGGACAACTTCGCCATCGATTTCGCGCGCATGGCGGAGAAGGCCGGTTTTCCTCTCGAACGCATTACGCTGGAAATCATCGAGCAGGTGCTGCTTGCCGACCTCGACCGGGTCAGCGGCGTGCTGGATCAGCTCAAGCTATTCGGCATACGCATCGCGCTCGATGATTTCGGGGCCGGTTTCTGCAATTTCCGCTACCTCAAGGTCCTGCCGATCGACTGCATCAAGCTCGACCGCTCCATGCTCGACGGGGTGCTCGAGGACGAGCGCGACCTCGCCGTGTTCCGCGCGATCCTGGCCATGGCGCAGGCGCTCGATCTCAAGGTTCTGGTCGAAGGCGTGGAGAAGGATGGCCAGCGCGCGCTCGCGCAGGCCGAGGGCTGCGAATACTATCAGGGCTTCCTGCGCGCCGCACCGATGGGGTCGCAGGAATTTCTTGATCTGGTAGAGGCTTAAGCCGCCTTCTTATTGCGCTTTCGTGCCTTGCGCACGATCCCGGACAGACCCTTTGTAAGCTGGAACAGGCCGTTCAAACGGCTTTCGGGTGAGTTCCAGGCGCGCGCGATCACCAGCTTCATATCAGGCCGCAGCTTGGCCGTGCCCTGCAGCCGGTCGACATAGGCGATGAGGCCCGGCCCATCGGGGAAATCGTCATTGTGGAAGGTGACCAGCGTGCCCTGCGCGCCGACATCGATCTTGGCGATGTTCGCTTCGATTGCCTGGTGCTTGATCTCGATGAGCTTCACCAGGTTGGCGGTGGCGGGCGGAAGGTCGCCGAAGCGGTCGATCATCTCGGCGGCCAGCGCTTCGATTTCGGCCTTGTCTTCGGCATCGTTGAGGCGGCGGTAAAGCGCCATGCGCACGGCGAGGTCGGGCACATAATCTTCCGGGATCATGATCGGTGCATCGACCGTAATCTGCGGGCTGATTTTCTCCGGCTTCGCCTCCAGACCCAGTTCGCCTGCCTTGGCGGCAAGGATCGCGTCCTCCAGCATCGACTGGTAGAGTTCGAAGCCGACCTCGCGGATATGGCCCGACTGTTCGTCGCCGAGGAGGTTGCCGGCCCCACGGATGTCGAGATCGTGGCTGGCAAGTTGGAAACCCGCGCCGAGACTGTCGAGGTCACCAAGCACTTTGAGGCGTTTCTCGGCCACTTCGGAAAGCTGCGTGTCCTTCTCGTAGGTTAGATAGGCATAGGCCCGCAGTTTCGAGCGGCCCACGCGCCCGCGCAGCTGGTAGAGCTGGGCTAGGCCGAAAATGTCGGCGCGGTGGATAATGATCGTGTTCGCGCTCGGCAGGTCGAGCCCGCTTTCGACGATCGTCGTGGCGAGCAGGACTTCGTACTTTCCTTCGTAGAAGGCGCTCATGCGCTCTTCGATCTCGCCCGCGCTCATCTGGCCGTGGGCGGAAACGAATTTCACCTCCGGCACGTTCTCATGCAGCCAGTCGGCAATGCCTTCCATGTCGGAAATTCGCGGCACGACGATGAAGCTCTGCCCGCCGCGATGGTGTTCGCGCAGCAGCGCCTCGCGCATCACCATGTCGTCCCATTCCATGACGTAGGTGCGCACCGCGAGGCGATCGACCGGCGGGGTCTGGATGGTGGAGAGTTCGCGAAGGCCCGTCATCGCCATTTGCAGTGTGCGCGGGATAGGCGTGGCGGTGAGCGTAAGCATGTGCACATCGGCGCGCAGCTGCTTGAGCTTTTCCTTGTGGGTGACTCCGAAGCGCTGCTCCTCGTCGACGATCACGAGGCCGAGGTCCTTGAATTTCGTCTGCTTCGAGAGGATCGCGTGCGTGCCGACCACGATGTCGATCTGCCCGTCGGCAAGACCCTGGCGCGTTTCCTTCATCTCCTTGGCGGAAACGAGGCGCGACAGGCGCCCTACCTTGAGCGGGAAACCAGCAAAGCGGCTTGCGAAGTTCTCGTAATGCTGGCGAGCGAGCAGGGTGGTGGGGGCGACCACGGCGACCTGCTGCCCGTTCATCGCGGCTACGAAGGCAGCGCGCAAAGCGACCTCGGTCTTGCCAAAGCCGACATCGCCGCAGACCAGACGGTCCATCGGCTTGCCGCTTTCCAGGTCTCGCAGCACGTCCTGGATGGCGCGTTCCTGGTCGTCGGTTTCTTCCCAAGGGAAGCGGTCGAGGAACTGGTTGTAGGGGCCGTCCTCCACCTCCAGCACGGGCGCTTTCTTCAGCGCGCGCTGTGCGGCGACCTTGAGCAGCTCGCCAGCGATCTCGCGGATGCGTTCCTTCAGGCGCGCACGGCGTTTCTGCCATGCCTCGCCGCCGAGCCGGTCGAGCATGACCGCCTCCTCCGAAGAGCCGTAGCGGCTCAGTACATCGATGTTCTCGACCGGGATGAACAGCTTGTCGCCGCCCTTGTATTCCAGTTGGACACAGTCATGCTTCGACTTGCCGACCGGGATCGCCTCGAGGCCGAGGTACTTGCCGATACCATGTTCGGTGTGGACGATGAGGTCGCCGACGCTGAGCGCCTGCAATTCGGCAAGGAAGGCGTCGGCATCCTTGCGCTTCTTCTTGCGGCGCACGAGGCGGTCGCCGAGGATGTCCTGCTCGGTGAGCAGCTCCATCTCGTCATTGGCGAAACTCGCCTCGATCGGCAGGATCATGGCCGCCGGTTTGCCCTTGGCTGACAGGCCCAGTGCCTCCTGCCAGCTGTCGGCCATCTGCACCGGCGTTCCCGCTTCTTCCAGGATCGAGGCAATGCGCGAACGGCTGCCCTTGGAATAGGCGGCAAGCAGCGGCCGCTTGCCGGCCTTCGACAGCGCTTTCAGATGGTCGGCAAGGACGGGATAGACATTGTCGCCGCGCGCGCGTTCCGGCGCGAAATCGCGGCCCGAACGGAAGCCGAAGCTGACCACGCTGTCGCTTTCCGGCTCGTCGAAGACCGTTGCGCGGTGTGCGGGCACAGCGGCCAGCGCTTCGCGGAATTCGTCGAGCGGCAGGTAAAGTGCGTCGGGCTTCAGCGGACGGTAATTGCCCTTGGCCTGCCCGGCGATGGCGGTGCGCTGGTCGTAGTAATCGGCCACGTCCTTTGCCCGCTCGTCGGCTGCGGCAAGGGCAGCCTGGTCGATGACCACGAGGTCGTCCTTCCAGAGATGGTCGAACAGCGTCGCCAGCTTCTCCTCGAACAGGGGCAGCCAGTGTTCCATACCCGCAAGGCGGCGCCCTTCGCTGACCGCTTCGTAGAGCGGGTCCTGGGTGGCGTTGGCGCCGAACATTTCGCGGTAGCGGCCACGGAAGCGCTTGATGCTGTCTTCATCGAGCAGCGCCTCGCTGGCGGGCAGGAGGAGATGGCTTTCGAGCCGCCCGGTGCTCATCTGCGTGTTCGGATCGAAGGTGCGCAGGCTCTCCAGCTCGTCGCCGAAGAAGTCGAGCCGCAGGGCCTCGTCCATGCCGGAGGGGAAGATGTCGACGATCGACCCGCGCACGGCGTATTCGCCCTTGTCGATCACCGTATCGGTGCGGCCATAGCCCTGCCGCTGGAGAAGTGCGGCGAGACTTTCGCGGCCGATCTCGAACCCCGGTTTGAATTCCCGCACGCTTTCGCGAATGCGGAAGGGGGTGAGGACGCGCTGCATTACGGCGTTGGCGGTGGTGACCACCAGCTGCGCCTTTGCCTTGCCCGCTTGCAGGCGATGGAGCGCTGCAAGCCGGCGCGCGCTGATCGACAGGGCGGGGCTGGCGCGGTCGTAAGGCAGCGAATCCCAGGCGGGGAATTCGATGACCTCAAGCTCGGGCGCGAAGAAGGCGGCTGCGTCCACGATCCCGCGCATGGCGGCATCGTCTGGCGCGATGAACACGGCGCGGCCCCTGCTGGCGCGCGCAAGATCGGCCATCACAAGCGGCTGCGCGCCGCGCGCAACCTGTGCCAGCGTGAGCGGTTCGGCCGATTTCAGGATACGGGAGAGGTCGGGCATCGTGTTCCTAGCGTTCGAGGGCGCGCAGCGTTCCGCACACGCACGATTGCCCCCTGTCCGGATTGGAGAGGGGGTGCGGCGCGTGTGATGGATGCGAGATAGGCCTCAGGGCCTCCGCGTCAACGCGGAATGTCGACGAAATCCAGCTGCTGCATCGCTTCGATCATAGCGCCCTGGAAGCGCGGCGGTGTAGGCTGGGTCTTCATGGCCCAGGCCATCACGTCCACATCGTCTTCCTCGAGCAGCGCTTCGAACCAGGCGAGCTCCTCTTCCTTCCACTCCGCGTGATAGCGGTCGAAGAAGCCGCCGAACATGTAATCGGCCTCGCGCGTGCCACGGTGCCAGGCGCGGAACTTGGCGCGCTGGATGCGGCCATCGAAGGTGAGGAGATCGGGCATAGGCAGCGGGTAGGGCACTCGCCAAAGCGGTGCAAGCGGCTATAGCACGCCCCATGCGCCCGGATATCCTCAATCCCCTGTTTGCCGAGAGCGAGACCCTCGAAGGGGTAGGTCCAAAGCTCAGGAAGCCGCTCGACCGGCTTGGGCTGACCCGGCTGCGCGACTTTGCCTATCACCTGCCCGAGCGCTTCGTGACGCGGCGGGCGGTCGAAAATGTCGACGAGGCGGGCGAGGGCGAGCAGATCGTCGTCAAGCTGACCGTCACCGAACACCGCGGCGGCCGCAGCCCGCGCGCGCCCTACCGCGTGCTGGCGCAGGACGCTGTCGGCAATATTCTGGCGCTGACCTATTTCGGGCGCGCGTCCTACACGGCGAAAAAGCAGCTGCCGGTGGGCGAAGCGCGCTGGGTCGCGGGCAAGCTGGAACGGTTCGGCGACATGCTACAAATCGTCCATCCCGACCATGTCGTCGAGGAAGGCGGAGAGACGCTCCAGCGGCTGTGCGAACCTGTCTATCGCCTGTCGGAAGGGCTCACACAGCCCAAGATCGCCGGGCTGGTCGAGCAGGCGCTCGCCCGCACCCCCGAACTGCCCGAGTGGATCGAAAAGACCCAGCTCGACAAGGAAGGCTGGCCTGCATGGCGCGATGCGCTGGTGCTGGCTCACAAGGGCGAGAACAAGGGCGCGCGTGACCGGCTCGCCTATGACGAGTTGCTCGCCAACAGCCTGGCGCTGATGCTGGTGCGGGCGGACAACCGCAAGCGCAAGGGCCAGCCTCTGAAGGGCGACGGCAGCTATCGCGGCAAGCTCGACCTGCCGTTCCCGCTCACCGGCGCACAGCAGCGCTCGATTGCCGAGATCGAGGGCGACATGGCGCAGGAAGCGCCCATGCTGCGCCTGCTTCAGGGCGACGTCGGCGCGGGCAAGACCGTGGTCGCATTGGAAGCCATGCTGATCGCGGTGGAGGCAAGTGCGCAGGCGGCGCTGCTCGCCCCGACCGAGATCCTCGCCCGCCAGCATTTCGAAAGCCTGCGCCGCATGGCCGAACCCACCGGCGCGCGGGTCGCGCTGCTGACGGGTCGCGACAAGGGCAAGGCGCGCGAGGCAACGCTGATGGGCCTTCTCGACGGCAGCATCGATATCGTTGTCGGCACGCACGCGATCTTCCAGGACAAGGTTGCCTATCGCAATCTCGCCATGGTCGTGATCGACGAGCAGCACCGTTTCGGTGTCGGTCAGCGCCTGATGCTCGCGAGCAAGGGCAAGCGCGCGCCGCATGTGCTGGCGATGACCGCAACGCCGATCCCGCGCACGCTGACGCTGGCGCAATATGGCGAGCTCGACGTCAGCAAGCTCGACGAGCTGCCGCCGGGCCGGCAGGCGATCGACACTGTGGTCATGGGGCAGGGCAAGATCGGCGCGCTGGTCGAACGGCTTGCGGCGCAGATTGCGGAGGGGCGGCAGGCCTATTGGGTCTGTCCCATGGTGCGCGAAATGGACGGCCCCGAAGATATCGCCGCTGCCGAGGCGCGCTACGCGGCGCTCAAGGAGCGGTTCGGCGAGGATGTGGTCATGGTCCACGGACAGCTGGCGCCCGAAATGAAGGACGCGGCGATGGAGCGCTTCGCCAGCGGGCAGGCCAAGCTTCTGGTGGCCACCACGGTCATCGAGGTCGGCGTGGACGTACCCAATGCGACCCTCATGGTGATCGAACAGGCGGAGCGATTCGGTCTTGCGCAATTGCACCAGCTTCGCGGCCGCGTGGGGCGCGGTAGCGAGAAGAGCTTCTGCGTCCTCCTCCATGGCGACACATTGTCCGAAACCGCCCAGAAGCGGCTCGCCCTGATGCGCGAATCGCAGGACGGATTCCGGCTCGCCGAAGAGGATCTGAAACTGCGCGGCGGCGGCGAATTGCTGGGTACGCGGCAATCGGGCGATACGCCTTTCAGCGTCGCGAGTCTGGAGCAGATTACCGAATTGCTCCCCGCAGCTTACGACGACGCGCGCCTGCTGATGGAACGCGACGGCGGGCTGGAGGGCAGCCGCGGCGAAGCGGCGCGGGTCCTGCTCTACCTCTTCGAGCGGGATTTCGGCGTGAAGACCCTTCGCGGGGGCTAGGGCCTCAGGCAGTCGCGTCGAGAATGCGGCGCACGATGGCCCGCACATCGACCCGCGCCCCGAGCCGTGCGCCCAAAAGGGCCGTGCCGCTGACCTTGCGCTGGACGAACAGCGTTTCGGCCGGGGGCAGGTGCCAACTCGCCCGGTCCTGCGCGATCGGCATGACTTCCTCGCGGATCTCCGGCACGAAGGCGCGGTCCCCGAAGTCGAGCGCCTGTTCGCGCGCCATTTGCGTCACCACGATATCGACCGCGCGGCGCATCCGTTCGGGATGCCGCTCGAGCGCGACTGGATTGACGAAACCGGCAGCCACCGCCTCGTCCATCACCCGCTCGCGGTCCTCAGCCAGGCCCGCCTCAAGCAAGCGGCGATAGTGCCCGGAAAGCTTGTCCGAAACCGGTCGCGCAGCGCCGAAGTCGAGCAGCACGATCTTCCCCGAGGCCGACTGGTAGCGGTAGTTGGCGAAATTGGGATCGGTCTGCATGATCCCGAACTCGAACAGCTCGCGAGCGACAAGTTCGATGAGGTGGGCAAAGACCTCGTCGCGCAGCTCCTGCGGTTCGTCGACGAGGCTCTCGATCGGGCGGCCTTCTTCGAAACTCATCGCCAGGACCCGGTCGCGCGTCAGCTCCGGCACGAGCTGCGGGACGACGAACTCCTCGCGGTCGGCCACCAGCTCTCCAAAGCGCTCCATCATTGCGCCTTCGCGACGGTAGTCGGCTTCCTCGTGAAGCTGCTCCTTGGCCGCTTCCAGCAGGGGCGCGATGTCGAGCTCTTTCGGCAGGAGGCCGGTCATCGAGAGCAGCGAGGCGACGTTGTCGACATCGGCATCGATGCTCTGCGCGATGCCGGGGTATTGCACCTTGATCGCCAGCAGCTCGCCATCAGGCGTCATCGCGCGGTGGACCTGCCCGATGGAGGCCGCGGCAATTGGGCGCGGTTCGAACCTGCGGAACTGGCGGCGCCAGTCGCTGCCCCATTGTTCGGCGAGGACCTTGTCGAGCTGGCGCGGGGGCATGAAATCCGCCCGGTCCCGCAGCGAAGCGAGAATGGTGGCAAGCTCTGGTGGCAGGAGGTCGCCGGCGTCCATCGAGATCATCTGGCCCAGCTTCATCGCCGCGCCGCGAAGGTGGGACAGGCGGTCGGCAAGCCGCTTGGCGTTGCCGGGCGTCAGCAGGACCTGGTCGAGCCGGGGACGTTCGCCCGCAGCAAGGCGCCGCGCGCTTTCACTGAGCGCCCCGCCAGCTATGCCGCCTGCGAGCCGGCCGAACCCCGTGAGACGCGAAAGCCGCGAAGCAGGAATGGCGCGGTGGCGCCCCTTGCGCTCCTCGTCAGCCATGCTCGTCCAGCAGCGCGGCTACAAGCGCGCGGGCGCCTGCGTCGACTTCGTGCCAGGTGGCGCGAAAACCGTCGTCCTCGCCGTACCAGGGATCGGCTACCTCGCGCCCCTCTTGGCCGGGTACGAGATCGAGCAGCATGGCGACCTTGGCCTTGCCGTCGCCCGGATCGACCCGCGCGATATTCGCCATGTTCGAGCGGTCCATGCCGAGGATGAAATCGAACTCGTGAAAGTCCGCTGAAGTCAGCTGGCGCCCGCGGTAGGACGTAATGTCGATCCCGTGGACCCGGGCTTCGGCAACGCTGCGCGGATCGGGCGGCTCGCCGACGTGGTAATTGGCAGTGCCCGCGCTGTCCGCCTCCACATCGAGGCCGGCGTGCGCGGCGGCCTCGCGGAAAGCGGCTTCAGCCAGCGGCGAACGGCAGATATTGCCTAGGCAGACGAACAGGACTTTTGCAGAGGGCATACGCTCTCGCCAATGCAGGGTGAGGAGGGCGGTTCCCGCTAGCGGTTCCGGCGCCCCTCGATCAGGGCATCGACAACGCTGGGATCGGCCAGTGTCGAGGTGTCGCCAAGCGATCCGAACTCGTTCTCTGCAATCTTGCGCAGGATGCGGCGCATGATCTTGCCTGAACGCGTCTTGGGCAGGGCGGGGGTGAAATGCAGGTGGTCGGGCGTGGCGATCGGGCCGATTTCCTTGCGCACATGGGCGCGCAGCTCGGCGGTCAGCTCTTCGCTTTCCTCCTCGCCCGCGTTGAGCGTGACATAGCAGTAAATGCCCTGGCCCTTGATATCGTGCGGAAAGCCCACGACCGCGGCCTCGCTGACCTTGGGATGCAGCACCAGAGCGCTTTCGACCTCGGCCGTTCCCATGCGGTGGCCGGAGACGTTGATCACATCATCCACGCGGCCGGTGATCCAGTAATATCCGTCCTCGTCGCGGCGGCAGCCGTCGCCGGTGAAGTACTTGCCCTTGTAGGTGCTGAAATAGGTCTGCACGAAGCGGTCGTGGTCGCCGTACACCGTGCGCGCCTGGCCCGGCCAGCTGCGCGTGATGCACAGGTTCCCCTCGGTTGCGCCGTCGAGCTCCTTGCCGCCGTTATCGACCAGCTGCGGGATAATCCCGAAGAAGGGGCGTCCGGCGCTGCCCGGTTTCATGTCGTGCGCGCCGGGCAGGGTGGTGATCATGCAGCCGCCGGTTTCGGTCTGCCACCAGGTGTCGATGATCGGCAGCGCGCCCTTTCCGACCGTCTCATGGTACCAGCGCCAGGCCTCCGGATTGATCGGCTCGCCCACGCTGCCGAGCAGGCGGAGCGCGGACAGATCGTGTTTGGTCACATGGTCATCGCCTTCGCGCATCAGGGCGCGGATTGCGGTGGGGGCGGTATAGAAGATGTTGACGCCCAGCTTCTCGCATACGGCCCAGAAGCGGTCGTGGTCGGGATAGTTGGGCACGCCTTCGAACATCACCGCCGTCGCGCCATTCTGCAGAGGGCCGTAGACGATGTAGCTGTGCCCGGTGACCCAGCCGATATCGGCGGTGCACCAGAACACTTCGCCTTCACGGTAATCGAAGATGTAGCGGAAGGTGGTCTCGGTCCACACGGCATAGCCGCCGGTAGTGTGCAGAACGCCCTTCGGCTTTCCGGTCGAGCCGCTGGTGTAGAGGATGAACAGCGGATCTTCCGCGTTCATGGGCTCGCAGGGGCATTCGGCTGGAACGCCATCGGACAGTTCGTGATACCAGTGATCGCGGCCTTCGGTCATGGAGATGTCGCCGCCCGTGTGGCGCAGGACAAGGACAGCCTTGGCCGGAACCTTTTCCAGTGCCGCATCGACATTGGCCTTTAGCGGGATACGCTTGCCGCCACGCAGACCCTCGTCGGCGGTCACGATCCAGTCGCTTGCGCAATCCTCGACACGGCCCGCGATGGCCTCGGGGCTGAACCCGCCGAAGATGACCGAATGGATTGCCCCGATGCGCGCGCAGGCGAGCATGGCGTAGGCGCCTTCCGGCACCATCGGCATGTAGATCGTGACCCGGTCGCCCTTCTGGACGCCCATAGCCTTGAGCGTATTGGCCATGCGGATGACTTCGGCCTGCAGCTCGGCATAGGTAATCCGGCGGACTTCGCCTTCGGGATCGTCGGGCTCGAAGATCAGCGCCAGGCGATCGCCGTTACCGGCGTCGACATGGCGGTCGACCGCGTTGTGGCAGATGTTGAGAACCCCGTCCTCGAACCATTTGATCGACACGGGGTCATAGGACCAGTTGGCGATCTTGGTCGGAGGCGTGAACCAGTCCAGCCGCTCGGCCTGTCCGGCCCAGAAATGGTCGGTGTCCTCGATGCTGCGAGCGTAGAGCGCCTGGTAGTCCTCCAGGGTGCAGTTCGTCCCCTCCATCGCCGCAGCGGGGCGATGCACCCATTCCGAACGGTCCGCAGCTTCACTCATGCCGTCACTCTCCTCTTTCACGGACTTCTCTAGGCATTCGTTGCTCGCGTGCAAACGGTTAGCTTGCGCTCGCATTTTTCAAGGCACCTCGTTAGGGCTGCGCGGCAATGGCTTTCTCCCGTTACCTGTTCGCCGCCAGCGGCCTCGCTTTCGCCGCTGCCCCTCCCGCTTTCGCGCAGGATGACGCTAGTGTCATAATTGTCACCGGAACGGGGCTCGAAGAGACGCCCGCCACGCCCGCTTACGACGCGCAGGTTATCGAGCGCGAGGAGCTGAAATCGGTCTCCTCCGGCCGGATCGAGGATGCGCTTTCCTCGGTCGCCGGATTCCAGCAGTTCCGCCGTTCCGACAGCCGCTCGGCCAACGCGTCGGCGCAGGGAGCGACGCTGAGAGCGCTCGGCGGCAACGCCACCAGTCGCGCGCTCGTCCTGCTCGACGGGGTCCCGATGAGCGATCCCTTTTTCGGCTATGTGCCCTACAGCGCGCTTGCTCCCGAACGGCTGGAGCAGGTCCGCATCACGCGGGGCGGGGGCTCGGGTCCCTTTGGTGCCGGGGCGCTTGCCGGGACCATCGAACTCGACAGCGCCGGCATCGATGCGCTCGACGGGTTTTCCGGCCACCTCCTCGCCAATGATCGCGGAGAAACCGAAGCCTCCGCAACTGCCGCCACGCGGCTTGGCAGCGGCTTTGTCGTCGCTTCGGGTCGCTGGGACCGGGGCGAGGGCTTCTACACCACGCCTGTCGCCGATCGTGTTCCGGCATCCGCGCGGGCAAGTTTCGATGGCTGGTCTGCCCAGATCCGCGGTGTCGTGCCGGTCTCGGGCGATGTCGAGCTGCAGGTTCGCGGCCTCGCCTTTCGCGACGAACGCACGCTGCGCTTTGAGGGCGCCGACAGCAGCATCGAAGGGCAGGACGCGAGCCTGCGCCTGGTTGGGCGCGGTGCCTGGCAGTTCGACGCCATCGCCTACATCCAGGCGCGCAACTTCACCAACCGCGTGATCTCCTCGACCCGCTTCGTGCCCGTCCTCGACCAGCGCAACACGCCCTCGACGGGGATAGGAGGCAAGATCGAGGTCCGCCCGCCGGTCGGCGGCGGCCATGTGCTGCGCGTCGGGGTCGATTACCGGCGCTCCGACGGAGAGCTTTACGAGAATGCAATCAGCTCGTTTACCGGCGCGATCCGCGCGCGGCGAAACGCCGGCGGTACCAACACCGATCTCGGCATCTTCGTGGAGGATGACTGGACGCTCGGCGCACTGGTGTTGACAGCGGGGGCCCGGTTGGACCGCTGGACGATCCGCGACGGCTTCTATTCAGAGCGCGATGCGGGCGGTCTGTTGCTAAGCGCATCGACCTATCCCGACCGTTCGGGCTGGGATGCCTCTTTCCGCGGCGGCATCCTTTTCCGCGCGAGCGAGGCGGTGGCCCTGCGGGCCGCGGCCTATTCCGGCCTGCGACTGCCCACGCTGAACGAGCTTTACCGACCCTTCGTGGTCTTCCCGGTCGTGACAGAGGCCAATGCTGCGCTGGAAAACGAGCGGCTCGAAGGTTTCGAGGCGGGTATCGACATTACGCCAGTGCCCAATGTCACCTTGTCGCTGACCGGTTTCGACAACCGCGTGAAGAACGCGATTGCCAATGTGACCATCGGCACCAACCTTCGCCAGCGCCGCAATCTCGACGCAATCCATGCGCGCGGAATTGAGGCCGCCGCGCGCGCTACCTTCGGGCAGTTCAGCATCAACACTTCGGCCGCCTGGACCGATGCCGAATCGCAAGGGACTGGCTTCGCTGCCGCGCTTGATGGAAACCGCCCGGCGCAGACGCCGCGCTTTGCTGGCGGTGTTACGCTCGCTTACCGTCCGGCAGAAAACTGGCTGTTCTCGGCAACCGTCCGCCATACCGGCGCGCAGTTCGAAGATGACCTGGAAACGAATGTGCTGCCGTCGGCGACCACGTTGGCGGCCTATGCGCAAGTGCCGGTGACGAAACGCATTGCGATCGTGCTGCGGGGTGAGAACCTGCTGGATGAGACCATCGTCACGCGCAACCAGGGTGGCTCGATCGACCTCGGCGTGCCGCGCACGGTGTGGGCTGGCGTGAAGATCGGGCTCTAAGACGAGCCAGCGTTTCGCGCGATGGTGCAAAAATGGTCGGGGAGAGAGGATTCGAACCTCCGGCCCCTGCCTCCCGAAGACAGTGCTCTACCAGGCTGAGCTACTCCCCGACCGGATGCGTTGCGGGGTGGTCCCCCGCGAGGCAGGCGCGCCCTATAGGTGTGGATTGGCGGGCGCGCAAGCGGGCAATTTCCACAAATTCGCGTTACAGGCGTCTGACACCGTCAACGAGCCGAAATCCCGTGTCCAAACCGCACTACGAAGAGCAGTATCTCGACCTCATGCGCCGCATCTGGCTGGAGGGAGACGAGCGCCAGGACCGGACCGGGGTCGGCACACGCTCGGTGTTCGGCGCCACTCTGCGCTTCGACCTATCCGGCGGGGCGATGCCGCTGGTGACGACCAAGCGTGTCTACTGGAAGACCGCCACGCGCGAATTGCTCTGGTTCCTCACCGGCGACACCAACATTCGCCCGCTCGTGCTCCAGAACGTCAAGATCTGGAACGAGTGGCCGCACGCGCGCTATGTCGAGGAAACGGGTGAGGACATTGCGCTGGAGGATTTCGTCGAGCGCATCCGCGACGACGAGGAGTTCGCCGCGCGCTGGGGCGATCTTGGACCGGTCTATGGCAAGCAATGGGTCGACTGGCCGACCTACAAGCCGGTTGCAGGCGGGCTGTTCCGCAAGGGGCGCGGGGTCAACCAGGTCGCCGAAGTGGTCGAATCGCTCAAGGCCAATCCGGGCAGCCGCCGGCACATCATCGAAGGCTGGAACGTGGCCGAGCTGCCGGAGATGGCGCTGCCGCCCTGCCACAAGACCTACCAGTTCCACGTAAGTACTGGCAGCGACGGGGCGCCGCGCCTCAATGGCCTCCTCTACCAGCGCAGCTGCGATGTCGCGCTGGGCTTGCCGTTCAACCTTTGGTCGGCAGCGCTGTTGCAGCGGATGCTGGCGCAGCAGGCCGGCATGGAGCCGGGCGAGTTTGTCTGGATGGGCGGGGACACGCACCTCTATCTCAACCACGAACATCTCATCCGCGAACAGCTTTCCAGGGAACCGCAGGGCCATCCGCGCCTTGAGATAGTGCGGCGCCCGAACTCGATCTTCGACTACGCGATTGAGGATTTTGCGGTTCACGACTATGCGCCGCACGGGCCCATCAAGGCGCCCGTCGCGGTGTGAACGAAATCGTATGCACAGGCCTACTTGACCGTTTCCTGCCAGCGAAATAAAATAACGCGCAAGCGTAAGATTACGTCTGGGAGACGATTCTATGGCCGACAGGCCCGAGGGTAGTGCAGCCAAGGGCGACAACCGCCCCAAGCTTTCGCTGCACGTTCCCGAACCCAAATACCGGCCCGGCGACGCGGTCGACTTCTCGCATATCGAGGTGCCCGAAGCCGGCACCACGCCGCGGCCCGACGAGGCTTGCGATCCCGCCGAAATGCGCGATCTCGCCTTCGGTCTTGTCCGCGTGCTGGGCGATGACAACCAGGCCCATGGGCCGTGGGATCCCAAGCTGGATGCGGACACGCTGCGCGCGATGCTCGGCCACATGGCCATGACCCGCGCCTTCGACGAGCGCATGTTCCGCGGTCAGCGCCAGGGCAAGACCAGCTTCTACATGAAGTGCACCGGCGAAGAGGCGACCAGCGTTTCGGCCAGCATGGCGCTTGCGGCGGACGACATGGTGTTTCCGAGCTATCGCCAGCAGGGCATCCTGATCCAGCGCGGCTATCCGATGATCGAGATGATCAACCAGATCTACTCGAACCGGGGCGACAAGCTGAAGGGGCGCCAGCTGCCGATCATGTATTCGAGCCGGGAGCACAGCTTCTTCACCATCAGCGGCAACCTCGCGACGCAGACCCCGCAAGCCGTGGGCTGGGCGATGGCGAGCGCGATGAAGGGTGACAGCCGGATTGCCGCGACCTGGGTGGGCGAGGGCAGCACCGCGGAAGGCGACTTCCATTCGGCCTGCACCTTCGCGACCGTCTACAACGCGCCGGTCATCCTCAACGTGATCAACAACCAGTGGGCGATCTCGAGCTTCAGCGGTTTTGCCGGCGCCGAGCGGACGACCTTCGCCGCGCGCGCGCTGGGCTATGGCCTTGCCGGTCTGCGTGTCGACGGCAATGATGCGCTAGCCTGCTACGCGGCTGAGCAATGGGCTGCCAACCGCGCCCGCGCCAACGCCGGCCCGACGCTGATCGAGTTCTTCACCTACCGCGCCGAAGGGCATTCCACCTCGGACGATCCGACCGGCTACCGCAGCGCGCAGGAGCGCGAGGAATGGCCGCTGGGCGATCCGGTGATGCGCCTCAAGAACCACCTTATCGCGATCGGCGAATGGGACGAAGAGCGGCAGGAAAAGATGGACCTCGAGGCGGCCGAGCACGTCAAGAAGGTCACCAAGGAAGCCGAAGCCAACGGTATTCTCGGCCACGGCCTCCACCACCCGTTCCGCACCATGTTCGAAGACGTGTTCGAAGAGCTGCCCTGGCACCTTAAGGAACAGGCCGAACAGGCCGTGCGCGAGCGTGAGACCAAGTTCCCGGAAGGGCTTCCGGCGAAGGGAGTGCAGGGCTGATGAGCGACACCGCAACCCAGAACGCGCCCGCATCCGAAGGTACGAGCGAACGCCGTCTCAACATGATCGAGGCGATCAACGACGCGCTCGACGTTACCATGGAGCGTGACGACAACGTCATCATCATGGGCGAGGACGTTGGCTATTTCGGCGGCGTGTTCCGCTGCACAGCGGGCCTCCAGGACAAATACGGCAAGACCCGCGTGTTCGACACGCCGATTTCCGAGTGCGGGATCATCGCCGCGGCGGTGGGGATGGGCGCCTATGGCCTGCGCCCCGTGCCGGAAATCCAGTTCGCGGACTACATCTACCCAGGCCTCGACCAGCTCATCAGTGAAGCGGCGCGCCTGCGATACCGTTCGGCAGGCGAATACATCGCCCCGATGACCGTGCGCTCGCCCTTCGGCGGCGGTATCTTCGGCGGCCAGACGCACAGCCAGAGCCCGGAAGCGATCTTCACCCACGTCTCGGGCCTGAAGACGGTGATCCCGGCCACGCCCTATGATGCGAAGGGCCTGCTGATCAGCTGCATCGAAGACAACGATCCGGTGATCTTCTTCGAGCCCAAGCGCATCTACAACGGTCCGTTTTCCGGCTACTACGACAAGCCGGTGCAGCCTTGGAAGAACTTCGACGCCAGCGTGGTGCCGGAGGGGTATTACAAGATCCCGCTCGGCAAGGCGCGCCAGGTGACCGAGGGCGAACAGCTCACGATCCTTGCCTATGGCACGATGGTCCACGTGGTCGAGGCGGTGTGCAAGGAGAAGGGCGTCGAAGCCGACATCCTCGACCTGCGCACGCTGGTCCCGCTCGATATCGAGGCCATCGAAGCCTCGATCGAACGCACGGGGCGCTGCCTGATCGTCCACGAAGCCACCCGCACCAGCGGTTTCGGCGCCGAGCTGTCCGCGCTGGTTACCGAGCGCTGCTTCTACCATCTCGAAGCTCCGGTCGAACGCGTCACCGGCTTCGACACGCCCTATCCCCATAGCCTCGAATGGGCCTATTTCCCCGGCCCGATCCGCATCGGCGAGGCCATCGACACGATCCTCAAGGACTGATCACCATGGCGAAATTCACCTTCAACATGCCCGATATCGGCGAAGGCATTGCCGAGGCCGAGATCGTGCAGTGGCACAAAAAGGTCGGCGACACGGTCCGTGAAGACGAGGAATTCGTCGACATGATGACCGACAAGGCAACCGTGCCGATGGAAAGCCCGGTCGATGGCAAGATCCTCGAGATCGCCGGCGCAGAGGGCGACATGGTCTCGATCGGCTCGATGCTGGTCGTGATCGAGGTCGAGGGCGACGTTCCCGAAGACGTGCCCGAGGAAGCTCCGGCCCCAGCGCCCGCTCCTAAGGCGGAGGCGGTCGAAGAGCGTATCGAGGTCGAGACGTCCGACGCCTCTGACGCAGACGATGCGCTTGCCGCCGATCCCGAGCCTGAACCGCTGCCCGCGCCGACCCCGGCTCCCGAACCGGCTCCGCATGCCAAGGTCCTTGCGACCCCGGCCGTGCGCAAGCGCGCCAAGGAACTCGGCGTCGACCTTGCGCAGGTGAAGCCTGCCGAAGACGGCCGTATCCGTCACGGCGATCTTGACCAGTTCCTGTCCTACAACTCGGGCTATGGCGCTGCCGCCAAGACCCGCGAGGACGAGGCGAAGAAGGTCATCGGCATGCGCCGCCGCATTGCCGAGAACATGGCCGCTTCCAAGCGGAACATACCGCATTTCTCCTATGTCGAAGAATGCGATGTGACCGACCTCGAGGTGCTGCGCGCGCAGCTCAACGCCAGCCGCGGCGACAAGCCCAAGCTGACGATCCTGCCGCTGCTGATCACCGCGATCTGCAAGACGCTGCCGGACTTCCCGATGATCAACGCACGCTACGACGATGAAGCGGGCGTGGTGACCCGTCACGGGGCGGTGCACATGGGCATGGCTGCGCAGACCGATGCGGGCCTGATGGTTCCGGTCATCAAGAACGCCCATGCGCGCAACCTGTGGCAGCTTGCGAGTGAGATTTCGCGTCTCGCCGAAGCGGCGCGCACCGGCACGGCAAAGAGCGACGAGATGCAGGGCGGCACGCTGACCGTCACCTCGCTCGGTCCGCTGGGCGGTGTGGCGACCACTCCGGTCATCAATCGCCCCGAAGTGGCGATCATCGGCCCCAACCGCATCATCGAACGCCCGATGTATGTCACGGGCAGCGATGGCGTCGAACGGATCGAGAAGCGCAAGCTGATGAACATTTCGATCAGCTGCGACCATCGCGTGGTCGATGGCTGGGACGCGGCCAGTTTCGTGCAGGCGCTCAAGAAGCTGCTGGAAACACCGGCGCTTATCCTCGTCGACTAGCGCTTCGCGCCGCTTTCACGGGGTCGGAAAAGACCTGGAAAAAGGGCATCGGAGCGCGGCTCCGGTGCCTTTTTTCATACCGGAATACCGCTTGCGAAGGGTCGCCAAATCGCTGCTCGAAAAAAGAGCAAAAAAAGCGTCATATCCTCATTGACAGGAATCGGAGCCGCCCGTAGATGCGCGGCTCCCAAGTGGCTGCGCGGGTGTAGCTCAGTTGGTTAGAGTGTCGGCCTGTCACGCCGAAGGTCGCGGGTTCGAGCCCCGTCACTCGCGCCACTTGGGGATTTTCCTACAATTCGATGCCTACTCAGCCGGTGCCGCTTTGCGCGCCTCGGCAAGCTTGCGCAGGTTCTCCTCGTGGCCCTGCTTGTCGATCTTGTAGCGGCTGATCGCGAAGATCATCGCCATCCATAGCAGCAATAGAGTCGGCGCGTAGAATGCCCCCAACTGCCACAGTGTTGCGCCCGATACGTCCTCGCGGTTCGCCCCTTGCGGAAAGGCGACGAGCGACAGCACGATGCCGGCGGCAAACGAGCCGAGCCCAACCGTGCATTTGCGGGTGAAGGTGACGGCGGCGTAAAACACGCCTTCGGACCGCCTGCCGGTGCGCAGCTCGCTGCTTTCGACCAGATCCGCGATCATCGAATAGAGCACCGCCTGCAGCGCGATGATTAGCGACAGGTCCAGCGTGTTGATGACCGCGACCAGCGGGAACAGGATCGGGTCCCCGTTTTCCGGGAAGAGGCCGAAGAGCCGCAGGATGACGGGCGCCGGCGCGACGGTGAACGCCACTAGCCCCAAGATGATGACCGCCTTCTTCTTGCCCCACAGCTTGACCGTGGCGGGCGCCACGACAAAGCCGATCAGCGCCGAGAAGAAGACGAGCGCTGTCCAGATGAACTGCTGCTCGCTCGAAAAGCCCCAGAAATAGGTCAACATGATAAACGCCAGCGCGGCCGAAAAGCCCGAAGCGACCGAGCCGAGCAGCGTGGCCCAGAACAGCGCGAGGAAGCTTTTCTCCCGCAATGTCTCGAACATCTCGCTGAAAATTCGCCTGACCGAGATCCTCGGAGCTTCGACAGGCTGGCGCAGGTGGGGAATCCGGCTGTGCGTGCCGATCGCCGAGACCAGGATGGCCGCCAGCATGATTAGCGAAGCGATCACGCCGTAGGTCGCATAACCATCGCGGTTGAGCGTGCCGGTGGGATATTGCGCCGTTTCGACCAGCAGCACGCCGAACATCAGCACCGTCATCAGATTGCCGCCCGCCCAGCCAAACAGCAGGCGGTAGGACTGCAGCTTTGTGCGCTCTTCGTAATTCGCGGTGAGCTCGGGCAGCAGCGCCGAGCTGGGCGTCTCGTAGAAGGTCAGGAAGGTGCGAATGACCACCGCAAGGCCCAACAGATAGGCGAACAGGGCCGCCTGGCTCCAGTCGGGAGGATTCCACAGGAAGTAATAGCTCGCCGCGACGGGAAGCGCGGCGGCGTACATGAAGGGATGGCGCCGCCCCCAACGCGAACGGAAGTTGTCCGACCAATAGCCAACCAGCGGGTCGCTAACGGCATCAAGCACCAAAGCGCACAGGATGGCGAGGCCGACCAGTCCCGGCTCGAGCCCGATCACCGTGCCGTAGAACAGCAGCAGGAAGTAGTTGAACCCGCCGTCCTTGACGCCGAACGCGACGGAACCGAAGCCGTAGGCCAGCTTGAGCCCCAAGGAAGGCTTGTCGCCCTCCAGTGCCTGTGTGGTCATGCTCTCTCCCTTTGGAAGGGAAGGCTAATGACCCACGGGCCGCTTGGCAATTAGCCCCAGCGGCCGGTTTCCATCCAGATCAGGAATCGCCTGAGCGGCAGCAGCCAGATCAGGCCGAGGGCGATGTAGATGACGGTCTGCACAAGGGTCGGCCAGTCGCCGATTAGATCGGGGGCGTAGCGAGCGATCACGAGCCCGTAGACGGTGAGGGCCAGCAGCAAGCCAAGCAGGCCAACCGGGATACGCCAGGTGGGTTCGTCTCTCATCCGAAAGGTCCGTAGATGCGGGTTGGGGTAACGATGGCCGACAGCGGTTGGTCGTGGGCTTCCACGGGCAGGTTGTCCACCCGCTGCGTGTCCCAGGCAAGGCCGATGCTCGTGGTGTCCGGGTGGGCAACAAGCCAGCGGTCGTAATGACCTCCACCCTGGCCAAGACGCGCGCCTGTCTCGGTGAAGCCGACCAGGGGCACGAACAGCGCATCGGGTACCACTGCCTCGGCGGCGTCGTCCGGCTGCATCATGCCGAAGGGGCCGCGGACCAGGTCGCTTTCCTCGAACGGATCGCTGAAGCGCGCGAAGGTCATGGGCGAGCTCTCATCCTCGAAGCGGGGAAGGGCGATCGCATGCCCCTGCTCGAAGAAGAAGCGGGCGTAGGCCGCAGTCGGCGCTTCAGATACGGTGGCGTGATAGAGGCCGATAGTTGCGCCTGGAGGAACCAGGTCCAGCAGCGGCGCAGGCGGACGCATAAACACAAGCGTGCGCATGCTGTCCGGGAGAGCCTCGACCGTCTCGCGGCGCGCTTTGCGCAATTTTTTGCGAAGATCGTCTTTGGTCACCTGGGCTCTCTAAGTTCCGACTGATGTGCCGCCTATTCACGCCTGACTGTGTCAGCCGGGGCGCCCTGTTCCATCCCGCTCCCCCTCCCGGCCGCCCACAGCGACGCGGACAAAGTCCGCATGAGCGAGGAAAGCCAAGTGCGCGGATGCGCATGCCGGCGCTTGAGGCACAGAAAAACATGTAGCGGGACCACCATGGGCCGTGCCGGTGAAATCCTCTGACGCCTCAACGTCAGGTGGGCGCCATATATCCAGATCGTCGGGACGAACCCGCCAACCCGGTAGGGACAGCTCCCTTGGATTGCTTATAGCCTCAGGGATATTCGTACAGCTCGTGCCGGGCAGCCCCGCCGATGCCTTACTTAGGAAAGGCTTCCGCCGCCCTCAAGGGTGGATGCCGCATTCTCCAGCGCAAGCGCAATCCGTTCGAGCTGTCCGGCCAGCCGTTCCGCGTCAAAATCGGGCTCGGCCGGCTCGGCAGGCGCGGGTTCCTTCTTCGCCTCGTCGAGCTCGTCGGCAAGCAAAAGGGCGGCAAACAGAAGGTTCTTGGCCTCCTGGCTCGACAGGTTTGCCCCCATGGAACCAAGTTTGCCATCGATCACGGTGGCAAGGCGCTGGACATGTTCTTCCTGGCCGTCAGCGCAGGATACGGTGTAATTGCGGCCGCCGACCGAAAGGGTGACGTCGCTCATCGCTCCAGCCCTTCGATCAACGCATCGAGTTCGGTCAAGCTTACCTCGACCTTTTCGCGCAGCGCTTCGTGGCGGGCAGCAAGGGCGGCGCTGCCGGCGCTCCCCGTCTCGGGCGCGTGCGAAGCAAGGGCGGCCTGCGTTTCGATCCGCGCCAGCGCGCGGTCGATCCGGTCCATGGCATTTTTGATCCGTTCGGAACTCATAACCCCTCCCAAATACCAAGATTGCCAATCTGTGGCAAAGGTTTGACCGCATCTGTTGATAAGTGAGGTGAGGGCCACGGCATGTGCGCAGCCCCCTGCGCGCGGGTTGACCTTGCGCGCGCGCTCCGCGAAGGCTTCGCGCGCGTCGAATCGCACCAGATTTTCCGGAGAATATTTCCCATGAGTCTCGACACCGCTCGCCTCGTCCCGATGGCCAACGCCATCAGGGCGCTTTCCATGGATGCGGTGCAGGCAGCGAATTCAGGACACCCCGGCATGCCGATGGGCATGGCCGATGTGGCAACGGTCCTGTGGGGCGAATATCTTAAGCATGACCCCAAGGCGCCCGACTGGGCCGATCGCGACCGTTTCGTCCTGTCGGCCGGTCACGGTTCGATGCTGATCTACTCGCTGCTCCACCTGTCGGGCTACGCGCGCCCGACCATGGAAGACATCCGCAACTTCCGCCAGCTCGGCAGCCCTTGCGCGGGCCATCCGGAGAACTTCCTGCTGGAAGGCGTGGAAAGCACCACCGGCCCACTCGGTCAGGGCCTGGCGATGGCGGTCGGCATGGCGATGGCCGAACGCAGCCTCAATGCGACCTTTGGGAACGACACGGTCGATCACCGTACCTGGGTGATCGCCGGCGACGGCTGCCTGATGGAAGGCATCAACCACGAAGCGATCGGCCTCGCCGGTCACCTGAAGCTGGGCCGCATGATCGTTCTGTGGGACGACAACAACATCACGATCGACGGCACCACCGACCTTTCGACCAGCGAGGACATCAAGGCTCGCTACGAAGCGACCGGTTGGCATGTCGTGAGCTGCGATGGCCATGATTTCGACGACATCCGCCGCGCGCTCGACGAAGCGGTGGAGGACGATCGCCCCTCGCTCGTCGCCTGCAAGACGGTGATCGGCAAAGGCGCGCCCAACAAGCAGGGCACCAGCGCCACCCACGGCGCTGCGCTTGGCGAGGAGGAAATCGCGGCCGCGCGTGACGTTCTGGGCTGGGACCATGCCCCGTTCGAAGTGCCCGAGGATGTTCTGGCGGACTGGCGCGGAACCACCGCGCGCGGTGAAACGGCGCATTCGGAATGGGATGTGCGCCTGTCGACCAATCCCGACAAGGCCGAGTTCGAACGCCGCATGGCGGGCGACCTGCCCGAAGGCTTCAGCCTCGACAGTTACATCCAGTCGCTGATGGCCGAGCCGCAGAAGGTTGCCACGCGCAAGGCTAGCGAGATGGCCCTGGGCCAGATCAACGCGATGCTTCCCGACACGATCGGTGGCAGCGCCGATCTGACCGGCTCCAACAACACCAAGGCCGGTGGCATCGGGCCGTTCACGGCTGACGATTATTCGGGGCGCTATGTCTATTACGGCATTCGCGAGTTCGGCATGGCTGCAGCCATGAACGGCATGGCGCTCCATGGCGGCGTCATTCCCTACGGCGGCACCTTCCTTGTCTTCACCGACTATTGCCGCGCGGCGATCCGCCTGTCGGCGCTGCAGCAGGTGCGCTCGATCTACGTCATGACGCATGACAGCATCGGCCTTGGTGAAGACGGTCCGACCCACCAGCCGGTCGAGCATGTGCAGTCGCTGCGCATGATCCCGAACCTTCTGGTCATGCGCCCGGCCGACGCGGTGGAAACCGCCGAATGCTGGGAGATCGCTCTGCGGCAGAAGGATCGCCCGAGCGTGCTCGCGCTGACCCGCCAGGGTCTGCCGCAGGTGCGCAACGCTCCGGACGAAACGGACATGAGTTCCAAGGGCGCGTACCGCCTCAAGAAGGCCGGGAACGCCGCAAAGGTGACGCTCATTGCCTCGGGCAGCGAAGTGCACCTGGCACTGGAATGCGCCGAGCAGCTTGAAAAGCAGGGCGTGGGCGCATCGGTCGTCTCGATGGTCTGCACCCAGCTGTTCGACGAACAGGACGCGGAATACCGCGCCGAGATGATCCCAGCCGACACACTGCGTGTCAGCATCGAAGCGGGGACGACCTTCGGGTGGGAACGCTACACGGGCGAGGGGGGCCTCACCATCGGTCTCGACCGTTTCGGGGCCTCGGCTCCGGCAGGCGATCTCTTCGCAAAATTCGGTTTCACGGCGGACGCTATCGTTCCGCAAATTATGAACAAATTGCCCAAGTAATCCAAGGCTTAAGCAGGAGTTCTTACCCATGGCGACCAAGGTTGCAATCAACGGTTTCGGACGTATCGGCCGCCTCGTGGCGCGCGCTATCCTCGAGCGTGACGACCACGACCTCGACCTCGTTTCGATCAACGACCTGGCGGACACCAAGTCGAACGCGCTGCTGTTCCAGTACGACAGCACGCACGGCCGTTTCCCCGGCACGGTCGAAGTCGGCGACAACGCCATCATCGTGAACGGCAAGTCCATCGCGGTGACGAGCGAGCGTGAGCCTGGCAAGCTGCCGCACGGCGAACAGGGCGTCGACATCGTCCTCGAATGCACCGGTTTCTTCCAGTCCGACGAAGCCTGCCGCCCGCACCTTGATGCCGGCGCCAAGCGCGTGCTGATCTCGGCCCCCGCAAAGGGTGTTTCGGCCACCATCGTTTACGGTGTGAACCACGATGTACTGACCGCCGAGGACGTGATCGTCTCTAACGCCAGCTGCACCACAAACTGCCTCTCGCCGATGGCGAAGGTGCTGCACGATACCGTCGGCATCGAGCGCGGTTTCATGACCACGATCCACAGCTACACCAACGACCAGCGCATGCTTGACCAGATGCATGGCGACATGCGCCGCGCTCGCGGCGGCGCGCAGAACATGATCCCGACCACCACCGGCGCCGCCCGTGCGGTCGGCCTGGTCCTGCCTGAACTCGCCGGCAAGCTCGACGGAAGCTCGGTCCGTGTGCCGACCCCGAACGTCAGCCTCGTCGACCTCGTCTTCACCCCCGGCCGCGACACCAGCGCCGAGGAACTGAACGCGGCGCTGAAGGCTGCGGCGGAAGGCCCCATGAAGGGCGTGCTCGACTACACCGACCAGCCGCTCGTCAGCAGCGACTTCAACCACTATCCGGCCAGCTCGACCATCGACAGCCTCGAAACCAGCGTGATGGAAGGCAAGCTTGCCCGCGTCGTCAGCTGGTACGACAACGAATGGGGCTTCTCGAACCGCATGATCGACACCGCCGGCGTGATGGCGAAGTTCCTCTAAAGGACGATACGATGAGCAGCTTCAGGACCCTGGACGACCTTGGCGATATTACCGGCAAGGTTGCCCTGGTACGCGTCGATCTGAACCTTCCGATGAAGGACGGTTCGGCCACCGATGTCACCCGCGTCGAGGCGGTGAAACCCACCATCCTCGAACTTGCGGACAAGGGCGCCAAGGTCCTGTTGCTCGCTCACTTCGGCCGCCCCAAGGGCCAGCGCCATTCGACCCTGTCGACCAGCTTCGTGCAGGGCGATGTGGAGAAGGTGCTGGACAAGGAGATCATGTTCATCCCCGAGGTCATGGGCCCGGTGGTTGAACAGTCGATCGGGATCCTCTCGGCGGGCGATATCGGTCTCCTCGACAACGTGCGCTTCTGGCCCGGGGAAGAGGCGAACGATCCCGAATTCGCCAAGGGCATCGCTGCTCACGGCGATTTCTACGTCAACGACGCCTTTTCCGCGGCGCACCGTGCGCACGCCTCGACCGAGGGGCTCGCGCACCATCTTCCGGCCTATGCCGGCCGCGCGATGGAAGCGGAACTGAAGGCGCTCGACGCGGCGCTTGGCGCACCCGAGCAGCCGGTTGCGGCCGTTGTCGGCGGGGCCAAGGTCTCGACCAAGCTCGACGTGCTGACCAACCTCGTCGGCAAGGTCCAGCACCTCATCATCGGCGGCGGCATGGCCAACACCTTCCTCGCCGCCAAGGGTGTCGATGTCGGCAACTCGCTGTGCGAGCACGACCTTACCGATACAGCAAACACAATCATGGACGAGGCCGGCCACGCCGGTTGCACCGTTCACCTGCCGTACGATGTCGTGGTGGCGAAGGAATTCGCGGCAAATCCCGAAAGCCTGCGCACCTGCAACGTCCACGAGGTTGCCAGCGACGAGATGATCCTCGACGTCGGCCCGCTTGCGGTCGAGGCGCTGGGAGATGTGCTCAAGACCTGCCGCACGCTGGTGTGGAACGGTCCGATGGGTGCGTTCGAGACCGAGCCGTTCGATACGGCCACGGTTGCGCTTGCCAAGACCGCTGCCGCCCTGACGCAGGACGGCTCGCTCACCTCCGTCGCAGGGGGCGGGGACACGGTCGCTGCGCTCGCCCATGCCGGAGTGAAGGACGACTTCACCTTCGTCTCGACCGCGGGCGGGGCGTTCCTTGAATGGATGGAAGGCAAGGACCTGCCGGGCGTTGCCGCGCTGACCGCATGAGCGAAATGACCACCCGCGGGCCGACCCTCGTCACCGAGGGCGAATGGGCTGGCTGGAGCACATGGGAACACGACGCGTTCGAAACCCGTTCGGGTCCCTTCTACATGCGCGAAATCGACGGGGAGTGGGTCAGCGCCTTCCGAGCCGAGCCGCAGCATATGAACGGTGCGGGTTCGATGCACGGCGGCTGCATGATGACCTTTGCCGATTTCGCCCTGTTCACCATCGCGCACCAGGAGCTTGGCGAGAACTTCGGGGTCACGATCAACCTCTCGGGCGATTTCCTCGGCGGGATTTCCGTCGGCCAGCTGGTCGAAGCGCGCGGCGAAGTCACGCGCGGCGGCGGAAAGACCATTTTCGTGCGCGGCATGATCACCGGCGACGGCAAGCCCGCGCTCAGCTTCACCGGCATTATCCGCAAGATAAACCGGACCTGAGGCCTTGAAACGCTTCCTCGCCGCAACGCTGCTCATGTGCATCGCGGCACCGGTACAAGGGGAGGACGACATAGGCGAATTCGAGACCTTCGGATCGTATCTCGAAAATTTCCGCAAGGAGAGCGGGACACCCTCCCTTAGCGCGGCCATCGTGCGCGACGGCGCCATCGTCTGGGAATCCTATTTGGGCGTCTCCGACGACGAGGGCGAATTCCCGACCTCGCCCGAGACCACTTACTACATCGCCTCGGTCACCAAGCCGCTCGCTGCTACGGCGATCCTGATGGAAGCGGAAGCCGGCGGGCTGGACTTGTTGCTACCCATGTCGTCGGACGAGGGCTGGGAGCGCACCTGCGAGTGGCTGTCCACTTCGCAAATTCCCTTTGGGGCGGGCGGGACCGACACTTTCGGCAACACCATCCCGGCGATGGACTGTGCAAAGCGGACCACGCTCGAAGACATGCTGGACATGCGCGCCAATGGTGAAGTTTTCGTCTACAACCCGATCGCCTACGCCCGCATCGACCGCGCGATAGAGGGCGCAGGCGGGCGGCCCTTGCGGGATATCGTGCGTGAGCATGTGGCCGATCGCGTGGGTATGACTGACGTAGCGCTGGGTTGGCGCGATCCGCAGGGCGGGGCGGCCCTGCGCTATCTCGCTCCGCCTTTCACAGTCACCGATAGCGGGCCGGAAAAGGCGCCTTTGTTCGACGACGATTTCCGGGCAGCGGCAGGCATCCTCGCCAGCGTTCGCGATCTGGCTGCTTTCGAGATAGCTTACGAGGGCGGCGAACTCGTGTCCGATGCCGAGCGCGAAGACCTTGTCAGGCGAGAGCTACCCGAACTGGGCGACTATCGGCATGGTTGGTGGCTTTCCGATTGGGAGGGTCAGCGCCTCCAGTGGCATTCGGGTTGGGAGCCGGGCAAATATTCGGCGATGTACCTAAAGGTGCCCGAGCAGGATCTCGCTCTCATAGTGCTCGCCAATACCGAGCTCATCTGGTGGGGCAATTCGGTCGTGCGCGCGGGGATCGAGGACAGCCCTCTTGCCAAACGCTTCCTCGAAACCTTCGCTCGCTAGCGATACTCCGGATTGGGCGCGTCGAAGCGGCGGCCCTCGTTCCACACATCGACCGAATTGCCGTGTGCAGGAATGCCGCCTGCATCCTTAAGCATCCGTGCCATATGCATGAGGTTCCAGGTCATGAAGGTCGTGTTGCGGCGGGTGAAGTCGTTGTCGAAGCCGACGCGGCCAGAACCGTCTTCCTTTTCGTCGCCGTAGCTGGGCCCGGGTCCGGCCTCTCCGATCCAGCCGGCATCGGCCTGCGGGGGAATGGTGTAACCGACGTGCTGGAGCGAGTAGAGCACGCCCATGCCGACGTGCTTGATGCCGTCCTCGTTACCGGTAATGATGCAGCCGCCAACCTTGCCGTAAAAGACGTACTGGCCACGCTCGTTGGTCTCGCCCGAATGGCCGTAAAGCCGCTCGATCAGCCTCTGGCAGACAGAGCTTTTCTCGCCCAGCCAGATCGGGGTGCCGACGACGAGGATGTCGGCCGCGCGCACCGTTTCCCAGATTGCCGGCCAATCGTCGCGCGCGGCTCCGTGTTCGGTCATGTCGGGATAAACGCCGGGTGCGATATCGTGATCGACCAGCCTGACCTGCTCGAGCGCGACGTTGTTGCGCACAAGGATCGTCTCAACCACGCCCAGAAGCTTGTCGGTATGCGAGCCCTGCGGCGTGGGCTTCAGCGTGCAATTGATGGTCACCGCCCTGAGGTCCGAAAAGTCGGTCGTATTCTCGGCGCAGAGCCGGTCCTGGATTTCGTCGAGCATGCAATCTCCTGGTATCTGGTGAGAAATACGCATGGCGGAGCAATTGGTTACCTTGGCCCGGTTGTCGCTCTTGCGAGCCAACCGTATGCCTTTGCGCATGAGTTCGGGGCGAAAGCAGATCGACACGGTGGTGATCGTCGGCGGGGGAACCGCTGGCTGGATGACCGCGGCCGCGATTTCGCGCCTGCTGGGCGGCGTCGGCCTGGCGATTACGCTCGTCGAATCCGCAGCCATCGGCACCGTGGGCGTCGGCGAGGCGACCTTGCCGCAGATCCGCACCTTCAACCGTATGCTCGGGATCGACGAGCGCGAGATGATGGCGCGCACGGCGGCGACCATAAAGCTCGGCATCGAATTTCGCGATTGGGGCAAGCCGGGCGACCGCTACGTCCATCCTTTCGGCACCTATGGCGAGCCTGTTGAAGGGGTGGATTTCATCCAAGCCTGGGCGCTAGCCAACGCGCTCGGCAAGGCATCCGCAATTGGCGACTATTCGCTGCCCATCGTCGCGGCCTGGGCGGACCGGTTCGCACCGCCGGGCGAGGGCGGCCAGCAGCAACCCTATGACTACGCATTCCAGTTCGACGCTGGGCTCTATGCAGCCTGGCTGGCCGAACTTGCACAGGGCTCGGGCGTGGTTCGCCGGGAGGGGCGCATCGTCGAGGTGATCCGCGACGCGGAGAGCGGCAATATCACGTCGGTCCTCCTCGAAAATGGAGCGGTGATCGAAGGCGATCTCTTCATCGATTGCTCGGGCTTTCGTTCGCTGCTGATCGGCGACACGCTCGAAACACCGTTCGAGGACTGGAGCCACTGGCTGCCCTGCAACCGCGCCTTTGCAGTCCCTTGCGCGAACGGCGGCGAGCATGGTCCCTACACCCGGGCCACCGCGCGCGAGGCAGGCTGGCAATGGCGCATTCCGCTCCAGCACCGCGTCGGCAACGGCCTCGTCTATTGCGACGCCTTCTGGGAAGACGAGGCGGCGCGCGATGCCCTAGTCACCTCGCTTGAGGGAGAGGCCGGGGGCGAGCCTCGCCAGTTGCGCTTCACCACCGGGCGCCGGCGGGAATTGTGGCGCGGCAACTGTGTTGCCATCGGCCTGTCGGGCGGCTTCCTCGAGCCGTTGGAATCGACCAGCATCGACCTGATCCAGAGCGGCATCCTCAACCTTGTCGAGCTGTTTCCGGGTGCTGGCATCGCCGAGGCCGACCAACGCGAATACAACCGCCTGATGGACCTCGAGTTCGAGCGCATTCGCGATTTCCTCGTCCTTCACTACGTCGCCAACCAGCGCGATGGGGAATTCTGGACAGCGATGCGCGAAATGCCGCTGCCCGAAAGCCTGAGCGAGAAAATCGATGACTTCCGCAGACGCGCGCTGCTGCCCGACTATGCCGACGGACTGTTTCAGCCGGTCAGCTGGATATCGGTTTTCCTCGGCCAGAACATTGTCCCCGAAGGATGGGACCCGCGCGCCGAGGGAATTGGCGAAGCGGCGCTCGTCGAGACGCTGGACGGGCTGCGGCAGTCCTATGCGCGTGATGCGGCGGCTATGCCCGTGCACCGCGAGTTCCTTCGCATGTCAGGCGCCCAGTACGCGGGAGCTTCATCGTGAGTGCCGGAGCCGCAAAATCCATCGTCCTGGTCGGCGCCGCCGAGGATGTCTGGCCGGTCGCTGCACTTCTCGCTCCGGCTCTTCGCGCGCGCGCTGCCGTAACGGTTGTGGAGCACGGATCGGCGGAAGAAGCGGTTGCAGTAGTGCCGGTTGCCGACCCCTATTTCGCGCTTGCCGGGATCGCCGTTTCCGACCTTGCCAAGGCGGGCGCCGATTTTGCCCTCGGCTTAGCGCTGGAAGGTTTCGCTCCCGATGGGCGGCGGATCATTGTCGCTCCCTCAGGCGATCTGCCCATGATAGGCGGGCTGCCGTTCCACCACATCCTGCGCAGGGTGGCCGAGGAGGCCAAGGCACTCGACCGCTTCGCCGAGCTTTATGAGGGCTTCCGCTTCTGCGCTCGCGCGGCCAAGGCCGGGGCCATGGCGCTGCCCGAAGACGCCCCGCAATCTCCACTGGCGATGCTGGGTCCGCTGACCGCTATCGAGAGGACGGCGCTGGCGCAGCTACTCAAGAGCAAGTCGGATCTGTGCTCAATTGACGTGCTGCGCTGCGAGACTGTGTCGCTTGAGGAGGTGGCTGGTTCGGGCCAGCACAAGTTGACTGCGGATGGCACCCCGATTGGCGCAGACCTTGTCATCGACCTTCGGGCCCGCACGAAAACCGGTGGCGACCGCAACATCCCTGCTCTTAGCTCGGGGCTGCAAGCCACTGCGCATTACGAGGCGGGAGTACTTCCCACTTACCGGGCGCCCGATGCACGTAGCACTGGCGATGCGGCAGCTTATGCAAACGAGGCCCCTTGGTCGGGCAACCTCCTTCGCATGGGGCGCGCCTCGGCTCGTCTGGGCCCGCTGTTTGCCGCCGATGCGCGGTTGCTGCTTCTGCAAGCGCAGCACCTGCTCGAAACGCTTCCGGCAACACCCGACTTTGCGGCCGAAGCGCGGCGGTTCAACCAGCTTCATTGGCGCTCGGTCGAACGGCTGAGTGAATGGGTTGCCGTGCCCACCAGCCTTGGTGCTGAAGCCCAGCAGCCTGTGCCCGAGGGGCTCGCCCTGCGCGTCGAACAGTTCCGCAGCCGGGGGCGCATGCCCTCGTTGGACGGAGATGTCCTCGATCGGCAGACGTGGATTGACCTCTTACTTGCCTTCGGGGTGATCCCGCAGCGCCACGATCGGCGAGCGGATGCGTTCGATCCGCGCCAGCTCGACCATGCGCTGGGCACGGTGCGCGGCCAGCTTGAGCAGGCGCTGAAGGCTATGCCCGACAGCGCGCGTTTCCGGCACCGCTTCGCCTCATCCTGACACGCCGACGACAATAATTGCCGCCCGCCTGTTGCAGGTGCGAAAAGGCTTTTGTATGGCCGCGCGCATACGAATGCACACTCACTTCCAAGCGACGGGGTTTTCCAGATGACTTTCGATGAGATGAAGGCGCGTATCGCCACCGGACAGGGCTTTATTGCAGCGCTCGACCAGTCGGGCGGTTCGACCCCCAAGGCGCTCAAGGGCTACGGTGTCGAAGAGGGCGCGTGGAGCACGGAAGACGAGATGTTCGGCCTCATCCACGAAATGCGCCAGCGCATTATCGAAAGCCCGTGTTTCGGCAACGGCAAGGTCATCGGCGCAATCCTGTTCGAGAAGACCATGGAAGGCGAAAGCGGCGGCAAGTCGGTGCCCGCCCGCCTCAAGGAACGCGGCATCGTGCCGTTCCTGAAAGTCGACAAGGGCCTTGAGGACGAGCGTGACGGCGCGCAGCTGATGAAGCCCAATCCGGGCCTTGAAGATATGTGCAACCGCGCCAAGGAGCTCGGCGTCTTCGGCACCAAGATGCGCAGCGTGGTCAAGTCGGCCAATGCCACCGGCATCAAGGCCGCCGTCCACCAGCAGTTTGCAGAAGGCGCGCGCATCCTGTCTTGCGGCCTCATCCCCATGCTCGAGCCGGAATACGACATCACCGCCGCCGACCGCGCGGAAGGCGAGAAGATCCTGCTCGAGGCAATCGAGGAAGGGCTCGATGCGCTCCCCGAAGGCCAGCAGATCATGCTGAAGCTCTCGATCCCCAAGGAAGCTGGTCTCTATTCAGGGCTCACCAGCCACCCCAAGGTGCTGCGTGTCGTGGCGCTTTCGGGCGGCTATTCGACCGACGAAGCCTGTAGCGAACTCGCCAAGAACCCCGGCATGATCGCCAGCTTCAGCCGCGGCCTGCTGCAGGACCTGCGCGCCACGCAGAGTGACGACGAATTCGACGGCACGCTGTCGGGCGCGATCGACCAGATCCACGCCGCCAGCGTCGCCTGATCGCGCAAATTCGATCCGGCAGGTTGGCGCTCGGCACGAAGCCCGTTAGGGGCAGGCCATGACCGAACCAACCTGCCAGATCTATCTCATCTCCCCGCTCGACGTGTCCGGCGATTTTCCGGACCGGCTCGCGCGCGCCATCGATGCGGGAGAAGGGCTCGTGACCGCGTTCCAGTTTCGCGTGAAAGGCCTGGATCAGCACGAGGCCGCGGCACTTGCCGAGCCGCTGCAAGCGATTTGCGCCGAGCGCGAGGTCGCGTTCATCGTCAACGACGACATCGCGCTCGCAAAGCGCCTCAAGGCCGACGGTGTGCACCTGGGGCAGGGCGATGGCGATCCGGCCGAAGCGCGCGAAGACCTGGGCCGCGAGGCGCAGATCGGCGTGACCTGCCACGCCTCGCGTCACCTCGCCCTCGAAGCGGGCGAAGCGGGCGCGGATTATGTCGCCTTCGGGGCGTTCTTCCCAAGCACGACCAAGGAAACCGAGCATCGGGCCGAACTCGATCTGCTCGAATGGTGGAGCGAGATGGTCGAGCTGCCCTCGGTCGCGATCGGTGGCATCACTCCGGAAAATTGTCAGCCCATCGTAAAGGCGGGTGCGGACTTCATCGCGGTTTCCGGAGCGGTCTGGAACGGCGATGAAGTGGTTGCCGTTAAAGCCTTTTCGGAGCAAATCGCAGCCGCGTGAGTTGGGCATCTGAAAGGGATTGCCGCCTGCGTCCCGTATTCAGGAGAGGTCGCCCTCATGCGCACGTACATACTCGCCGCCGTTTCCTCGCTCGCCCTGGCCGCCTGTGGCTTGCAAGGCCAGGACAACGAACAGGACACCGACACTGTTGCGAGCGCCGATAGCGGCACCGATTACGGCTATGACACCTACGGCGATGACAACCTTGCCGACACCATGGCCTCAAACGACGATCGCTACATGAACGAGATCGACGCCGATGCTGAGGGCGAGGAGGCACAGACCTCCGACATACCCGACAGCGAGGAGCGCCCGGTCATGCAGGCGCAGGTCGTGCTCGACCGTGTCGGCTTCGGGCCCGGCGTGATCGATGGCAAGATGGGCATGAGCACCGAGAACGCTCTGCGGGGATTCCAGGAAGCGAATGACCTCAAGGTGACCGGCAGGCTCGACGACGCCACCAAGGAGGCGCTGTCCGATTGGGAGCGTATTCCGGCAACGCGCGTGGTGACCATCCCGGCAAGCTGGAGCGAGGCGACCTACACCGATATGCCGGAGGATGTAGCCGAGAAGGCCAAGCTCGAAACGCTCGGCTACAAATCGCTCGACGAGCGCCTTGCCGAGCGTTTCCACACGACGGTTGATGTGCTCAAGCAGCTCAATCCCGGCGGCAAGCCCGCAGGAATGACGCAGGCCAGCGGGACGTTGAAGCCGACCCCGACACCGACGCCGACCTCCAGCGAGACTAAGGCTTCGAGCGCGGCGAAGTCGGAGAGCTACTTCGCTGCCGGCCAGCAGATCCGCGTGCCGAATATTGGCGGCGACCGAATTGCGCCCGGCTCGGTCAGCGAGACGAGCTGGCAGCAGACCCTGGCCTCGCTCGGCGTCGGCAGCGACCAGCCCGAAGTCGATCGCATTGTCGTCAGCAAGGCCGGCAAGACACTCAAGGCCTACCAGGGCGACACGCTGGTTGCCCTGTTCACGGTCAGCTCGGGCTCCAGCGAATTCCCGCTGCCGCTTGGTGAATGGGACATTGTCGGGGAGGCCTACAATCCGCCCTACAGCTACGATCCCGAGGTGCTATCGGGCGGCAAGCAGGACGGCGAGGAATACACGCTGCCGCCCGGGCCCAATTCGCCTGTCGGTGTCGTCTGGATCGATCTGTCGAAGGAACACTACGGGATCCACGGCACCCCCGATCCCGAGACCATCGGGCGTGCGCAGTCGAGTGGATGCGTGCGCCTTACCAACTGGGACGCCGCGCGGCTTGCCGGAATGGTCTCGCAATCGACGCAGGTGATTTTCGAGGCTTGAGGCGCTAGGTTGGCCCCATGAACATCGTCGATCGCATTCTCACCATTGTCATTACGGCCACGCTCACCAGCGCGATCTGGATCGTGGCTGGCGGCAGTCTCATCGAAAACGCGACCAGCGTCAGCCAGCGGGACCAGACCCGTCCGGCGGAGGCCGCGCCGAGCCCTTCGCCGCAGGCGAGCGACGCAGATGCTGTCGATGGGCTGGACGAAGAGGAAGCGAACACCCTCGCAGCGCTGGACGCTGGTCTCGATTCCTCGACGACCGAAGTCCCTGACGCGAGCACCGGGCGGGAACTCGTGGTGCCTGTTCTCAACGTACGCCGTTCCGACCTGACGGACACCTTCAGCGATTCGCGCGCCGGTGGTTCCCGCTTGCACGAGGCGATCGATATCATGGCGCCCAAAGGGACCAGCGTGGTCGCGGCCGGCCCGGGGGAGATCGAAAAGCTGTTCGAAAGCGATGCTGGCGGCCTGACGATCTATGTGCGTTCAGGCGACCGGCGCACGATCCACTATTACGCGCATCTCGATGAATACGCGCCGGGCCTTACCGAAGGCCAGCGGGTTCGCAGAGGACAGCGGCTCGGGACGGTCGGCAGTTCGGGCAACGCCTCGGATGACGCGCCGCACTTGCATTTCGCGATCCTCCAGACGAGCGAGGACGCCGAGTGGTGGGAGCCCGCCAACGCGGTCAATCCCTATCCGCTGCTGACCAGCCGCTAGCTTTAGTCCTTCAGCCCGCCCGCGCGGTGGCAGCGCAAGCGGCCAAGTTTCCCGTCGCGCCCGATTTCCTGGAGCATGCCGGAACCAAGGCGCATGAATTTCGTGCCGCGCATCGGGCCGCGCGTGAAGGTCACCTGCTTGCCTTCGAGCAAGTAGGTCCCCGTACCGCGCGCGGTACGATAGCTCGATCCGCCGGTGATCGCGAAGTCGCGGCCTTCCTGTTCGACCCAGGCGGCCCCGGTCGCATCGCCGGGCAGGGCGCAGACATATTCGCCGCGGTCGAGCAGGGCGAGGCGGCCCTGCGAAGCGGCAGGAGAGGCGACAAGGCCGACGGCTGCGGCCAACAGGGTGAGAGTGCGTGTGATTGTCATGATATCGATCCTTGGCCGCGCATATAGGGCCTTCGCCTGCGCATTTCCACTCGCTTGCCCGCAAGCCCCGCGTCGGCTAAGGCGCGCCGCACACGTCCGCCAGCGGTGGCGGGCACGCTCTTTAAAAAGTCGAAGGTAGCTTCCCCATGAAGATCAGCGGCGTGGACATCCGTCCGGGCAACATCATCGAGTACGAAGGCGGCATCTGGAAGGTCGCCAAGATCCAGCACACCCAGCCCGGCAAGGGCGGCGCCTACATGCAGGTCGAAATGAAGAACCTGCAGGATGGCCGCAAGACCAACGTGCGCTTCCGCAGCGCCGACACGGTCGAAAAGGTGCGTCTCGATACGGCGGACTACCAGTTCCTTTACGAAGACGGCGACATGCTCGTCTTCATGGACCAGCAGACCTACGAACAGATCAACCTGCCCAGCGACCTGCTGGGCGATGCACGCCCGTTCCTGCAGGACGGCATGCAGGTGAAGCTCGAGCTGTGGGAAGAGAAGCCGATCTCGGTCGAGCTGCCCGCGCAGATCGAAGCCGAAATCGTCGAGGCCGATGCCGTGGTGAAGGGCCAGACCGCTTCGTCCAGCTACAAGCCTGCCGTGCTCGACAACGGCGTTCGCATCATGGTCCCGCCGCACATCGAAAGCGGCACGCGGATCATCGTCGACGTGTACGAGCAGTCCTACGTCGGCAAGGCCGGCTAAGCCGGACGCGCTATGGGCAAATCCGTCGCCAGCCGGTTCGAGAACATCGCGATCGACAGCAGTGTGCTGCGCGCGGTGATCATCAACGATGACGAGCTGACGCTGGAGATGGACTTCTGCCTGGAGCCGTCACACCCGGACTACGAAGAGCCGGGGGCCGGGGAAGACGCGTGCTTCCATCCCGGCCTGCTGAAATTCGCCGGGATAACCCGGCTTTCCCTGGAACGCGCAGAAGGCGCCGCATCGGATGCGCGCCGCTTCGCAATCCATTCCTTCACGATTGAAGGCGCGAAATTCGACATGGCCTGCGAGTGGGGCGACATCCACCTGCAGGCCCGTTCGATCCGCGTCCTGACCGAATAAGAGAGTTATCATGGCCGTTCTATCGGGTGTCATCCGCGTCATGGAGAAAGCCGCGCGCAAGGCGGGTGGCCGCCTGCGCCGCGACTTCGGCGAGGTCGAGCACCTCCAGGTGAGCCGCAAGGGCCCGGCGGACTTCGTGTCCAAGGCCGACCGCATCGCTGAGCGCACGATCTACGACGAATTGCTGGCCGCGCGTCCCGACTGGGGTTTCGTCATGGAAGAAGCCGGTATCATCGAAGGCGATGAGGACAAGCCTCGCTGGATCGTCGATCCGCTCGACGGCACCAGCAACTTCCTCCACGGCATCCCGCATTTCGCCATTAGCATCGCAGTGCAGGAACCCAAGCTTGGCGGCGGGGGCTGGGGCGATGTGACCGCTGCGGTCATCTACAACCCGATCACCGACGAGACTTTTTGGGCCGAGAAGAGCCGCGGTGCCTGGCTGCACGATGGCCGCCTGCGTGTTTCGGCGCGTCGCACCCTTCCCGAAGCGCTGATCGCAACCGGTATTCCCTTTCAGGGCCATGGTGATTTCGGTGAATGGACCAAGATCTTCGGTGCGATCGGCCCGCAGGTCGCCGGCATCCGCCGTTTCGGCGCAGCCTCGCTCGACCTCGCATGGCTGGCGGCAGGACGTTTCGACGGTTTCTGGGAAAGCGGGCTCAACGACTGGGACACCGCCGCAGGCTGCCTGATCGTACGCGAGGCAGGCGGTTTCGTGTCCGATTTCCGCGGCCGTTCGCAGCCGATCCATTCGGCCCAGGTGCTCGCAGCGAACGACGCGTTGCACTCGAAACTGCACAAACTTCTGGTCGGCGCGCTCAAGGCTTGATGCGCGCTTGGGGCGAGGCTAACGCCTGCGCTCCCGACCCGTTGCCCCTGTGGCGGAATTGGTAGACGCGCTCGACTCAAAATCGAGTTTCTTCTGAAGTGCCGGTTCGAGTCCGGCCAGGGGTACCAAACTAAGGCCTTGCGCAAAGCCGAAGAAACTGGAATTTCCGGCTTCGGATGATCGGGGTTCCTTCCTACCATGCAATCGCGGCGATGGTTGTTACCATCGCCATGTTCGTTGCCTTTGCGCGCGGGCGCATGTCGGTGGAGATCATTTCTCTCCTGACCATCGCGGTCATTGCGGTGGGTCTCTATTTCTTCCCGCTTCCGGACACTGCGCCAACCGATGGCCTCTCGTTGGCGTTCTCGGGCTTTGGCCACTACGCCCTCATCACGATCTGTGCGCTGATGATCATGGGGCGGGGGCTGGTGGTCACGGGCGCGCTTGAGCCCGCGGCCCGATTCCTCGAACGCTTGTTCAAAATCAACCTGCAGCTGGGCCTGCTGTTCTCGCTCGTCGTCACCTTCGTGCTGTCGATGATCGTCAACAATACTCCGGTGCTGGTTCTGCTTATCCCGATCTTCGTACAGCTGGCGCTGCGCGGCCTGTTGCCTGCATCGAAAGCCCTCATCCCGATCAACGCCGCCTCGCTCATGGGCGGGCTGGCGACGACGATCGGTACTTCCACCAATATCCTCGTCGTTTCGATCGCGGTGGACCTGGGCATGCCCGAGATGGGCGTATTCCATTTCACGCCGATCGTGCTGTTCGCCTCGCTCGTTGCGCTGCCGTTCGTCTGGATCGTCATGCCGCGCATGCTGGGGGATAACCGGGTCGAGACAGTGCATTCGCAGCGCCTTTTCGAAACCCGCCTGCGGGTGACCGAGAGCTCTATCCTCAACGGCCGCGAGCTGTCCGAGCTGGAAACCCGCCTGCCAACCGGTATCGAGTTCCACGACGTCCCGCCGGGCCTGATGCGGCCGCACCACCGTTTGCGCATGACGGGCACGCACGAGGCCATCGAGGAAGCCATGGCCACCCTGCGCGGGGATGCGGCGCCCAGCTGGGTGCTGGACCGGATCCGCCGCCGTTCGAGCGAGACCGGCACCGACATCGCAGTTGGCGAGATGATCGTGACGGCGGATTCGCGCCTCATTGGCCGCACTTTGCCGAGCTCAGGCATTGCCGATCTCTACGGTGTCGCAGTCATCGGCACGCACCGGCCCGAACGTCTGGTGGGCGAGAAAGAGCAGTTCTCCGAAGGCGGCGATCACCGCTTTGCCGAAGGCGATGTGCTGCTGGTCATGGGCCTGCCTGACGACATGCAGCACTTCGCCCGCGCCGATAGCCTGCTGCAGCTCGAAGGCATGCGCGAGCTGCCGCGGCGTTCCAAGGCGACGCTGGCCGCGGGCATCATGGGCGGCTCGATCGCGCTTGCGTCCTTCGGCCTTGTGCCCATCGCGATCGCCTCGCTGGCGGGCGCAATCCTCATGTTCGTGACGGGCTGTGTGAAGTTCGACCGCGTGGGACGGGGTCTTTCGGGCAGCGTCATTGTGCTGGTTGCGGCCAGTATTGCGCTCGGCCGGATCATTCTCGACAGCGGGGCTGCGGACTGGATCGGGACAGTGCTCGCCGTGGGCCTCGATTATCTGTCCCCGGCGGCTGCGCTCGCGGCCATCATGCTGGCGATGACCTTCCTCACCAATTTCGCCTCGAACGCGACGGCGGCGACGGTCGGCACACCTATTGCCTTTGCGATTGCCACCAAGCTGGGGCTACCGCCTGAGCCGCTGGTGCTGGCCGTCCTGTTCGGCAGCAACCTGTGTTACGCAACGCCGATCGCCTATCAGACCAACATGCTGATCATGGCCGAAGGGTCCTACGAATTCCGCGACTATGTGCGCACCGGCGTGCCGCTCGTCCTGATCATGGTGACGATGCTGTCGCTCGCCCTCGTGGTCACTTACGACCTTTAGGCGAAGCGCCTGCATAGGCGCGGGGGGGCTTTCCTACCGCGCCGACCTCTGCAACACAGGGCGCAATTGAACCCGCATCAGGGGGTGCGGGTGGTTTTGGTGCCATGGATCGTGTTCCATGTGTTCCAAGCTGTAGGGAGATCAAAAGGCATGCCCAAATCCGTTCCAACACAGCTCGCGGCGCTGGCGATGCTGCTTGCCGCACCGGCCCAGGCCAACGAACTGCGCGCCGACCTTGAAGCCGACATGCCCGGCCTGATGGAGCTGTACCGCGATCTCCACGCCAATCCGGAACTCAGCTTCGAAGAGTACAAGACCGCCGCCAAGCTGGCCAAACGGATGCGCGACCTGGGGTTCGAGGTGACCGAGGAGGTCGGCAAAACCGGCGTCGTTTCGGTGATGCGCAACGGCGAAGGACCGACCGTGCTGCTGCGTGCCGACATGGACGGCCTGCCGGTGATCGAACAGACAGGCCTGCCCTACGCTTCGAAGGTCATGGCCACCCCGGCAAGCGGCGTAACAACGGGGGTCATGCACGCCTGCGGTCACGACACGCATATGGCGGGTTTCATCGGTGCCGCGCAGCTGCTCGTCGACCACAAGGACAGCTGGCAGGGCACGCTCGTGATGGTTCTGCAACCCGCTGAGGAGCTGGGGCTGGGCGCTCTCGCGATGATCGAGGACGGGCTCTACACCCGCTTCCCCAAGCCCGACTATGCCATCGCGTTCCACGACGCGGCCGCGCCGATGCCGGCCGGGACGATCGGCTACACGCCGGGCTACGCGCTTGCCAATGTCGACAGCGTGGACATCACGGTGAAGGGCATCGGGGGGCATGGCGCCTATCCGCACACCACGGTCGACCCGGTGGTCCTCGCCAGCTCGATCGTCATGAAGCTGCAGACGGTGGTGAGCCGCAACTCTTCGCCGCTGGACCCGGCGGTCATTACGGTCGGCAGCTTCCATGCCGGGGCCAAGCACAATATCATCAGCGATGAAGCCAAGTTGCAGCTCACCGTGCGCAGCTATTCGGACGAGAGCCGCCAGCTGCTGCTCGACGGTATTCGCCGCGTTGCGCGCGGGGAGGCGATTACGGCGGGGCTGCCGGAAGATCTGATGCCCGAGATCGCGATCGAAGAAACCTACACGCCCTCGACCTACAACGATCCGGACTTCACCGAGCGCATGGCGGCAAGCTTCAAGGCGCGCTTTGGCGAGAACCGCGTGGGAGAAACGCCGCCGGTGATGGGCGGAGAGGATTTCAGCCAGTTCCGCCGCGCAGCGCCTGAGGATGTGCAGTCGATGATCTTCTGGATCAGCGGAACGCCGCAGCCCATGCTCGAAGCGCTGGAGACGGACGGCACGCCGCTGCCGTCGCTTCACTCCCCCTTCTGGGCGCCCGATGCCGAAAAGGTCATCGCCACCGGGGCCGAGGCGCTGGCAAGCGCAGCGATCGAGCTGATGCCGGTGAGCGGAAGCTCTGCGGCTCCCTGACAAAAATGTGGCCGCCGGAGCATTGGGGGTGCTCCGACGGCCGTATTCTCCTCCCCAGGAGAACGTGTTGGTCTGTACCGCTGCAAGGCTGCGTCAGCACAGTCGATAGGGTACCTCACTCGGAGGGGACGTAGGTCCCCAGCCGGTGGTGGAGGGCGTTGATCTTCGCCAGTTCCTCGCGATCCTCGGTCTGCCGGGCGTAGGCCGTGAGCGCGGTGCGCAGCAGGCGGAAGTCGGCGGTCGAGAACAGCGCGCGAGCGCGGCCCGGTTCGGTCTTGGGAGTGTCGTCGGTCATCGTCGTCATATCTCCTCTCCTTAGGCGGCGGCGAACTGGTTCATGGTGTTGTCCTTGCCGCCAGCCTTGAGCGCGGCTTCACCAGCGAAGTATTCCTTGTGATCATCGCCGATGTCGGAGCCGGCCATGTTCTGGTGCTTCACGCACGCGATCCCCTGGCGGATTTCCTCGCGCTGGACGTTCTTCACGTAGCCAAGCATCGCCTGCTCGCCGAAGTATTCCTTGGCGAGGTTGTCGGTGCTCAGGGCCGCCGTGTGGTACGTCGGCAGCGTGATGAGGTGGTGGAAGATACCGGCACGCTTCGAGCCATCGGCCTGGAAGGTACGGATCTTCTCATCGGCTTCTGCTGCAAGCTCCGAACCATCGTAGTCGACGCTCATCAGCTTATCGCGATCGTAACCGCTCAGGTCCTTGCCGGCTTCGGCCCAGGCATCATAGACCTGCTGGCGGAAGTTCAGCGTCCAGTTGAAGCTGGGCGAGTTGTTGTAGACCAGCTTGGCGTTGGGGACCACTTCGCGGACCCGATCGACCATTCCGGCGATCTGCTCGACATGCGGCTTCTCGGTTTCGATCCACAGCAGGTCGGCACCGGCTTCCAGCGCGGTGATGCAGTCAAGCACGCAGCGGTCTTCGCCGGTTCCGGGGCGGAACTGGTAGAGGTTGCTGGGTAGGCGCTTGGGCGCCAGCAGCTTGCCGTCGCGGCTGATGAAGACCTGGCCGTTCTTGATGTCGGCAGCGTCGACTTCGTCGCAATCGAGGAAGCTGTTGTACTTGTCGCCGAGGTCGCCCGGTTCCTTCGAATAGGCGATCGACTTGGTGAGGCCTGCGCCGAGGCTGTCGGTGCGGGCGACGATGATGCCGTCGGGAACGCCGAGTTCGAGGAAGGCGTAGCGGATCGCGCGGATCTTCTGGTGGAATTCCTCGTGCGGAACGGTGACCTTGCCATCCTGGTGGCCGCACTGCTTTTCGTCCGACACCTGGTTTTCGATCTGCAGGGCGCAGGCGCCGGCCTCGATCATCTTCTTGGCGAGCAGGTAGGTTGCCTCGGCATTGCCGAAGCCTGCGTCGATGTCTGCGATGATCGGAACGACATGCGTTTCATGCTCGTCGATTTCCTTCAGCAGGCGGTGCGTGTTGACCGCGTCGCCGGCTTCCTTGGCTTCGTCCAGCTGGCGGAACAGGCCGCCGAGTTCGCGGGCGTCGGCTTGGCGCAGGAAGGTGTAGAGTTCCTCGATCAGCGCGGGCACGGTCGTCTTCTCGTGCATCGACTGGTCGGGCAGGGGACCGAAGTCGCTGCGCAGGGCGGCAACCATCCAGCCCGAAAGGTAGAGGTAACGGCGCTTGGTGCTGCCGAAGTGCTTCTTGATGGAGATCATCTTCTGCTGGGCGATGAAGCCGTGCCAGGTGCCGAGCGACTGGGTGTAGTTCGCCGGGTCAGCATCATAGGCTTCCATGTCTTCGCGCATGATCTTCGCGGTGTAGCGGGCGATGTCGAGCCCCGTGCGGAAGCGATTCTGTACGACCATGCGCGCGGCGCTCTCGGCGTCGATCGCACCCCAGGGTGCGCCGTTGGCAGCAATGGTTTCGTTCAGTTCGTTGATCCGGGCCGAGTAGGTCACGGGGATACTCCTTAGTCGTGTTGGGGCGTGATCGCCTGAGGCCTAGGTGCGTCACCCAATTCGGTTTTGATAGGTAAATTTACAAAAATTCTTGTCTAATCGGCGCGAATGAGGCTATCAAACCTGTAAATATGTAAAGAAAGTCACATATGGCCGACGACGCTCTCTTTGCCGGACCTGCTGTGCGCCGCCTGCGCAAGCGCGAAGGCTTGACCCAGGCTGCCACCGCTGCCCGGCTCGACATCTCGCCGAGTTACCTGAACCTGATCGAGCGAAACCAGCGCCCGGTCAGCGCCCGTGTCATGATGCAGCTGGTCGAGCAGTTCGACTTCGATCCGCGCACCCTGCGCGAGGACGAGGCGATCGGAGGGCTCGACGGCCTCGCGCGCCGTTTCTCCGACGAACGGTTTCAGGACCTGGGTGTCGATAGGGAAGAATTGCAGGAGTTTCTGTCTTCCGCCCCTCAGGCTGCGGCCGCGTTCGCGCGGCTCTACGACAACGCCGGGACAGCTTCGGCGCGGGAGGACGACCCGCTGTCAGCATCGCGGCTCGAGATCGAGCGTTGGCGCAACCACTTTGCCGACCTCGACACCGCCGCCGAAGAGCTGGCTGACGAGATGCGCCTGTCGCGCGGCGATTTCGGCATGGCGGTGACCGAACGGCTGCGGGAGCGGCACCAGCTTTCGGTCCGCATCCTGCCGCGCGAGGTCATGCCGGACAGCCTGCGCCGGCTCGACCTGCACGCCCGCCAGGTCCAGCTTTCCGAGATGCTGAGCGTGCCTTCGCGAAACTTCCAGCTCGCGCTGCAGCTCGCGCAGCTGGAATTTTCCGAGGCCATCGAGGCAGTCGCGCGCGGCGCGAATTTCGAGGATGAGGCGGCGACGGCGCTCTTTGCCCGCCACCTTGCCGGCTATGTCGCCGCGGCCCTGATCATGCCCTACGGCCGCTTCCTGCGCGCTTGCGAGGCGACGGGCTATGACCTTCCCGTGCTGGAGCGCCGGTTCGGGGTGAGTTTCGAGCAGCTGGCGCACCGCCTCACCACGCTCCAGCGGGTGGGTCAGCGCGGCCTGCCGTTTTTCATGGTGCGCCTCGATCGCGCAGGCCAGTTCTCCAAGACCTTCACCGGGGCGAGCACGGCGCGTTTCGTGGAATCGGATACAAGCTGCCCCTTGTGGCACGCGCACCGGGCGTTTGACCGGGCAGGGGAACTGCAGGTGCAATTTGTCGCGCTCGACAATTCCGGAGATCGCGATGGTGGTTGGCTGACCATGGCGCGGACGGTTGAAGGCAGCGGTGCACCGGGCGAAGCGCAGTTCGTGGTTGCGGTCGGGGTGGAAGCCGTTCTCGCGAATGATCTCGCGCAGGCGCGCGGCGTTTCGCTGAGAGCCGACGATGCGCAGCCGATCGGTCCGGGATGCGCCCGCTGCCACAGGATGCGCTGTAGCCAAAGGTCTCTGCCGCCGGCCGGTCGCCGGCTTGCCTTCGACACGATCCGCAGGGGCGTAACACCCTTCGAATTCGCCGACGGTTAGCATTCAACAGGCGCGACAGCCCGGAACAGGGAAAGCTGGCGAGCGTTCCCTGCCGCAGACCCATAGTCGCAAGAAAGACCTGAAATGACAGAAGAACGCGTGACCCGAACGACGGACGAGGCCGGAAACACCCACACCACGCACACGGTTGTCACAGACGGTGACCGGCGCGCCGGCGGCACCAATTGGGTGCTTGTCCTACTGGTGCTGGGCGTTGTGATTGTTGGCATCATTTTCTTCACGCAAATGAGCGGTGCGGAAGTTGCCAAGGACAATGCGATTGCCGAAGCGGCCAGCGAAGTCGGCGACGCGGCAGGACAGGTCGGCGATGCCGCGGAGTCCGCCGGCGAAGCGATCGAGGACGCGGTAGCCAACTAAACGGCCCGAACGGGAACCATTGTAAAGTTTACCGACGGTTCATCCCTGTGTGCTAGTTAAGAATCCCGACACTAGCAATTGGTGAGCCGGACCGGATGATCCGCCTTTTCAAGCACTACATTTCCTACAATGTCGTGCTGTTGTCCCTGATAGATCTCGTACTCCTCGCCTTGGCGGGGGAGGCGGCCTGGCGCCTGCGCGTCGGGCAAATCGGCGTCAGTGTCGGCAATCTTTCAGACCGGGTCCTCGAACTTGGTGGTTTTGCCGGAGTGGTGTGGCTCGCCATGATTGCCGTGGGCACGTATGGGCCCGAGGCGCTACGCTCGATCCGTTTCGCCACCGCACGCCTGCTCGTTGCGGTCAGCCTCGGAGTGCTGGCCATCTCGCTGATGAACCTGGTTCTTCCGGGCTCGGCGCTGTGGCGCTCGGTTCTTCTCTACGCGATGGCTATCGCGATTGTTGCGCTCGTTCTCAACCGCCTGCTGGCCGGCCGCATGCTGGGTGTCGAGGCTTTTCGCCGCACGATTGTCGTGCTCGGAGCAGGCGAGCGTGCAAAGCGATTGCAGCGCCTTTCGCAGCGAGCCGACAGCGGCTTCGCGGTCGGCGGATTTGTCGCCATGGGCGATAGCCCCGCAAGTATCGAGACCGCGGTCCCGCGCGAATCCATTTCCGACCTTGGACAGTTCGTCGAGCGGGTTGGCGCAAGCGAGGTCGTCCTTGCGCTGCAGGAACGCCGCAATGCCCTGCCGCTTAAAGACCTTCTCAAGGTCAAGACGAAGGGGGTGCACGTCAACGACTTCTCGAGCTTCCTCGAGCGCGAGACGGGTCGCGTCGATCTCGACACGCTCAACCCGAGCTGGCTGATCTTCTCGGATGGCTTCTCGGCCGGACGGCGCCTGTCGAGCCTCGGCAAACGCCTGTTCGACATTGTGGTCAGCCTGGTGATCCTGGTGATCGGGCTTCCGCTGATCGTTGTCTTCGCGGTCATCATCAAACTGGAAAGCAAGGGGCCGGCCTTCTTCCGCCAGACCCGTGTCGGCCTTTACGGACAAACTTTCCAGATCCCCAAGCTGCGCTCGATGCGTACCGATGCCGAAGCGGCGGGCGTCAAATGGGCGGACAAGGATGATCCGCGGATCACCCGCGTTGGCCGCCTGATCCGCAAGGTCCGCATCGACGAGCTGCCCCAGGTCTGGAGCGTGCTGAAAGGCGAAATGAGCTTCGTGGGCCCGCGGCCGGAAGTGCCGGCCTTTGTGGTCGATCTCGAGAAGGAGCTGCCCTTCTACGCCGAGCGCCATGTGGTGAAGCCCGGCATCACGGGCTGGGCCCAGATCAACTATCCTTATGGCGCCAGCATCGAGGATGCCCGGCACAAGCTGGAATACGACCTCTACTACGCCAAGAACTACACACCCTTCCTCGACATCCTGATCCTGCTGCAGACGGCACGCGTGATCCTCTGGCCGGACGGCGCGCGATGATGGGTTGGGTCGCAAGTTTTTCCTACGCCGCCTACACGTTGGGTGCGATCGTGTGCGCGCTCGCGGCCATCTGGATCGCGCGCAAGGGCGATGCGGAACGGGCTGACCGGACACCGGCGATCGCCGCGCTCGCGCTCACGGCCAACTGGTGTTTCGCCGCAGCGAGCTTCGAGCCTGGTCGGCCGATTGTCGAGCTGACCGAAATCGCGCGCAACCTTGCATGGCTGTTCATGCTCTTCCGCCTGTTCGGCAACGACGGACGCGACGAGACGCTGCGCCTCGTTCGACCCGCGGTGTTCGCACTCGCCTTTGTGGAAGTGCTGCAATTCGCGCTGCTGCTGATTGCTCGCCAATATGCGGTGACGCCGGAACTGGTGACGCTCACCTTTGAAACCGCCGCGCTATTCCGGGTCATGGTGGCCGTCGGCGCGCTGGTGCTGCTGCACAACCTTTATGTCGGCGCCGCCACCTCCTCGCGCGAGATCCTGCGGTGGAGCGCGGCCGCTCTTGCGGGCCTCTGGGCGTTCGAGCTCAACTTCTTCACGCTTGCTTACATCACTGGCGAGGTCTCGCCGGAAATGACTGCCCTTCGCGGGCTGGCGGCCGCGATGGTTGCCGTGCCCTTCGCCATCGGGTTCAACAAGAGCGCATCCGGCCTCCAGTTCAATCCCTCGCGTGCGGTCACCTTCCGCTTCCTCTCGCTGCTCATCATCGGCGGCTACTTTGCCCTTATGCTGGGTCTTGCGCGCTGGCTCGACATGCTGGCGGGCGACCTTGCACGCATGACGCAGGTCGGCCTTATCATCGCGGCCGGTGCGCTGGCGCTGATCTGGCTGCCTTCGGACCGCCTGCGTGGATGGCTGCGGGTCACGGCGATCAAGCACCTGTTCAAGCACCGCTACGACTACCGCAACGAGTGGATCCGCTTCACCCACACGATCGGGACCACGGGTTTCGAGAACGCGACCTTGCAAGAGCGCCTGGTCAAGGCACTTGCCGACATAACCGACAGCCCGTCTGGCCTGCTTCTCGTCCCGAGCGACGATGGAGAAATGGAGCTGGGTGCGAACTGGAAATGGCCGGAAATCGATGTGCCTGCGAAGGCCGCTCCCGCGGCGCTCAGCGACGTTCTGGAGCGCAATGAGTTGATCATCGACTTCGACGAGGTGCGTCAGGGGATCGATCACCATGGCGAGCGCGAGCTGATACCCGACTGGCTGCGCGAAGACGCGCGCGCCTGGGCTGCGGTCCCGCTTCTCCACTTCGACCGTCTCGTCGGCCTTGTGATCCTTTCGCGTCCGCTGGTCGAGCGCGAACTGGACTGGGAAGACTTCGACCTGCTCACCGTGGTCGGTCGGCAGCTTGCGAGCTATCTTGCCGAGCAGGCCGGGCAGGCAGCCCTGCTGGAAGCGAGCCGGTTCGATGAATTCAACCGGCGCATGGCGTTCGTGATGCACGACATCAAGAACCTGTCGAGCCAAATGTCGCTCCTGTTGCGCAACGCGGAGAAGCACGCCGACAAGCCCGAATTTCGCAAGGACATGCTCGTTACCCTGCGCAACAGCGCCGACAAGCTCAACACGCTGCTGGCGCGCCTGGGGCGGTACGGTTCGCCCGCTTCGGTGGAAGCCGCGCAACTCGATCTGGCCAGTGCGGCAAAGAGCGTCGCCGATCGCCTCGGTAAGGTCCACCCGGTCGCGGTCCTGCGCTCGGAACCGGTTACCGTCGAAGCCGATCCCGAGGCGCTCGACCAAGCGCTGGTCCATCTGGTGCAGAACGCGATCGATGCCAGCGAAGCCAACAGTTCTGTCATGCTGGAAGTCATCAGCGATGGCATCGCCGGCAAGGTGCATGTGATCGATAATGGCAAGGGTATGTCGCCCCAGTTCCTGCGCAACGGGCTGTTCAAGCCCTTCGTGTCGTCCAAGTCCGGAGGGTTCGGCATCGGAGCCTTCGAGGCGCGCGAACTGATCCGCTCGATGGGTGGGCGTCTCGATGTGGAATCGCGCGAGGATCTGGGCACGCGTTTTACGGTGAGCCTGCCCCTCAAAGAGGCGGCGCACATAATTGATCGAAGCCAGACGGCTGAAGAGAACGAGGTCGTATAATGGCGGACACCAAACCCAAATTGCTGATCGTCGAGGACGACGAAGGCCTGCAGGCGCAGCTCAAGTGGGCCTATGACGATTTCGACGTCGTCATCGCCGGGACCCGCGAAGCGGCGCTAGCCGCGCTGCGTTCCGAAGAGCCCGCTGTAGTCACGCTCGATCTCGGCCTTCCGCCCGATCCGGACGGTACGACCGAAGGCTTTGCCGTCCTCGAAGCGATCATGGCGATGAAGCCCGACACCAAGGTGATTGTCGCATCGGGCCACGGCGCGCGCGAAAGCGCGCTGCGTGCGGTGGAGCAGGGGGCCTACGATTTCTACCAGAAGCCGGTCGATATCGACACGCTCGGTCTGATCGTTCAGCGGGCCTACCGCCTGCACCAGATTGAAAACGAGAACCGGCGCCTGTCCGAAAAGGTTGGGGAAGATCGCACCGTCCTTGGCTCGATGGTCACCGCAGCTCCCGAAATGGCCAAGGTCGCGCGCACGATCGAGCGCGTGGCGCCGACCAATGTCTCGGTCATGCTGCTGGGTGCGAGCGGAACGGGCAAGGAGCTGCTTGCCCGCGGCGTGCACGAATCCAGCGACCGGCGCGGCGGTGCGTTCATCGCGATCAATTGCGCGGCGATTCCGGAAAACCTGCTCGAAAGCGAGCTGTTCGGCCATGAGAAGGGCGCGTTCACGGGCGCCGTGAAAATGACCGAGGGCAAGATCGAACTGGCCGATGGTGGTACGCTGTTCCTTGACGAGGTGGGCGACATACCCCTGCCGCTTCAGGTCAAGCTGCTGCGTTTCCTTCAGGAACGCACGATTGAACGCATCGGGGGCCGCAAGGCGATCTCGGTCGACACGCGCATCGTTTGCGCCACCCACCAGAACCTTGAAGCGATGATTGCGGAAGGCACGTTCCGCGAGGACCTGTTCTATCGCCTAGCCGAAATCGTCGTGAAGGTGCCGACGCTGGCGGATCGCCCGGGCGATGCCGTGCTGCTGGCCAAGCATTTCCTGACCCGTTTTGCCGACGAGATGAACCCGCAGGTCAAGGGTTTCGCCCCTGATGCGCTCGCGGCGATCGATGGCTGGAACTGGCCCGGAAACGTGCGCGAACTCGAAAACCGGGTGAAGCGCGCGGTGATCATGGCGGACGGCAAAATGGTGTCGGCGGAAGACCTCGATCTTGAGCAGAGTGACGAAGAGGGGGGCGACATAGCGCTCAACCTCAAGGCCGCGCGCGAACAGGCGGATCGCCGGATGATCCGCCAGGCGCTTGCGCGAAGCGAAGGCAATATCTCCAACACCGCGAAACTCTTGGGAATTAGCCGGCCCACGCTCTACGACCTCCTCAAGCAATATGACTTGCAGGCCTGACACCTTCTTGCGCTTCATCGCTCTGATCGCCGCCGTCGCGCTGGGTGCCTGCGCCGAGAGCGAACAGCCGCCCACGACGATCGAAAGCGCGCAGGCCGAACTTGCGCGGGGCAAGCCGATTGCTGCCGAAGTCTTCCTCGAACGCGCGCTCGAAGAAGGCGCCGAGCGGAGCGCTGTTGCAGCCTTCTTCGGTCAGGCACAGTTGCAGGAAGGCGATATGCGCGCCGCTCGCGAATGGCTGGGTCCGGGCGAATTTTCCGACGAAACGCGAGCGCTGGGCTTTCGCCTGCTGGGCGAGCTGGAAATGCGCGAGGGCAATCTGGCCGAAGCGGGAAGGGCCTTCGATCGCTCCTTCGAGGCCAATCCCGACAGCGCAGACCTGTGGGTCGACATCGGACGGCTGCGCTATCGCGGCGGCGAGCAGTTGCAGGCCATCGAAGCTGCGGATCGCGCTCTGGAGCTGGATGAAGGCAATGCGGAAGCGCTGCGTTTTCGCGGCCAGCTGGCCCGCGACGCCGAAGGAATGATGGCCGGCGCCCGGCTGCTGGAGCGCGCCCTGGCGAGCCGGCCTGACGATGTCGGCCTGAGGGTCGAATACGCCGCTACGCTGGGGGACGCCGGTCGCGCCAGTGACGCGCTGGAGGTCTTGCGGGCCAATGGCGGAGAGGCGGCTCAGAACCCGCGCGGATTGTTCGTCCAGGCCGTCATTGCAGCGCGTGGCGGCTACTTCCCGCTGGCGCGTACCCTGCTGACGCGGTCCGAACTCCCACAGCAAGAGGTTGCGGCGGCCCAGCTGCTGTCGGCGATCATCGACCTGCAAGAAGAGAACTTCGCCAGCGCCGCGCAGACGCTGGACAGGCTGTTCGCGCGCCAGCCCGACAACCGCCGGGTCCGCGACCTGCTGGCCTACGCGCTTTCGCGCAGCGACGGCGAGCGCGAGCTTGTTCGCCGGTTCGGGGAATTCGCAGCGGGTTCGGCCGGCTCGACCTATCTGCGCACGCTCGTCGCGCGTGCCTACGAGACGCTCGATGATCGCGAGAAGGCTGGGATATTGCTGGACCTTGCCGCTGTGGGGAACGCCAACCTTTCGATCCTTCCCAGCGCTACCCCGCCCGAAGCCCTGGCCGTGTCCACCGTCGAATCCGGGCTGGAAACGCGGGACTATGTGCGCAGCGCCATTGCCGAGCGCGAGGCCAGCCGGGCGCTTGGCCGGGCGCGGGCCTTTGCCGAGCGCCATCCCGGCTCGGGCGATGCCTTCGCTATCCTGGGCGATGCGGAGTATGCGCGGGGTAACAAGCGGGCTGCGCGCGAGGCCTATGAGCGCTCGGCAAGCGTGCGGCGCCCTTGGCCTCTCACGCTGCGGCTCGCAGGAACGCAGGATGACGCGGAGTCCGCGACGCGGGTCCTGGAAGCCTATGTGCGCGAAAACCCGATGAACGGGGAAGCGGCGGCCATACTGGCCGATGCCTATGCCGCTGAGGGAAATTGGGAGCAGGCCAACCTGCTGCTCGATCACGCAATCGGCCATGGCATGGGTCGTGTGCCTTGGGTCCTGGCCGCGCGAAGCGTAGGCGCCTTGCAGGGGGATGACGGGGAAACCGCGCTTGCCCTTGCGCTGGCCGCGCATGACCTACAGCCGATGAACCCCCTCGCTATCGCAGCGCTTGTCGCTTCGCTGCCCGAAAGCGAAGAAGCGGCTCGCAACGAACTGCGTGCGAAGGCGCAGTCGCTGCGAGGAAATTGATCCCCTCGACAAGGCCGCTTGCGCGGGGCAGGGGCCGGATATGGGGATGAGAACCGTTTTCGCCGATCCGATGCTGCGCATGCTTATGGCAGCAATCCTGCTTGCTGCGTTGGTACCGGCCGTGGGCGAGGCCCGCGGTGCGGCGCAGCTCGTCGCCAATTCGGCGATCTTCATCCTTTTCCTGCTGAACGGCATGCGGATCGCGCGGCGCGATATCGCGGCGGGAGCGGCCAACTGGCGCTTCCTTCTCCCGCTCGTCCTGTGGGTGTTTGGCGCGATGGCGCTGGTCGGACTGGCGCTGGCCTCTATCGGGAGCAGCGTCCTGACCCCGGCTGTCGCCTTGGGCTTCCTTTACCTTGGTACGCTTCCGTCGACCGTCCAGTCGGCGACGTCCTACACGTCGCTTGCCGAGGGCAATGTGGCGCTGTCGGTGGTCGGGGCGGCGCTGCTCAACATCCTTGGCGTCTTCATCACGGTCCCGATCTTCCTCGCGCTTGGCGGCAGCGGGAGCGGGGCGGTCGGGATGGACGTGATCGGCAAGATCATGCTGCTCTTGATCCTGCCCTTTGCGATTGGCCAGGCGGTGCAGGGCTTCACGCGCGACTTCATCGCACAGCACAAGGGCAAGATCGCATGGGTCGATCGCTTTGCCATTTCGGCCGCAATCTATGTCGCGTTCTCCGGCGCGGTTGAGCAGGGCATCTGGACCCGTGTCGATGCATTCGACTGGCTCGCGATCCTGGGCTTGGTGGCCGTTTTCCTGGTGGTCGGAAATTACGGCGCCTGGCTCGCAGGCGGGGCGCTGCGACTACCGCGCGCCGACCGCATCGCCTTCCTGTTCGCAGGAGCCCAGAAAAGCGCGGCGGTGGGCGCCCCGCTAGCGACGATCCTGTTCCCGCCGGCCGAGGCCGGTTTCATCGTAATCGCGCTGCTGCTCTACCACTTCTTCCAGCTGGTGGTCGCAGCGCCGGTTGCTAGTCGTCTGTCGACGTCACCGCATCTTCCGGATGGCGGCGATTGTGCCGCACCGACCACCAGAAGCTGAGACCGATCAGGACCGCACCGAGCAGGCCGGTGATCGTTTCGGGAATGTGCCAGCGCGCGGACAGCAGCATGATGATGCCGAGCACGATGATCGCCCAGAAGGCGCCGTGTTCGAGATAGCGGTACTGCGCCAGCGTCCCAGTGCGCACGAGGTGGATGGTCATGGAACGCACGAACATGGCGCCGACCGAAAGGCCCAGCGCGATGATGATCATGTTGTTCGACAGGGCAAAGGCCCCGATCACGCCGTCGAAGCTGAAGCTTGCGTCGAGAACTTCGAGATAGAGGAACCCGCCAAGGCCCGATTTCACGATCTCGCCAGCGGCTTTCTTGCGCGCTTCGCGTGCTTCGATGATCGCGGCAATGGCATGAACGGCGATGAAGGTGACGAGGCCTAGGATGGCTGCAGTGAGGAAGGTTACCGCATCGTCCGGTTCCAGCAGCGTCGAGACGAAATAGACGAGCCCCAGGACGAGGCCGATCTCGACGGCAGGGACATTGGAGAACTTGTTGATCGTCCGCTCGATCACGGCGATCCAGTGGACGTCCTTCTCCTCTTCGAAGAAGAAGGTGAGGCCGACCATCGCCAGGAAGGCGCCGCCGAAGCCGGCAATGCCGATATGGGCACCCGAGACGATCTCCTCGTATCGCACCGGATTGTTGAGCGACAGCGACACCGCCTCCATCGGGCCGACCTGGGCCGCGATCGAAACAATGGCGATCGGGAAGATGATGCGCATCCCGAAGACCGCGATAAGTATGCCGATGGTCAGGAAGCGTTGCTGCCAGACAGGGTCCATGTCGCGCAGGACGGTCGCGTTGACCACTGCGTTGTCGAAGCTCAGCGAGACCTCGAGGATCGAAAGCACGATGACGATCCACAAGATGCCGAGGGTCGCGGTGATCGAACCCGTGCTGCTCCAGCCATACCAGGCAGCAAGGCCGAAGCAGACTGCCGTGAAGGCGAGCGAAAAGGTGTAGTACTGGCGTATCGTTTCCATTGCGCGGGTCTTCAGGCCTTGGGCTGGTAGGTCTGTTCAGCGGTCGGGAAGCTGCGCGCACGCACTTCTTCGGCGTAGCTGGCAGCGGTCTTTTCGATGATGCTGGCGATGTCCTCGTACTTCTTCACGAAGCGCGGGACGCGTTCGAACATGCCGAGCATGTCTTCGGTAACCAGCACCTGCCCGTCGCATTGCGCCGAGGCGCCGATACCGATGGTCGGGCAGGAAACCGCCTTAGTGGCTTCGATAGCGATGGGTTCGAGCACGCCTTCAAGGACGATGGCGAAGGCGCCGGCTTCGTCGAGCGCCTTTGCATCGCCGACGATCTTCTCGGCTTCCGCATCGCTGCGGCCGCGCGCCGCATAACCGCCCAACACATTGACCGCCTGCGGCGTGAGGCCGACGTGGCCCATCACCGGGATGCCGCGCTGGTTCAGGAAGGCGACCGTTTCGGCCATCTGCTCGCCGCCTTCGAGCTTCACCGCGGCCGCACCCGATTGCTTGAGAAGGAAGGTCGCGCTTTCAAACGCTTGCTGCGGCGATTGTTCGTAGGAGCCGAAGGGCATGTCGACCACGACCACCGAATGGTAGCTGCCGCGCACGACCGCGGCTGCGTGATTGGCCATCATGTCGAGCGTCACCGGGATGGTGGTCGGCAGGCCGTAGATGACCTGCGCCAGCGAATCCCCGACCAGCAGGAGGTCGCAATGCGCGTCGAGCAGCTGGGCCTGCCGCGCGGTGTAGGCGGTGAGCATGACCAGCGGTTCGCCGCTGGTGCCATCCGTCTTGTGCGCGCGGATCTTGGGGACCGTGAGCCGCTTCATCGGTCGCGGTGTGGGGTTGGCCCGGCTAGTGCTCGTCTCGAGCTGGAAGGTCGTCGACATGCCGCCCCACTAGCAAGCGCGTGGACGATGGCAAAGCGAAGCTTGGAATCGCGCGGATTTGCGTGTTTAAGGGCGGCCATGTCACCCGCGGTCGGGATCGCCGCACCTGGAGAGGGATAATCTGAACATGGTCGCTACGACGACTCCGACCGGCGATGGCTGGTCCTCGCGCACTGCCTTCATTCTTGCAGCGGTGGGCGCTGCGGTTGGCCTGGGCAATATCTGGCGCTTTCCGACGCTCGCCGGCGAGAACGGCGGCGGTGCCTTCGTGCTCTTCTACATCGGCTGCGTGTTCTTGCTCGGCCTGCCGCTGGTGCTGTCGGAAATCTTCATCGGCCGCGTCGGGCAGACCGACGCCGTCGGGTCGATCCGCCGGGTTGCAGCGCAGTCCAAGGCTTCGCCCAGCTGGTCGATCTTCGGCGCGGTCGGCGCTCTCGCTGCATTCCTGATCGTGTCGTTCTACTCGGTCGTTGCGGGCTGGGTGCTTTATTATGCCGGTGTGATGGGAGCGGATTTGTTCTCAGCGATCATGGAAGGCGATCCCTTCCGCGGCGCGCTGGTGGGCGAGAGCCAGGACCAGATCCAGCAGCGCCTCGGCGACATGTTCGCCAATCCCGGACTGCTGCTCGGCATGCATTTCCTCTTCATGGGCCTGACGCTCTACATCGTCGCGCGCGGGGTGAGTTCGGGCATCGAAAAGGCCGCGACCTACCTCATGCCGATGTTCTTCGTCCTGCTGCTGGGCCTGGTGCTCTACGGCGCTATCGAAGGCGACATCGGCGATGCCGTGGCTTTCCTGTTTACGCCAGACTGGTCGAAGCTGACCCCGCAGGTGATGAACTCGGCGCTCGGCCAGGCGCTCTTCTCGCTCTCGCTCGGTGTTGCGGGCCTGATCACCTATGGCTCCTACATCCGCGAAGACAGCGGCCTTGGCCCCACGGCCGGCCTGATCGCCTTTGCCGACACCACCGTCGCGCTGCTTGCTGGCCTGATGATCTTCCCGATCGTGCTGGCCGTGGGCCTCGATCCGGCCGCCGGTCCGACGCTGGTGTTCCAGACGCTGCCCTTCGCCTTCCAGACGATGCCCGGCGGCGCGCTGTTCGGCTTCCTGTTCTTCGTGCTTATCCTTGTCGCGGCGATCACCAGCTCGATCTCGCTGCTCGAGGTGCCGACAGCCTACGGTATCGGCGAGCGGGGCTGGAGCCGTCCGAAGTCGGCGCTGATTTTCGGCGGCGGGGCCTTCCTGATCGGGATCGCCTGCCTGCTCGGCTACAACGTGTGGGCCGATGTTCGTCCGCTGGGCTTCTGGTCGCTGTTCGAGAACACCGATATTCTCGACACGGTGGACGGGTTCACTGGCAAGGTGATGCTGCCGATTGGCGCGCTGCTGACCTCGATCTTCATTGGCTGGAAGGCGGACGAGAACCTGCTGCGCACCACCACGGGTCTGTCGCCGCTGGCGTTCAACCTGTGGCGCTTCCTCATCGCCTGGCTGTGCCCGATCGCGGTGGCCATCATCCTCGTGACCGGTCTGTTCCCGAGCATCCTGGGTGCCTGATACAAAAAGGGCCGCCCGGTGAGGGGCGGCCCTTTGCGACCATTTTCTGGTTCTTGGGTCGATCTAGAGGTCGACCGATTCCACATGCCGTTCTTCGGCGTCTTCGTGGACGTTCATGCCGAGCGCCATCTTGGCGGTGTTGAGGAGGCCAAGGTCGCCGCTCCAGATCTCGGCATCGCCGAGGTCCATGCGCAGGAACAGGATGTCGGGATCATCCTTGCCGCCATCGTACCAGGCTTCCACGAAGTTGTTCCAGAACTGGTCGAATCGGTCCTGGCTGTTTTCGATGGCGAGCGTGCCATTGAAGCGCGCGAAGATATCGTGGTCCTTGCCGGTGAAGCTGGCGGTTGCCTTGCCCAGCTTGGCGAAATCCGACTTCTTCTGCGTGAAGAACCAGATCGCGCTGTCCGCGTCCTTGTCGAGCTGCGCGGTCATCGGCACAGCGGTGTCCGATTGGCCGTCCAGCTCGAGGAACACGAAGGGCGAATCTGCAAGCGTCATCCAGAACTTCTTCTTGAGAGCGTCGGCGTTTCCGTCAGTGTATTTCATGATGTGTCCTCGTATTTGCGTATGGTTTTCAAACGGGTGGCAGCGGCCGACCGTTCCGTCCGACACGCCGAGGCGGGGCAGTGGAGGGATGAATTGCGAATCGCCCGGATATGGAACATAATGGGAACACGTGAGTCGATCCCCTATGTCCAAGCCCGATCTTTCCTCCCTGCCGTCCGTGGCCTTCGAAGACGTGGCCGCGCTGTCTGCACGGCGCAGCGCGCGCTGGCGTCCCGGACTGGCGCAGAGCGAAGGCCTGGCGCTGCACAACGAAGTGTTCAGCTCCTCGCGGGATGGGGCAGGGGCGGCCGCCGCGCTTGCCCTGGCGCTTGACGACTGGCGCAACCGTCCCCTCGACAGCGCGAGCGAGCAGCAGGACCTGCGCAGCGTGCTGTGGGTTCAGACGCGCGAGGCGGCGCGGCGCACCGGGCGTCCCTATCGTGCCGGATTGCCCGAAGAGCTGCAGGCCCGCCTGATCCATGTGCTGGCCGAAAAGGCCGAGGACGCGCTCTTCGCTCTGGAAGAGGGGCTGCGCTGCCGGGACCTCGCCTTCGTGGTGGGCGAGATTGCGGGCAATCCGAAACCTCTCGATTTCACCGCCTCGCGCCGATTGACCCTGGCGAGCGAAAAGCACGGAGTCCCGCTGTTCCTGGTCAGGATCGACGCCGCGCGCGACCTGTCGGCAGCGCGGATGCGCTGGGAGGTGGCCTCGGTCGCCTCGCCACAGCCGCGCTGGAACGCGCAGGCCCCCGGAGCACCGCGCTGGCGGGGCGAGCTGTTCCGCGCCCGCGCGCACGCCCCGGGAGAATGGGTTCTCGGCGAAGAGCAGGACTCCCTCACGGCCAGCAAGGCCTGGCGCGACACGGATGATGCGGTCGCCAACTGGACGGCGGGATTGCGCCAGCGATACCCGCGCCGCCGGGCGTGAGCGCGCTGCCTGCGGGTTCCTCGCCAACCCGCCGTATCCTCTCGATCTGGCTTCCTGCGCTGGCCATGGATCGCTGGCGCCTGGCCATGGGTGAGGGCGGCACAGCGCTAGACGCAGGCCCGCTGGTGCTAATTGCCGACACGGCGCATGGGCCGCGGATCGAAGCGGTCAACCGTGCAGGATCAGCCGCCGGCGCGCGCAAGGGCATGATGCTGGCCGATGCGCGCACGCTGTGCCCCGAAATCGCCACCGCGCCGAGCGATCCGGCCGGCGACCTCGCTTTCCTCGAACATCTGGCGGTCTGGGCCCAGCGCTGGGGCCCCTGGTCCGCGCTCGATGCGCCCGACGGCCTGCTGGTCGATGTCACCGCCGTGCCGCATCTTTTCGGCGGCGAGGAGCGCCTGCTGGCCGATGTCTACGAGGCTTTCGCGCGCCGCAAGCTGGCCGTACGGGCGGCGCTTGCGCCCACGGCAGGGGCGGCCTGGGCCTTGGCGCATTACGGCCCCGCCGGTGCGATCGTGGAGGGCGAGACGGCGATCGAGCGAGCCCTTTCCGACCTGCCGGTAGCCGCGCTGCGCCTCGACCAGGATGTGCTGACCGTGCTGCGCCGCCTTGGCCTCAAGCGCCTAGGGGAGATTTCGGTCATCGGGCGCGATGCGATCCAGCGCCGCTTCCGCAACCGCAAATCGCCTGCGGCCAATCCGCTGATCCGGCTCGACCAGTTGCTCGGCCGCGTGCCCGAACCGCTGCTGCCGGTCGTCCCCCAGCAGATGCCGCTGGTGCAGCGGCGCCTGCTCGAACCGATCCGCCACCGCCAGTTGCTCGACCAGGTGGTCGCCGATCTCGCCGAGGACATGGCGCGCGAGCTGGAGGGGCAGGGCAAGGGCGCGCGCAGGCTCGAGCTGGGGCTGTGGCGGGTCGATGGCGAAGTGGTGGTGCGCCGCCTCGAAATGGCTGCCGCAACCCGCGATCCGGCGCATATGCTGCGTCTCTTCGCCGCGCGCCTCGACGATATCGACGCCGGTTTCGGGATCGAGATGCTGCGCCTGCGCGCGAGCTGGGCCGAACCGCTTGCCCTGGCGCAGGGCGATATCGAAGCGGCGGCAGAAAGCCACGGGACTTCCTTGGCGGCCTGTGTCGACCGGCTGACCGTGCGCCTTGGTCCCAGGGCTGTCAGCCGCCCCGTGCCCTTCGCAAGCCACATTCCCGAACGCGCGCAGCGCTGGCAGCCCCCGCTGGAGCCCGAGCCTGCCTCGCAAGGGCAGCTGGCGTTTCACGCCCGCCCGCTTAAGCTGCTCGACAGCCCGGAGCGGATCGCAGTGCTCTACGCAACGCCCGACGGCTATCCGCAGCGCTTCCGCTGGCGGGGCGAAGTGCATGAGGTGGCGCGGGTGGAGGGTCCGGAACGGATAGCGCCCGAATGGTGGCGCGAACGGGGCGGGGCGCGGCTGCGCGATTATTACCGGATCGAGGATGGGGAAGGGCGGCGCTACTGGATCTACCGCCTCGGCATTATCGGCGATGGTCGCGGCGGGGCGCCCGACTGGTATCTGCAGGGCCTGTGCGCTTGAGGGAATGATCGGATCATGTCCTGAAACGCAAAGGGCCGCCCCGATCGGGACGGCCCAGCGTTTTGCGTTATCGCAGCGATCAGTTCGCGCTGTAAGGCAGCGAGCTGTGGTGCAGGACGATCTTGAGGTCGCCGGCATCATCCTTCTCGTAAGCGAAGGAATACTCGACCTTGGTCTCGTTGCCGTCGGTGCCGGTGAAGTAGTAGTTGCCCATGGCCACGGCCATGTCGCCGGCATCGCTGATCACGGTTCCGTTGTTCTCCCAGCGCACCGCCGTGTAGGGGGCGATCGCGAAACCGCCGTCTTCGGTGCCTTCGGTGCCCACGAAGTAGCTCAGCGCTTCTTCGGTGGTTTCGCGGAACTGGTCTTCGGCAGCCAGTGTCGGCTTGAAGAGGATGGTTGCGTCATCGCCATAGGCGTAGTGCGTGGCGATGTGTTCCGAAGCGCGGGCGCTGTAATCGCCCTCTTCGGTAAAGGTCTGGCCGATGGCAACAATGCCTTCGCCCCATGCCTGCTGTGCAGCCTCAACCTCAGCCGCGGTAATCGGGCTGGCGGTGGCGACTTCTGCGTCGGCCGTGGCGGTTTCGCCGCAGGCAGCAAGAGTCAGCGCGCCAGCACCGGCGGCAACGGCATAAATCATCTTTTTCATGTATTCCCCTTTGGGCTTTGCCCGTTGAATTGCTCGCAAGCGTTCCATGCTCGCTACGTCCGACATCACGTGCGCATATGCGCCCGCCAGAGGGGCCCGGTCCGTGCCGTCATTACGCAGGATGAACGGTTCGGTTCCCGCAGTTTTGCAGAAAATTTCTTGGCTGAATCGCGGTTGGAACGTATAGTGAACAAATGGCCGCGCAGACCCTCCTCCAGAAGCTTGAGATTCTCGCTGATGCCGCGAAGTATGACGCTTCGTGTGCGTCCTCCGGCACGGCGAAGAAGAACAGTCTCGGGGGGAAGGGCATCGGCTCGACCGAGGGGATGGGCATCTGCCACGCCTATGCGCCCGATGGCCGGTGCATCTCGCTCCTGAAGATCCTGCTGACCAACCACTGCGTCTTCGACTGTCACTACTGCGTCAATCGCAAGAGCTCGAATGTGGCGCGTGCGCGCTTCACCCCGCAAGAGGTAGTGGACCTCACGCTCGGCTTTTATCGGCGCAATTATATCGAGGGGCTGTTCCTCTCATCGGGGATCGTCAAAAGCTCCGACCATACGATGGAACAGATCGTAGAAGTGGCGCGCATCCTGCGGGAAGAACACGATTTTCGTGGCTACATCCATCTGAAGACCATCCCCGAGGCCGATCCGGAAATCGTCCACCGTGCAGGGCTTTATGCCGACCGTGTGTCGATCAACGTCGAGCTGCCGACCGACAGCGGCCTTACCCGCCTCGCGCCGGACAAGGACGCGCGCCAGATCGAAGGCGCGATGGGCAAGGTGAAGGCCGACCTCATCGAAGCCAAGGATGCGCGCAAGCGTTTCCGTCACGCGCCGCGCTTTGCCCCTGCCGGCCAGTCGACGCAGATGATCGTGGGTGCCGATGCGGCCACCGATGCGGATATCGTGGGCAAGGCAAGCCGGCTCTACGACAATTTCCGCCTTCGCCGCGTCTATTACAGCGCCTTCAGCCCGATCCCCGATGCGAGCGCGGTTCTGCCGCTCAAGCGCCCGCCGCTGATCCGCGAACACCGGCTCTACCAGTCCGACTGGCTGATGCGCTTTTACGGCTACAAACCCGCCGATGTGATGCAGGCGACCGAGGCGGACGGGAACCTGCCGCTCGATATCGATCCCAAGCTCGCCTGGGCGCTGAAATTCCGCGAGGCCTTTCCGGTCGATGTGAACCGCGCGAGCAAGGAACAGTTGCTGCGCGTTCCGGGGCTGGGCGTGAAGGCAGTGGGCAAGATCCTTGCCAGTCGTCGCCACCGGGCCTTGCGCCTAGACGATGTGGCGCGGCTGACCCAGTCGATCACCAAGGTGCGGCCCTTCATCTGCGCTGTCGACTGGCGACCGGTCACGCTGACCGATCGCGCCGACTTGCGCAGCCTACTCGCACCCAAGGCGGAGCAGTTGGAGCTGTTCGCCGCATGACCGCGCTTCAGCACGTAAAGCTCGGCGCCTATTACACGGTCCACCTGCCCGAGCCGGACGACTTCGATTTCTGGCGCGAACGGGCGCGCGGGCTCGTGCAATGCGATGTGCCGCCCGACCGGATCGCCTGGCTCGAACCGGGTGGCAGCGGCGATTTGTTTGCCTCTGGCGCGCCATCGCAAGGCGAGCGCCGCCTGCCCGTGCCGTCCGCCGATGCGCGGCCCGTGCGCGCCAGCAAGCGCTTCGTGAGCCTTGCGCGCAACGCCATCCTCCATTCCGACGCGCAGCGGTTTTCCCTGCTCTACCGCCTTCTCTGGCGCTTGCAGGCCAATCCGCGGATCATGGAGGACAAGGCCGACCGCGATGTGCGGCAGGTGGAAGAGCTGGCCAAGAACGTGCGGCGCGACAGCCACAAGATGCACGCCTTCGTGCGCTTCCGCCTCGTCGAGGATGAGGCCTTGGGCGAACATTACGTCGCCTGGTTCGAGCCCGACCACCACATCCTGCGCGCCAATGCGGGCTTTTTCATGCGGCGCTTTTCCAACATGCGCTGGTCGATCCTGACCCCGCGCGGTTCGCTCCACTGGGATGGCACAACCATGGCGGAAGGCCCGCCAGCCCAGCGCTCGGACGCGCCGGGAGGCGATCCGATGGAAGACCTGTGGCGCCGCTACTACGCCTCGATCTTCAATCCCGCACGGCTGAAGGTCGATGCGATGCTGAAGGAGATGCCGAAGAAATACTGGAAGAACATGCCCGAGGCCGCGCTGATCCCCGAGCTGATCGCGGGCGCGCAGGGGCGCGAGGCGCATATGGTCGAGAAGGGTGCGCTCGCCTTCGAGGAGCGGCCCGGCACGCTGGATGCGATCGACAAGGCCATCCACGCCTGCCGCAAATGCCCCATCGGAACTCTCGATAACCACGCCGTCATGGGCGAGGGGCCGCGCGATGCCGCGCTGATGATCGTCGGCGAACAGCCGGGCGACCAGGAAGACGTTGCCGGCCGGCCGTTCGTGGGGCCTGCCGGGCAGCTGCTCGACGCGCATCTCGAAGCAGCCGGGATCGACCGGCGCGCGGCCTATGTCACCAATGCGGTGAAGCATTTCAAATATGTTCAGCGCGGCAAGCGGCGGCTCCACCAGAACCCGGGTGCCAAGGAAATCGACACCTGCCGCTGGTGGCTCGAAAGCGAACGCGCGCTCGTGAGGCCGAAGCTGGTGCTCGCCATGGGTGCGAGCGCGGCGCGCGGGGTGCTCGGCAAGACGGTGAGCGTGGCGAAGGTTCGCGGACAGGCCATTCCCTTGGAAGACGGCAGCGAGTTGTGGGTCACCGTGCACCCCTCCTACCTGCTGCGCCTCGACGGGCCAGCGCGCGAGGAACAGGCGCGGCTGTTCGCGGCCGACCTTGCCGCAGTGAAGGAGCGGCTCGCGGAACTGGCCGGATAGGCCGATGCCCGAAAACGATCTCCAGATACCCCGCCGCACGGTCGAGCTCGATCCCGACAGCCTGACGCCCCCGCCGCGCTCGCCCTTTGTCGAGCTGGGCCTGGTCTCCTGCTTCAGCTTCCTGCGCGGCGCTTCCGATGCGGTCGATCTGGTGCTGCAGGCCCGGGCGCTGGGCTATGATGCGATCGGGATTGCCGATGCCAACACCATGGCCGGGGTCGTTCGCATCCATACCGAGGCAAAAACGCTTAAATTAAAGCCCCTTATCGGCTGCCGGATAGAAACGGTCGAAGGCCTCGATTTCCTCGCCTATCCCCGCGATCGCGCTGCCTATGGCCGGGTTTGCCGGCTGATCTCTGCAGGGAGGATGCAGACGCTCGAAGGCGAATGGCAGGACAAGGGCGCGTGCGATATCTCGCTGGAGATGGTGGCCGCGCATGCCGAGGGGGTGCAGCTGATCCTGCTGCCGCCGCGCGATCTTGAGCAGGAATTCACGGTCCCGGCCTGGGGCAGTAACGTGGTCGGCCTGGGCGGCGAAGCGGTACAGGACCGGATCTGCGCTCCCTTTGCCGATATCCTGCCCAACCTCGCTGCCGGCCTGCCGAGCCTTCGCCATATCGCCGCCGCCTATCTCTACACCGACAGCGACATTGCCCGGATCGAGCGGCTCGACGCGCTCGCCCGCGCGAACGGCCTGTCGATCCTTGCTACCAACGATGTGCATTACGCCACGCCCGATCGGCGGCCGCTGCAGGACGTGATGACCGCGATCCGGCACAAGACCACGGTTGCCGCGGCCGGGCACCGGCTCCACGGCAATGGCGAACGCTACCTCAAGCCGCCGGAAACGCTGGTAAAGCTGTTCGAGCGCTGGCCGCACGCCATCGCCGCGACGCGCAGCGTTGCCGATGCCTGCGACTTCAGCCTCGACGAACTGCAGTACGAATACCCGGAAGAGATCTACCCCGACGGCCTCGGACCGCAGCAATTCCTCGAACAGGAAACCTGGAAAGGAGCCGAGTGGCGCTATCCGGCGGGCCTGCCCGACAGCGTGCGCCAGACGCTGGAGCGTGAGCTGGCGCTGATCGGCAAGCTCGACCTGGCGCGCTACTTCCTCACCATCAAGGACATCGTCGACTACGCGCGCGGGGTCGATCCGCCGATCCTGTGCCAGGGGCGCGGCAGCGCGGCCAATTCGGCCGTGTGCTACTGCCTCGGCATCACGAGCGTCGACCCGGCCAAGCACGCGCTGCTGTTCGACCGCTTCATCTCCGAAGAGCGCAAGGAGCCGCCCGATATCGACGTCGATTTCGAGCACGAGCGGCGCGAGGAGGTGATCCAGTACATCTATCGCAAGTACGGCCGCCACCGGGCAGGGCTCTGCGCCACCGTGATCCATTACCGCCCGCGCATGGCGATCCGCGAGGTCGGCAAGGCCATGGGGCTGACCGAGGATGTCACTGCCGCGCTTGCGAAGACCGTATGGGGCGGTTGGGGTCGCGAGATCAGCGAAGCGCATGCTGCCGAAACGGGCATGGATGTGACCGATCCGCATTTGCGGCGCGTTCTGAAACTCACCGAGCAAATGATTGGTATGCCGCGTCATTTGTCGCAGCATGTCGGCGGTTTCATCCTCACCGAAGGCGCGCTGACCGAGACCGTGCCGATCGGCAACGGCGCCATGCCCGAACGCACCTTCATCGAATGGGACAAGGACGATATCGAGGCGCTGGGCATCCTCAAGGTGGATGTGCTAGCGCTGGGGATGCTGACCTGCATCCGCAAGTGCCTCGACCTGCTCGACGATCACCACAACCGCCCGCTGAGCCTGGCGACGGTCCCGCGCGAGGACCCGGAAACCTACGCCATGCTGCGCAAGGGGGACTCGCTTGGCGTGTTCCAGGTCGAAAGCCGCGCACAGATGAACATGCTCCCGCGCCTGCGCCCGCGCGAATTCTACGACCTCGTCATCCAGGTCGCCATCGTGCGCCCAGGGCCGATCCAGGGCGACATGGTCCACCCTTATCTGAAGCGCCGCCGCGGGGCGGAGCAGGTCGTCATTCCTGCACCGAGCCCCGAATACGGCCCGCCCGACGAGCTCTCCAGCATTCTCGAGCGCACGCTGGGCGTGCCGATCTTCCAGGAACAGGCGATGAAGATCGCGCTCGATGCGGCGAAGTTCTCCTCGCGCGAAGCCAACCGGCTGCGCAAGGCCATGGCGACCTTCCGCAGCCGCGGCATGGTCGACGAGCTGCAGGACATGATGGTCGAGCGCATGGTCACACGCGGTTACGACCGCGATTTTGCCGAGCGCTGCTTCAACCAGATCCGCGGCTTCGGGGAATACGGCTTTCCCGAAAGCCACGCGGCCAGCTTTGCGCATCTGGTCTATGTGTCGAGCTGGCTGAAATGCCATTTCCCGGCGGCCTTCGCCTGCGCGCTGCTCAATTCGCAGCCCATGGGTTTCTACGCGCCGGCGCAGATCGTGCGCGACGCGCGCGAGCATGGCGTCACGGTGCTGCCCGCCGACGTCAACCTGTCGCAGTGGGATTGCACGCTGGAAGAGGTGGCGTCGCCTGCCGGGGCCCGCCGTGACGGCGAACACGGGCGGCTCGACGGGCATATCGCCCTGCGCCTGGGCCTGCGCCAGGTGGACGGCTTGCCGGAGGCCGTGGCGGCACGGTTGATTGCGGCGCGTGAGGATGGCGGGCGCTACGCTGACGTCACGGCGCTGAAGGACCGTGCCCGCATTGGGCCGGCGCATATCGAAAGGCTGGCGAGCGCGGACTGCTTTGCCTCGATGCAGCTGTCGCGGCGTCAGGCCTTGTGGGATGCGCGCAGCATCGTCGGCGGGCCGGACCTGCCGCTTTTCGCCGCTGCGGCCGCGCGCGATGAAGGGGCGGAGCGTGCGCAGACCCAGCTGCCGCGGATGCCGCTGTCCGAAGAGGTGGTGGCCGATTACCAGACCACGCGCCTCAGCCTGAAGGCGCATCCCATGGCCTTCCTGCGCGCGAGCCTTGCCGAACGCGGCTTCGTGCGCGCCTGCGACCTGCGCAAGCGCAAGTTCCGCTCCATGGTGCATGTTGCCGGCGTGGTGCTGATCCGCCAGCGACCGGGCAGCGCGAAGGGCGTGTGCTTCATCACGCTGGAAGACGAGACCGGGGTGATCAACCTCGTCGTCTGGCCAGACCTCAAGGAAAAGCAGCGCCGGGTGGTAATGGGTTCGCGCCTGATGGAGGTGCGCGGGCGCGTCGAATACGACGACGAGGTGATCCATGTCATCGCGCACCACATGACCGACGCGACCGACCGGCTTTATGCCCTGTCGGACGACATGCTGAACGCACCGGTTGCGCGCGCCGACCATGTGACCTCGCCGCTTCCGGCCAAGTTCAATCCACGTGATAATCTGCGCGAGGGCAAGGACGATCCCTACAAGCCTGTCGAGCCGTGGGAGGAGCCGCCCCCGGGCAACCGCGAATGCGGCTATCGCGGCGGGCACCCGCGCGATGTGCGCATCATTCCCCCCAGCCGCGACTTCCACTAGGGGCCGCATCATGATCGATGCGGAAAAGCTTGCAGCCTTCGCGCTGGTGACGGCCATAACCAGCGTGGTGCCGGGCCAGTCGATGATGTTCGTCATGGGGCAGGCCATCTGGCGCGGTGCGCGGGCGGGCTGGGCCGCGCTCATCGGCATGCAGATCGGCTATCTCGCCTGGTGGGCGCTCGCCGCCTTCGGGCTTGGCACGCTGGCCGCGACCTATCCGCTCGCCTTCCGCCTGCTCGCCTATGCGGGGATCGCCTATCTCGCCTGGCTCGGCCTTGCCGCAATCCGCCATTCCTCCCATCCCGATACGGACACGCCCGACGCGCCCCGCCACCTTTCGCGCAACGCCTTTCGCGACGGTATCTTCGTCGCCATCGGCAATCCGAAATCGCTGATCTACATGGTCGCGATCATCCCGCCCTTCGTCGATCCGGCGGCATCCATCGGTCCGCAAATCGTGATCCTTGCGGTGCTGGCGCTGGTGATCGACCTGCCGATTGGCGCCCTCTACATCGTGGCGGGGCAGAAACTCGCCCGGGTGATGGAGCGCGCCGCCACGCGCCGCTGGATCGATCGGGGCATTGGTGCGCTCTTCCTCATGATCTCGGCGCTGGTTCTCGTCGAGCTGGTGGAGAGCGGGTTGTGAAAGTGCGCATATCACGGCGGATCGGTAAGTTTACCGGGGACCGCCGGGTCGTCTTGCTGCTTGTGGCCCTGGGCCTGATGGTGGCCGGGCGCGCCTGGCTCGCCGATCATCCCCAGCACAACCCCTGGGCGCCGCTCGACCTGCGCGATCCGGTGGGCTGGGCGACCGACACCAAGCTGCAGGCGCTGCGCGAGGATGTCCCGGCCTGCCGCGCCGTGCTTGAACGCAGCGCGATCACGCATGAGGCGCTGCAACCCGCGGGCGAGGGCGCGTGTTTGCGCGAGGATCGCACCCGCCTCGCAGACTATCCGCTCAGCCCCAATACGCCTGCGACGACGTGCCCGACGGCGGTTGCTATGGTGCTTTGGGAACGCGACGCGATCCAGCCCGCGGCGCAAACGATCTTCGGTTCGCCCGTCGCACGGATCGAGCATCTTGGCGCCTATTCCTGCCGCCGCCTCTATGGGCGGGACACCGGTGCATGGAGCGAGCATGCGACCGCCAACGCCATCGACATTGCCGGTTTCGTGCTGGAGGACGGGACGCGCATCAGCGTGCTGCGTGACTGGCCGGGGGAGGCCGACAAGGCGCGGTTCCTGCGCGAGGTACGCGACGGGGCCTGCGGCGCCTTCGCGACGGTCCTTTCACCGGACTACAACGCGGCCCATGCGGACCACTTCCATCTCGATATGAGCCCACGCTGGAGCAGCGTGTGCCGCTAGCTTAGCTGTCAGGCTTCCAGCGAGTAGCCTGCGCTGCGCACCGTGCGGACCGGATCCTTCGCGCCTTCGATCTCGATCGCCTTGCGCAGGCGGCGGATATGGACATCGACCGTGCGCAGTTCGATCTCGCTCTCGGTGCCCCAGACACCGTCGAGCAGCTGCCCGCGGCTGAACACGCGGCCCGGGCTCTCCATGAAAAACTTGAGCAGGCGATATTCGGTCGGGCCGAGCTGCAAAGTGCGGCCGCGGCGCGTGACTTTGTGTGCGACGGGGTCGAGCATGATGTCGCCGACCTCGATGCTTTCACCGGCAAGGGCCGGGCGAATGCGGCGCATGACGGCGGCAACGCGGGCAAGCAGCTCGCGCGGCGAGAAGGGCTTGGTCAGATAATCGTCGGCGCCAGTGTCGAGCCCGCGCACACGATCGTCTTCCGCCTCACGTGCGGTGAGCATAATGATCGGAACGTGGGCCGTTTCCTTGTCGCGGCGAAGCCGGCGGCAGACCTCGATGCCGCTGGTGCCTTCGATCATCCAGTCGAGGATAACGAGGTCGGGCACGTCTTCCGCAGCCAGCAGGAGAGCCTCGTCCCCGTCGGACGTGGTGCGTACCTGGTAGCCTTCGTTGGTGAAACGGTACTCAAGCAGTTCGGAGAGGGCGGGATCGTCCTCTACCAGCAGCAGTTTGGCGGCGTGCAAATCCTTGCCTTTCCGGGAATTTTCAGTCTCGGTCGGCACGGCTTTATGACCCTCGCGCTACAGTTTTATGTCACCCGTCCTCGTCGGGCGGGTAGGTGCCCGTCGCCGCGAAGTGAACCATTTCTGCAACGTTCGTCGCATGGTCGCCAACGCGCTCGAGGTTGCGCGCGATGAACAGCATCTGCGCGGCGCTCGAGATGGTCGAAGGGTTCTCGACCATGTGGCTGACGAGGTTGCGGAAAATCGAATTGTAGAAGGCGTCGACCTTCTCGTCCGTCGCGATAACCTCGCGCGCGAGCTCGGCGTCGCGTGCAGCGTAAGCGGTCAGCACATCGTGGACCATTTCCGCAGCCACCTCGGCCATCGCCGGGAGCAGCGTGAGCGGTTCGAACTGCTTGCGGTTTCCGCCGATCTCCTTGCTCGCCTTGGCGATGTTCTTGGAATAATCGCCAATCCGCTCGACCACGCCGGCAATCTTCAGCGCGGCGATGACTTCGCGAAGGTCGTCGGCCATCGGCGCGCGCAGGGCGATGATGCGCACCGACAGCTTGTCGATCTCGCTTTCGAGCGCGTCGATCTTCTTGTCGGCCTTGATCACCTTGTCGGCGAGCTCGTCATCGCCCTTGACCAGCGCCTCGAGCGAACGCTCGATCGCGGCTTCGGCCAGACCGCCCATTTCGGCAATCAGGCCGCGCAGACGGGTGATGTCCTCGTCGAAGGCTTTAACAGTGTGTTCTTGCATGGAATTCATGGTCTTATCCATAGCGTCCCGTGATGTAATCCTGGGTGCGCTGTTCGTGCGGATTGGTAAATATGTCAGAAGTACGACCATATTCCACCATTTTCCCGAGATGGAAAAAGGCGGTGCGCTGGCTGACACGTGCAGCCTGCTGCATGGAGTGGGTGACGATGACGATCGCGTAACGTCCGTTGAGCTCTGCGATGAGCTCTTCGATCTTTGCCGTGGCAATCGGGTCCAGCGCGGAGCAGGGCTCGTCCATCAGGATCACTTCGGGATCGACGGCAATCGCACGGGCGATGCACAGGCGCTGCTGCTGTCCGCCCGACAGCGCGGTGCCGCTGTCCTGCAGGCGATCCTTCACTTCTTCCCACAGGCCGGCGCGCTTAAGTGACTTCTCGACAATCGCGTCGAGCTCGTCCTTGCCTTCTGCAAGGCCGTGGATCTTCGGGCCGTAGGCGATGTTCTCGTAGATCGACTTCGGGAACGGGTTCGGCTTCTGGAAGACCATGCCGACGCGCGCACGCAGCTGCACGACATCCATGCCCGAGCGGTAGATGTCCTGCCCGTCGAGCGCGATCTCGCCTTCGACACGCGCGGTCGGGATCGTGTCGTTCATGCGGTTGAGCGTGCGCAGGAAGGTCGACTTGCCGCAGCCCGAGGGGCCGATGAACGCCGTGACGTATTCGGTCGGGATGTCGATCGAAACCTCGTCGATCGCCTTCTTGTCCCCGTAGAATACGGAGACGTCCTTGGCGCTCATCTTGGCTTCGGTTTTCTCGAGGTTGTCGTGGACTACGGTCACCAGGTTTTCTCGAACTTGTTACGCAGGTAAATGGCAAGCCCGTTCATCACGAGCAGGAACAGCAATAGCACGATAATGGCCGCGCTCGTGCGTTCGACGAAGCCGCGGTCGATTTCATCGGACCACAGGAAGATCTGCATCGGCAGGACGGTTGCCGGAGAAGTGAAGCCATCGGGCGGGGTTGCGACAAAGGCGCGCATCCCGATCATCAGCAGCGGCGCAGTCTCGCCAAGGGCGCGGGCCATGCCGATGATCGTGCCGGTCAGGATGCCGGGAAGGGCAAGCGGCAGGACGTGGTGGAACACGACCTGTACGGGCGAGGCACCCACCGCCAGCGCGCCATCGCGAATGCTGGGTGGGACTGCCTTGATGGCGTTACGACCCGAGATGACGATAACCGGCATGGTCATCAGGGCGAGGGTCATACCCCCGATGATCGGGGCCGAACGCAGGTTCGGGAACAGCGTGAGGAAGACCGCCAGGCCGAGCAGGCCGAAGATGATCGAAGGCACCGCGGCGAGGTTGTTGATCGACAGCTCGATAAATTCCGTCCACCGGTTCTTTGGCGCGTATTCCTCGAGATAGAGTGCTGCCAGAACGCCGATAGGGAAAGCGAGCAGCAGCGTGATGATCATGGTGAGCATCGAGCCCTTGAGGGCGCCCCAGATGCCAACCTGCTGCGGGTTGGTGGCATCGGACCGGGTCAGGAACCCGCTGTCGAAGTTCTTTTCGATCTGGCCGCGCTCGGCCAGTTGGGCGGCCAGCGCCTGCATGTCCTGCGCGCCTTCGCCCTCGTAACCAGACGCAAGATCGGCCGAGGCGGGAAGGGTGAAGGTGACTTCTTCGCGCAGGATCGACGGATCGGCGATGATCGCCGCTGCGACATCGCGCCAGGCCTGACTGCCGAGCTCTTCGGCCGCTTCCTCGCCCAGTTCCTCGGTCGCGAAGTACTGGACGACGTCGCGCAGGCCCTGCGCCTCGAGCGAGGCAAGGGCGCCGGGCTGCTCCATCGTCGAAGGATCGGCAGCGATCCCTGCCTGCGTGAAGTCGACCGGCACGCGCAGCTCGACGCGCTGAAAGCCGCCGACGCCGTTGACGGTCATGGTGCCGAGGAGGAACACGAGCACGACGACGGAAAAGAGGATCGCGGTCAGGCCGATGGCCTTGAACCGGCGCTCTGCCGCGTAGCGCTTCTTCAGCCGCGCTTCGAACGCGGGAGTGCGGGTAGGGGCGACACGCTCAGTCATAAGCTTCGCGGTACCTTTTGACGACGCTGAGAGCGATGAAGTTGAGGCCGAGCGTGACCAGGAACAGCACGAAGCCGAGCGCAAACGCGCTGAGCGTTGCCGGGTGGTCGAAGCTGCCTTCACCGGTCAGCATCTTGACGATCTGGACAGTGACCGTGGTCATCCGGTCGAGCGGATTGGCGGATAGGTTCGCTGCGGTCGACGCGGCCATGACCACGATCATGGTTTCGCCGATCGCGCGGCTGATGGCGAGCATGATGCCGGCCACGATGCCGGGCAGGGCAGCGGGGACCAGCACGCGGCGGATGGTTTCGCTCGTCGTTGCGCCCATGGCGAGGCTGCCATCACGCATGGCCTGCGGAACGGCGGTGATGCTGTCGTCGGCCATCGACGAGACGAACGGAATGATCATCACGCCCATGACGAGACCGGCAGCGAGCGCGCTTTCCGTCGAAGGGTTTGCAAAGCCCATTGCGAGAGCAATGTCGCGGATTGCCGGAGCGATCGTCAGCGCGGCAAAGTAGCCGTAAACGACGGTCGGAACACCGGCGAGGATTTCGAGCGCCGGCTTGATCCACGAACGCAGCTTCGGATTGGCATATTGCGTCAGGTAAATCGCGCTCATCAGGCCAAGCGGGATGGCCACGATCATGGCGATGATCGCGCCGATGAACAGCGTGCCCCAGAACAGCGGCACGGCGCCATAGCGAGAGGGATCGGGGTTCTCCGGGTTCGCCATGGGGTCGGGGCCCCAGTGCGTCCCGAACAGGAAGTCGATCGGAGAGACCATGCCGAAGAAGCGGACGGTCTCGAACACGAGGCTCGCGAGGATGCCGATGGTGGTCAGGATAGCGACCAGCGACGCGCCGAGCAGGATCGCCATTACGATCCGCTCCACCTTGGTCCGCGCGGCAAAGTCAGGCTTCAGGCGCAGGAAGGCGTAAGTGCCCCCGAGGAAGGCAATCAGCAGCGCGACCGCGATACCGATGAAGTTGTAGTGCGACAGCGCCTCGCGATAGGGTTCGACCAGGGCCGCTGCCTGCGGGTTGAACACCGCTGGAGCCGCTCCGGTGGCTACCGCCCGCGCTTCGTTGAGGATTGTCTGGCGCTGGAAACCGAACTCGGGGAGTTCGGCGGCTGCCGGGCTCGCGAGGACCGACTGGCTTACAAGCCCGGGAGCAATGGCGCTCCACAGGCCGACAAAGGCCAGCACGGGAAGCGCGATCCACAGCGCGACATACCACGCGTGGTAGTTCGGCAGGGATGCGATCCTGCCGTCGGCGCTTTCACGCCGGAAGGTCCATGCACGCGCACGAGCCGCCAACCATCCGGCGAGCCCGAGCCCGAGGGCCAGGAGGAGCAAGATGGCTGGCGACATGTGCGTTACATTAAACCTTACTTGAGTTCAGTGCCGTCGAGCGTGGTGAACTCGGTGGCTGCGGTCAGGTTGGCCGCCATAACGTCATCGGGCGAAGCTACAAGGCCGATCTTGGCAAGATCACCATCCTTCGACCACATCGTCGTCCACTGGGCGAGATATTCCTTCAGGCCCGGGATGGCGTCGATGTGCGCCTTCTTGACATAGACGTAGAGCGGACGAGCGCCGGGGTATTCGAAGCTCGAGATGTTTTCGTAGGTCGGGGCGACGCCGTTCATGTTGAGGCCCTGGACCTTGTCGGCGTTCTCTTCGAGGTAGCTGTAGCCGAAGACGCCAACCGCGTTCGGGTTGCCTTCGATCTTCTGCACGATCAGGTTGTCCTGCTCGCCCTGGTCGACATAGGCGCCGTCCGAGCGCACTTCCGTGCAGACCTGGTCGTAGCGGTCTTCGTCGCTTTCCTTGAGCGCCTTCATTTCCTCGTTGGTCTTGCAACCGGCTTCAAGGACAAGCTCCTTGAGCGCGTCGCGGGTGCCCGAGGTGCTCGGCGGACCATAGACGAGGATGGGCTGGTTGGGGAGCGAGGGATCGACATCCGACCAGTTGGTGTTGGTCTGCTCGCCGCCGTAGGGCGAAGCGGCCAGCGCTTCGTAGACCTGCTTGGGCGTCAGGTTCATGGTGATGCCGCCCTGCGCCGAAGCGAAAGCGATACCGTCGAGGCCGACCTGCAGTTCGATGATGTCGGTCACGCCATTGGCCTGGCAGTCAGCGAATTCGCTGGCCTTCATGCGGCGCGAGGCGTTGGTCATGTCGGGCGTGTCAGCGCCGACGCCGGCGCAGAACAGCTTCATGCCGCCGCCGGTTCCGGTCGATTCGATGATCGGCGACTTGAAGTCGGGGTTCGAGCGCACGAAGGCTTCCGAAACGGCCTTGGCGAAGGGGAAGACGGTCGAGGAGCCGACCGCACGGATCGAGTCGCGCGAAGCGCCGTCGCCGCCAGCGCTGCCGCAAGCGGCGAGGGCAGCAGCCGAAACGGCAGCGAAGATGAAGGATTTGGTCTTGGTCATCAGGATCACCTTGGGTTGTTAGCTAGCGGCGCCAAAGCGCCTCAATGTTACACGGGTACGACAATCGTTTGACTGGGACGCCTAGAAATCGATCTGCGCGCGCAGTCCGATCGAGTCGACGCCGTAGGAGGTATCGCCCGAAGCCGTCGGCAGGACCGCATCGGTGTATTCGAGGCGGCCGTAGTTGATCATGAAGAGCGTGTAGTCGGTCGGCTTCCAGATCAGCGAGGCGAAGTACCCGGCCTGCTGGCCGCCGAGGATACCAGCGTCGTTCAGGTCGAGGTGGTCGTAGCGGACGTTGAACTGGAGCGAACCGAAGCCGCCTTCGCCAACCGGCGAGTTCGGCTTGGTGCGATCGAACTTGCCGCCCTTGTAGCCGCGCGTGTCGTCGGTGAGGAAAACGCCGGCTTCGACGTACCCGCCGAAGAAGGTCGGATCCATGGTCATTCCGGGGATGTTGACCTTCTGCCAATAGCCTTCGGCTGCAGCGTGGAAGCGGCCCGCGATGGCAGCGCCTTCAAGACCAAAGCCGGTTTCGCTGCTGGCGTTCAGGCGGCCGGTGTTGACGAACCGCTCCGAGGTGAAGTGGACCAGCGGGCGCTGGCGATAGCGCACGGTGTTCGCGGGATCGTCGATGTCGTTGTAGTGGAACGAGCCACCGAAGTGCAGCTGCGCATCGCCCGACTTGGGCATGAAGACGAAACGCGCATCGACGCCGCGGTTCTTGGTGGCGGTGTCGTCGAAATTGTCGGTGAAGACGCCGGCCTGGGCAAGGAACGGCCCCTTCGAATAGGACACCGACGCACCGATGCGGCGTTCGAAGCCAAACGCGTCGGTGAAGGCGGCGCGTTCGATAAAGGTGGTGTGCAGGCTGCTGGTCAGCTCTTCCAGCGACTGGAAGTTGTTGTGATGGCCAATCGCCACATCGACGTTGCCATGCTCGTAGGTCAGGATGGCATCGGCCACTTCGACCTCGTTGCCGGCAAAGTCGATCTCGAACTTGTAGCCGAAGCCGCCCGGAATATCGCCCGAGGCGCCGAGACGGGCGCGGCGCACTTCGTTCTGGAAGCCGTCGCTGGCGCCGGTCGAGGAGGGGACACTGGTCCAGCCTGCATCGTACATCAGGCGGCCACGGGGCTTGAAGCTCCAGCCGTCGCTCTTTTCGAGCGTCGCTACAGTGGGAGCCGGCTGTGCGGCTGCCGCAACGGCCGCTGCGGCAACCGCTTCGGTGTTGGCTGCGATCGTGGCGTTCTGTTCGGTGTCGGTCGCCTTTGCGGCGGCGAGCTCGTCTTCGAGCTGTCCGATTCGGGCGTTCATCGCCGCGAGCTGCGCGCGCATTTCGGCAAGCTCATCGGCCGAAACGGTGACGCTCTGGGCGTAGACGGGAGTGGCGAACGTGCAGCTCAGGGCAGCAGCCAGGACGCCGAGGCGCGGGCGATTGATCATCGAATGAAGTCCTTCGTGGGAATTACGATCCGACGACGCCACTATGACGCTCAAATGACTCTTTTGTGACGGTCTATCGCTTGGCGCTGTCTTTTCGAAAGTTACCCAAAAGAATCAGGATCGTGCTGAGCCGTCACACCTCTTCGCTCTTGGTCTCGATCGGAAGCGTAACGGTCACTCTCGTACCTTCGCCAACCGTGCTCTCGATATCGAGTCGGCCCCGGTGGCGTTCGACGATGTGCTTGACGATTGCGAGGCCTAGGCCGGTCCCGCCCGACGCGCGGCTGCGACCGGGGTCGGTGCGGTAGAAGCGGCGCGTGAGGTGCGGGACATGCTCGGCAGCGATGCCTTCACCGCGATCGGTGACGGTTAGACGCACCCGGTTCCGCCCGCGCGGATGCAGGCGCACGGTCACCGCTTCACCCTGGGCGCCATATTTGAACGCGTTGTCGACAAGGTTTCGCACGAGCTGTTCGAGCTGCTGTTGGTCACCCAGTACCGTGAAGTCACCAGTCGCTTCGTAGTCCAGGAGGGACGCGCGCTCGCCAGCCGCTGCATCGCTAGCGGCCCGTTCGACCAGCTTGTTGAGATCGAGCACTTTTTCGGGAAGGTCGTGCTTCTCCGCCTCGATCCTCGATAGCGACATCAGGTCGCTCACCAGATCCTGCAGGCGTCGGGCCTCGCGCTGGATTGTACCTAGGAACTTCCCGGCCATTTTCGGGTCGAGATTCTCTACATCCTCCTGGAGGGTCTCGACGTAGCCGATGATCGAGGCGAGCGGTGTCCGCAGTTCGTGGCTTGCGTTGGCGACGAAATCGGTATGCGCGCGGGAAATGTCGGCTTCGGCGGTCTTGTTGACGAATTCGATGACCGCGAGGTCGCCGGGCAGGGTCTTGCGGTTGATCCGCCAGATATCGGTCCGGCGGGCGAGCCCGCGGACTACCGCGCCGCCTTCCGCGTTGCGTTCAAGCAGGCGAATGGCTTCGGGCTGGCGAAGCGCCATGCGCACATCCTGCGCCATGATGTGACTGCCGAGGAGCTTGCGGGCCGAAAGGTTGGCGATGATCACCCGGTCCCGTTCGGTGATGACAACCGGGGTTTCGGAATGCTCGAACAGGTCGGCCATGCTGTCGCGGGTGAGGGCGCCGTCTGAAGGCGCGGCCTTTGCCTCCGGCGGTCGCGCAGCGACGAGGTAAAGCGAACCGATCCATACGGCGAGGAACAGGCCGACGTAGATGAGGTCGATGTCGAGCGTGGCGAGGACGGCGCAAGCAGCCAGCGCTATGCCGAATCCGGACCAGGGAAATCTGCTCTCGCTCATTGCCGCGCGGCTTAGCGGCGCGCAGCAGAGCGCGCTACCGGTTTCTCGAAGGGGGAGTTGGTGGTGACCCGTACGGGAATCGAACCCGTGTTTCAGCCGTGAAAGGGCCGCGTCCTAACCGCTAGACGAACGGGCCACAGGAGTGGCGCTTTTTCGCGGATTGCCAAGGCAATACCGCCACCGTGGTGACCCGTACGGGAATCGAACCCGTGTTTCAGCCGTGAAAGGGCCGCGTCCTAACCGCTAGACGAACGGGCCACACCCCTTGCGGGGTCGGTGGCGTGGCGGGCCAATTAGGCGTGGGGGTGCGAGGCGTCAACCCTCCAATGCAGGCAATTTCACTAATCCGCCCAAGCGGCGTCCTCGAGGTGGAGTTCCGCCTGCGGCCGGCTACCCCAATCATCGATCTTCACACGGCCTGCCAGCCACAGCTTGCGCCCGCGCGAGGCGTGCAGGAGCGCCTGTCCCATTTCGCTCTCCGCCGCGCGGAATGCGATGCCCTTGAAGCTCTTGCCGTCGTCCCCAGCCGCGATCAGCCGGACGTGGTCGGCGCCGACGATATCGCACTTCACCAGCCGTACCGGGCCCACGGCGACGCGCGGTCCCGGCCAGCCGACACCGAAAGGCCCTGCCGCTTCGAGCGAGCCGACGAGCTCGGGCGTCAGGCCGCCGGGCGACACCGCGAGATCAAGCGCCATCTCGCGGCTTGCCGAAGCGCGTGCGACTTGCCCTTCGAGCGTGGCGTCGAGCCAATCGGCCAGCGCATCGATCTTGTCGGTGGTCACGGTCAGCCCCGCGGCCATGGCGTGACCTCCGCCCGCGACCAGCAGCCCTTCGTCGCGGGCCCGTATGATCGCCGCGCCCAGATCGACGCCCGCAATGGAGCGGCCCGAGCCTTTGCCGGTCTCGCCGTCCACGGCGATGACCAGCGAAGGCTTGCCGGTCTTTTCCTTGATCCGGCCGGCCACGATCCCGATCACGCCGGGGTGCCAGCCTTCGCCCGATAGCAGGTGCACCGCGCGGTTGTGTTGCGAGGCGAGTTGTTCCTCTGCCGCTTCTTGCACCGCAGCCTCGATCGCGCGCCGTTCTTCGTTGAGGGCAGAAAGCTGGGCTGCAATCTCGCGGGCCTCTTCTGGATCCTGCGTCGTGAGGAGGCGCACGCCGAGGGTGGATTCGCCCACCCGACCGCCAGCGTTGATGCGCGGGCCGAGCGCGAAACCGAGGTCCGAGCAGGCGGGGGCGCGCTTCAGACGGCTTGCATCGATCAGCGCGGACATCCCGATGTTGTCGCGCTTCGCCATGACCTTGAGGCCCTGGGCCACGAAGGCCCGGTTGAGGCCATGGAGAGCGGCAACGTCGGCGACCGTGCCAAGCGCCACCACATCGAGCAGGGCCAGCAGGTCCGGTTCCTTGCGGTCAGCGAAGAAGCCGCGCTCGCGCAGGGTCCGCACGAGCGCAATGGCAAGGAGGAAAGCCACGCCCACCGCGGCCAGATGGCCGTGCGCGGCCGCATCGTCTTCCTCGTCGAGCCGGTTCGGGTTTACCAGAGCCACGGTTTGGGGAAGCTCGGCGGCGCATTTGTGGTGGTCGACCACGATGACGTCGACGCCCGCTTCATGCGCCATACCAAGCGCCTCGTGCGCCATGGCTCCGCAATCAACCGTGACGATAAGGCTAGACCCCTCGCGCCCCAGCTTGACCAGAGCCTCTCCCGAAGGGCCGTAGCCTTCCAGCAGGCGGTCCGGGATGTAGTAACCCGCCTCGACCCCAAGCTCGCGCAGCAAGCGGATCAGCAGCGCGGAACTTGTCGCCCCGTCCACATCGTAGTCGCCGTAGATCGTAATCGTCTCGCCTGCGATGACCGCCTGGGCAATCCGGTCGGCCGCCGTGTCCATATCGCGAAAGATCGACGGATCGGGCAGGAAGCTGCGCAGCGTAGGGCTGCGATGCCGCTCGATATCTTCCGGCGGCACGCCGCGCGACAGCAGCAATTGGCGCACGACATCACCGCCAAGCTCAGGCGAGTTGCCGAGCTCCATATTCCCCCCGCGCCAGCGCCAGGCGCGACCGGTGAGCGATGCGGATACTCCGTAGACATGGGAAAGGGCCTGCGATGCCATAGGTCTGCCATACGCGTTCATCGCGCAGCGCGGAAGCCGTGCGGATTGACAATCGACAGCCTCTGGGGAACCTCACCGCCATGGGCTCCGGACCACTCCTCATTATCTGGCACAGTCGCACGGGCGCTAGCGAGCAGCTTGCCGCGGCGGCGAAATCCGGCGCGGGCGAAGCGGCGCGCCTTGTGAGGGCGAGAGATGTGGAGCCGGACGACTTGCTCGAAGCGTCGGGATACCTGTTCTGCTGTCCCGAAAACCTCGCGAGCATGAGCGGCGAGATGAAAGAGATGTTCGACCGCTGCTATTATCCGCTGCTCGGGAAGATTGAGGGCTTGGCCTATGCGACGATCATCGCAGCCGGGTCCGACGGTGAGGGGGCGCAGCGCCAGATCGACCGGATCGCAACCGGGTGGCGGCTAAAGCGCGTGGCACCCGCTGAGATCGTCAGAACGGACGCGCAAGACCCCAAGTCGATCCTCGCCCCGAAACAGGTTTCGGGCGAGGAGCTTGCCATGGCCGGAGAGATGGGCGCTGCCCTGGCGGAAGGTTTGCGCCAGGGAATCTTCTGATTTTGCGTCCGAAATCGAGGGTTTACGCTGGGAAGACTCGACGGGCTATCGGAATGCGTCCAAGAGTGCAGGGCATTGGGTTAGGGGGACAGTGCAAGGCGTGACGGTTGACGGGAACCCGCGCGAGCTGACCGGGCGACAAAGGCCCGGCCTGACCTTGCTGTTCGATCGTGGCGCGCGGCCGGACAGCGCGGCCATCCTGTCGTTGGTGGAATCCATCCGGGGCTGCGATGTGGCCTATGATCCCAGCGCGGTAGGATCGGCTGCGCATGTTGCCCAGGCCGACACCGACCGGGTGGAACGCCCGCAATGGCTCGAGCTGGTGTGCGATGGCTTGAGTTTTGATGTGCTCGGCCTTGGAAACTCCGCTCCTCTACCCGCGCCGGACGTTCGCTTTCGTGTCGGAATCGATGCGGAGCCGACCGACACCAGCGAAGCGATCGGCCTTTTCCCCGGCCCCCATATTGCCGAGGGCGCGCACGCCCTGCCGATCATCCGCACCCTCGCGCGGATCGGTGCGGTGATTGCGCGCGATTTGCCGGGGGTGCGGGCGGTCTGCTGGGGGCCTGCGCGCCTAGCGAGTTCCCCGGCGTTCCTCGACCAAGCCGTGACTGGATGGCTCGAAGGCGGGCCTTTCCCGGCACTCTGCTTCGTCGGGTTCGAGATGACGGATGCTGGGCAGCTTGAAACGGAAGGGCTGTCGTTCTTCATCGGACATGAACTCGAAGTCGCACCGGAGGCCGCACGGGACCGCCTTTCAGCGACACGGCTTGCCATGCGGCTCATCCACGAACTGGTCGGTGCGGAGCTCCCCGAGGAGACGTGGACTTTCCCTGCAGAAGACGGCGCGCCACTCACCCTATTGCGGGATGAGGCGAGCGGTCGGATCCGGGTGGAGCCGGGCTAGCGGTGTAAGTGGGGGAGGGCATCTTGGAGACCGCTTGCGCAGCACGCGCGCCAATGCCGTTTCGGGCAGTCAACAGGTGCGGGACGGCGGCTTACGATCCGTCACTGCAGCGCCACCACCTTTTGCCGCGCCAGCTGCTTGGCCAGCGATGCTTTGGACCGTTCTTCCGCACGCTCGGGCACGATCGCATCGGCTTTCACGATTTTCGCCGCAACGGTCTGCTTCTGCCTGCCCGCGAAGAGGCGGTGCGGCGGCTTGCCCTCCCGCTCCACCGCGGGCCACACCGGGACTACAACGACATGGTGATCGAGCGGGTCGGCCGGATCGAGCGTCACTGGTCGCTCCGTAGTCCAGGCGATCCCGCCCGCGCTGCCGAGATTGCCCTTTTGCATCTGGCGAAGCTGCAACATTCGCTGCGCCTGAACCTGCTCGACCGGCGAAAGCCCCTGCGGCTCAACCGCAAGGACCCGCTGGGCAAGGGTAAGGATTTCACCCATCTCGACGCCATGGCCGAGATGCTGTGGGGCGCGACGGGCTCCTAGGCGGTCGCCTTGGCCAGCGCTTCCTTGGCGGCGGTGTATTCGGCTTCGAGGCGCGCGACCGTTTCTTCGACCGGCGCGCTCTTGGTGACGGTGCCGATACCCTGGCCAGAGCCCCAGATGTCCTTCCACGCCTTGGCCTTGGTGTTGCCGCCGCTGCCGAAGTTCATCTTGCTCGGATCGCTTTCGGGCAGGTTGTCCGGATCGAGGCCGGCGCTTTCGATGCTCGAGCGCAGGTAATTGCCGTGCACACCGGTGAACAGGTTGGTGTAGACGATGCCGCTTGCGTCGCCTTCCACGATGCCCTGCTTGTAGCCTTCGTCGGCGTTGGCTTCCGTGGCCGCGATCCAGGGCGATCCGATGTAGGCGAAGTCCGCGCCAAGCGCCTGCGCTGCAAGGATCGAGCGGCCATGGGCGATCGAACCCGACAGGGCGACGAGCCCGTCGAACCAGCTGCGGATTTCTTGCATCAGCGCAAACGGGCTGAGCGTGCCGGCGTGGCCTCCCGCACCGGCGGCAACCGGGATCAGGCCGGTCGCGCCCTTTTCGATGGCCTTCCGGGCAAAGCGGTCGTTGATGACATCGTGCAGCGTGATACCGCCCCAGCTGTCGACAGCCTGGAACACCTCTTCGCGCGCGCCGAGCGAGGTGATCACCATCGGCACCTGCCACTTGGCGCAGGTTTCCATGTCCGCATCGAGGCGATCGTTCGACTTGTGGACGATCTGGTTGACCGCATAGGGCGCTGCCGGACGGTCCGGGTTGTCGCGATTGTGCGCGGCCAGTTCCTCGGTGATCTGGTGGAGCCATTCGTCCACCTGGCTTTGCGGGCGGGCGTTGAGGGCCGGGAAGCTGCCCACGATGCCCGCCTTGCACTGGGCGATGACCAGTTCGGGACCCGATACGATGAACAGCGGTGACCCGATGACGGGGATGCGCAGCTTGTCGAAGGGGGCGGGCAGGCTCATGCGATGGGTTCCTCTCTCAATGGGTGCGGCGGGGGGTATGGCGCGCGGGCGCGCTTGTCGAGGGTGACGTTACGTAAGGGTCAAGCTGCCGGAAGGACGTGCTCGATGTCGTAGATGCGCGCGGCGGTGCCAGCGAACAGCGCGCGCTTCTCATCCGCGCTGTGGCCTTGTGCGAGGCGCTTGAAGGCGTTCCACAGCACCGGATAGCTCGCGCCCCAGCGGTCGACGGGATAGTTCGATTCGAACATGCCGCGCTCAGCCCCGAAGGCTTCGATGCAGGTTTCGATATAGGGGCGCCACATTCCCGCAAGGTGCTCCGAACCGTGGCCCTTTGCCGGCCCATCCTCGGGCAGGCCGCAGAAGGCCATGGCAAGGCCGCCCAGCTTCACCGCCACATTGGGGCATTCGGCAAGCGCATGGATCGAGCGGCGCCAGGTGTTGAAGCGCTCGTGCAGCTTGCCGCGATAGCTCGCGATGTTGAGCGGCGTTCCGCAATGGTCGAGCACGATCTGCTGGTCGGGGAAGGCCTTGGCGAGTTCGAGCACATCGCCCAGTTGCGGTTCCAGCAGCCAGGCGTCGAAGGTGAGGCCGTATTCGCTATAGGCGGCAAAGCCCGCGCGGAAGGCGTCCGATCCGTAAAGCCCCTCTGGCGCATGGAACGGAGGGCCGAGCACTTCGGGATCGGCGTCCCAGGCGGCGGCGTGGCGGATGCCCTTGAAGCGGCCATTCCCGGCAGCAAGCAGCGCCTCGATCACCGGCTTCACCGCATCGCCCAGCGTCAGGTCCGCATGGCCGATGATGGCTGCACAGGGGCGATAGTCGCCATAGAGCCCGCTCGCACCCTGCGCCGCAACGCCGTTCACGAACTCGACCTCGCCGACCGGCTTCATCGCCTCGTCGCGGCTCGCGTCGTAGAAGGCACCGCATTCCATGAAGACCGTGCCGACGACGTTGTGGCCGCTGTGGGTGTCGGCGTGCAGCTCGTCGAAGGTGTAGTAGTCCGCGCCCGCAATAGCCTCGATGAAGTCGTGCCGCGGTTCGGGGAAGGAGGGCACCAAAGGGCGCAGGTCCCACAGGTGGTGGTGCGGGTCGATGATCGGAAGATCGGGTTCGAGGATCTCTTCGGTGGCGGTCATCTGGTGGCTCTCTCCCTATGGTGCGCGCCGTGTAGGACCGATGTCGGATTCCCCCGGCGCTGTTCCATCAGGATGGAACACATGGAACACGGTTCTGGCAAGGAAAAGTGGGGAGGGCGTGTCTTGCGGCGCGGAGGGTGCGAGCATTGGAGGTTGGGGGGCATCATGCCGACCGATTTACCCATGCATGATGAAGTAGGAAAATCGAATGGCAGCTAGCGACATGATTGCGAGCAGTCCGCCAAAGCGTTAGGCCAATAGTATGATGCCACAAGAACCAATCAGCACGAGGGAATTTATAGCCCATCAGCGCAATGCGACAAATGTGTTCATGGTGTTGTTCGCCATCATCTTGGCCGGATTCTGGGTCTACGGTCTCGCCGACTATTTGCTTGACCTAGGCTGGGGTTCAGATCCGAATGTGCTTTGGGCGGCGCCAGCGATGCTCTCGTGCGGGTTGGTCGTGCGCTTCGTTAGTCTCAAGTTTTTCGGCTTCATCGAGAATAACTACTGAAGCCCGCCTTCCACCCAAAACCAAACCTCACCCCACCGCCGAATTCGCCGCGCTGAGCACCGCCCTCACGCTCGCCGTCGCCACGTCCTCATCGATCCCGCATCCCCAGATGGTTTCGCCATCGGCGGTGCGGCATTCGAGATAGGCGGCGGCGCGGCTGTCGCGGCCGGTCGTCAGCGCGTGTTCGGAATAGTCCTTGATTTCCAGCGAGAGGCCGAAGGCGTCCTCGATGGTCGACAGCACGGATGAGATCAGGCCGTTGCCGCGGCCCGAGACGGTCTGTTCCTGCCCTTTGACCGCGATGGTGCCGGTAAACAGGCGCGTGCCGTCGCTCGCCCGGCGTTCTTCGTAATCGACCAGCTGGAAGTGCTTGTCGGTGGTCTGGACGTGGTAGGCAGATTTGAACGCTTCCCAGATGTCGGCGGCGTTCAATTCGCGCCCCAGTTCGTCCGCCATGCGCTGGACGTGCGGGCTGAAATCGGCCTGCATCTTCTTCGGCAGCTTGAGGCCCTGGTCCTGCTCCAGCACCCAGGCGAAACCGCCCTTGCCGGATTGCGAGTTGACGCGAATGACCGCCTCGTAACTACGGCCGAGATCGGCGGGATCGATCGGCAAATAGGGTACGCGCCAGTGCGGATCGTTCTGCGTTTCGAGCGCGGCAAAGCCCTTCTTGATCGCGTCCTGGTGGCTGCCGGAAAAGGCGGTGTAGACGAGCTCACCGCCATAGGGGTGGCGCTGGTGGACGGGCAGCTCGTTGCAGTATTCGACCGTCTCGATAACCCGGTCGATGTCCGAGAAATCCAATCCCGGATCAACGCCTTGCGTGTACATATTGAGGGCCATTGTCACGAGGCAGCAATTGCCCGTGCGCTCGCCATTGCCGAACAGGCAGCCTTCGACCCGGTCCGCGCCCGCCATCAGCGCCAGCTCCGCCGCCGCCACGCCCGTGCCCCGGTCGTTATGCGTGTGGAGCGAGATCACCGCGCTCTCGCGATTGGGCAGGTTGCGAATGAAATACTCGACCTGGTCGGCGTAGATATTGGGCGTTGCCGCCTCGACCGTGGCGGGCAGGTTGAGGATGATCGGATGGTCGGGTGTGGGTGCGAGCACCTCCATCACCGCTTCGCAAACCTCGAGGCTGAAATCGAGCTCGGCGGTCGAGAAAGTCTCGGGCGAATACTGGAAGTGCCAGTCGGTATCGGGCTGCTTGCCGGCTTCGTCGCGCATCACCTTGGCGCCGAGCACTGCGATGTCGCGCACCTGGTCCTTGGTCATGCCGAACACGACTTCGCGCCAGGCAGGGCTGACCGCGTTGTAGAGGTGGACGATGGCCGCATGCGCGCCGGTGAGGCTGGCAAAGCTGGTGCGGATGAGGTCTTCGCGGCTCTGGGTGAGCACCTGCACCAGCACGTCTTCGGGGACGCGGCCCGATTGCACGAGGCCGGAGATGAAATCGAACTCGGTCGCCCCTGCACTCGGGAAGCCCACCTCGATTTCCTTCACGCCCACCTCGACGAGCAGGTCGAAGAAGCGGTTCTTCTTGTGCGCGTCCATCGGATCGACAATCGCCTGATTGCCATCGCGCAGGTCGGTCGAAAGCCAGCGCGGCGGCGCGGTGATCGTGCGCGTTGGCCACCGACGGTCGGTCAGCGGCACCTGCGGGAAGGGCGAATACTTGCTGCTCGGATTGCGGAGCATGGGCATGGCAGGGGTTCTCGGGTCTTGCGGAAGATCGTGCGGGTGGTGAGGTCTTGGTCCCTTGGGCGCTCAGCGCACCGTCAGGAAGGCACGCCAGCTATCACGCCCAAGGGCGCGTAAGTCGCAGGATAATAAGGCCGAGCGGTTTGTGCATGGGCCTTGCTATGCGGTGCCTACGCGGGGTTGTAAAGCAAAAGAAGCTTGGGCATCGCGAGACATATTGTTTCGTGAGAGGAGAGAGAATGGCCGAAGGGCATGAGCTGTATGAGACCATGGGCTTGCTGCGCGTGGTGACCCTCGATCCGGAAGGGCGTGCCAGCCTCGAGTACGAGGCCAAGCGCGAACAGTGCCATTCGGGCGGTGTGGTGCAGGGCGGCTTCATCAGCGGATGGATCGACGCGGCGATGGCGCATGCGGCGATGGCCAAGAACGGCGAGGGCATCGTGCCCATGACGCTGGAACTCAAGGTCAGCTTCTTTGCCCCCACGCGCCCCGGCAAGGTGATCGCCGAGGCCTGGGTGGAACGGCACGGCAAGCGCACCAGCTTTTACGAAGGCCACCTCAAGGACGAGCATGGAACCGTCCTCGCCAAGGCCACCAGCACGATCCTGCTGGCGGATATGAGCCGGGTTGTCGAAGCCTCGAAGAAAGCGACAGGAGGTTAGGCATGGCTGCGATCACGCCGTTCGAACTGAAGATCCCCGAAAGCGAGCTGGTGGCGCTGGCCGACCGCCTAGACCATGCGCGCTGGCCCGAGCAGGAGCCGGTGGACGACTGGTCGCAGGGGACGAAGCTGGCCGCGCTCAAGGAACTCGTGGCCTATTGGCGGATCGAATACGACTGGCGGCGGTGCGAGGCGCGGCTGAACGCCATCGGACAATTCACGACCGAGATCGACGGCCTCTCCATCCATTTCCTGCATAAGCGCTCGAGCCGGCCGGACGCCGTGCCGCTCATCGTCACTCATGGTTGGCCCGGATCGGTGGTCGAATTCCTCGGCGTGATCGACGAACTCACCGAGCCCTCCGATCCGGAGGCGATGGCTTTCCACGTGGTTGCGCCCTCGCTGCCCGGCTACGGCTTTTCGGGCAAGCCAACCGGCACGGGTTGGGGCGTCGAACGCATCGCCAAGGCCTGGGCGGTGCTGATGGACCGGCTCGGCTACGAAGGCTGGGTCGCGCAAGGGGGCGACTGGGGCTCGGCGGTCACCACCGCGATCGGCCAGCTTGCGCCCAAAGGGTGCAAGGGCATCCACCTAAACATGCCGATCGGCCGTCCTGGTCCCGACGACATGCAAAGCACCGATCCCAAGGTGCTGAAGGCATTTCAGGCGCTCGGTTTCTACCAGGAATGGGACTCGGGCTATTCGAAAGAGCAGAGCACCCGGCCGCAGACGATCGGTTATTCGCTGGTGGATTCGCCCATCGGCCTTGCGGCGTGGATCCTCGAGAAGATCTATTACTGGACCGACAACGGGGGTTCGCCCTGGGACGCGCTGTCGATGGACCAGGTGCTTGATGACATCATGCTCTACTGGCTGCCGGCAACCGGCGCTTCGGCCGCGCGGCTCTATTGGGAAAGCTTTGCCAAGTTCGGGGACGGCAAGGTCACCATACCGTCCGGCGCGAGCGCGTTTCCCAAGGAAATCCTCCCCGCACCACGCGAATGGGCCGAGCGGACCCTGACGAACCTCGTCTACTGGAACGATCTCGACAAGGGTGGGCACTTCGCCGCCTGGGAGCAGCCCGAGCTGTTCGTCGCCGAACTGCGCGCCTGTTTCGCAGCAATCCTCGCTCAGTAACAATCGATCCGGGCAATGCGACCGTCCGGGTCGAGCTCGACGTTGAAGCGATGGGGACGCAGGTCCTCGATCACGGGTGTGTTGTAGGGGATCCAGCGAAAGTCGCCATTGGTGGTCGAGACCGCCATCCGACGCAGCGCCTCGCGTGCTTCGGGCGTGCCTATCTGACCGATGTAGCCTTGCGCCGCATCGGCGCCGCATTGGTCGGACGTAATGCCGAGGCAGTTGCTGCCTGCCGGCCGGCGGATGTCGGGGTTGATTCCGGGGCAAGGCGTGAGGTCGCCTTCCTGAGGTGCCTGTCCATCCGGGGCCGGAAGTGCAGTCGGCGTGCTTGCTGCAATAGCGGGAGACGGCGCAGGCGTCTCGTCCGGGTCGCCGGGAGAGGTGGGCGCGCAGCCGGCAATTAGCGCAATCGGGAGGAAAATGAGGGACTTCATGCAGCGCAGCCTGCGCCGGCGTGGCTGAGCAGTGGCTTAACGCCAGCGCAGCCGATCCGGCGCAAGCTGGTCGACCGAGGTGACGCCCATCAGGCGCATGCCGCGCTCGATCTCTTCTTTCAGGATGCCCACCGCGCGCTCTACGCCCGGCTGCCCGGCTGCGGCAAGGGCGTAGAGGTACAGACGCCCGCCGCTCGCCGCCGTCGCACCTGCGGCAAGGCTCTTCAAGGCATGCGTCCCGCGGCGCACACCGCCATCGAGGATGATCTCGATCTCGCCGCCGACCGCATCGACGATCTCGCGCAGCTGGTCGAAGGGCGCGCGGCTGCCGTCCAGCTGCCGCCCGCCATGGTTCGATATCATGATCGCATCGGCACCGATCTCGACCGCGCGCCGGGCGTCAGCCGCGCTCATCACGCCCTTAAGCGCGAATGTACCGCCCCAGTCCTGCCGGATGCGTGCGGCGGTATCCCAGTCCATGTTCACATCGAGCATGGTGTTGAAATAGTCCTGGATGCTCACCGCCTTGCCGGTCCCCTCCTGCACGTGCCCGTCGAGATTGGGCAGGCGGAACTTCGGCCCGAAGACATAATCGAGCGTCCAGCGCGGCCGCGTTGCGTAACTCCACAGCGCGCTGGGCGTGAAACGGGGCGGGGTGGTGAAGCCCGAGCGCAGGCACCGTTCGCGCTTGCCGGAAACGATGGTGTCCACGGTAAGGGCAATCGCGTCGAACTTTGCCGCCTGGCAGCGCTCGATCATGCTCGCGTTGAGGCCCTTGTCCTTGTGGACGTAAAGCTGGAACAGCTTGGGCCCGCTGGTCAGCTCGGCGATCTCCTCGATCGAATGCGTCGCGAGGCTCGATATGCCGAACCACACGCCGAACTTTTCCGCGGCACGTGCCACGGCGCGCTCCCCATCCCGGTGGAAGGCGCGCTGGAGTGCAGTGGGGCTGAGCATGAGGGGCAGGGCGCTTTCGCGGCCCATGATCGTGCAGCGTGTGTCGATCTGTTCGACCCCGGCAAGCACGTTGGGCACGAGGTCAACCTCGTCGAAGGCGCTGGTGTTGCGCGCCTTGGTGATCTCGTCGTCGGCGGCCCCGTCGATGTAATCGAACACGGGCCAAGGCAGGCGCTGTTTCGCGAGGAGACGGAAGTCATCGATATTGTGGCAATCGGTCAGTTTCATGCGCGGCCCAGCGCTGTCTGTTCGGCTTCGGTCAGCCGGCGCGGCGGGGCGATCGGTTCAAGCGTCCTGGCATCGAACAGCGCGCTGCGACGACGGTCTCCGGAAAAGAGGTCTTTCAGCATCCTCCCGAAGAAGCGTCGCATGAGGCGGCTGAAAGGCATTGGCGTGAGCGCGCTGCCGTCACCCGTGGCTTGCTCGGGAAACACGTGGCCGATTGGCGGGCCGAGAAGGTCGTCCGCCTTCGCCTTGTCAGCATTGGCGAGGAGCGTCGTCACATAAGGCACCTTGCCGTTCGCATAGGTGTTGAACATCGGCGAATTGCAGCACGCCGCATACCAGCGCAGCGTCTTGCCTTCGGTCATGTGGAGGCTGGCGAGATGCTCGCGGCCGGCGTGAATTTTTACCCGGGCGCAGCGCGATTGATAAAGGTCGGTACCGCCGAGTTCGTCGAGAACGCAGTCCTCCTGCCCGAGGTGCCGGACAAGGTCGCGGCAATCGACACAGTGGCAGACGACCCGGTCACCTTCGCTTGGCGAGACCTGCTCGACGACGCCCGCGACCGATCCGCATTCGCAAGCGAATTCAAGGCTGTCGGCCGCGCTCATGGTCTCTCCTTCCATGAGCGCGACTTAAGCCTCAGTTCTTGTCCTTGTCGACCAGCTTGTTGGCGCCGATCCATGGCATCATCGCCCGCAGCTGGGCGCCGGTCTTCTCGATCGGATGCGCGGCTGCGGCCTTGCGGCTTGCCTTGAGTTCGGGCTGGCCGGCCTGGTTGTCGAGCACGAAGTCCTTCACGAAGCGGCCCGACTGGATGTCGGCAAGCACGCGCTTCATTTCGGCCTTGGTCTCGTCGGTGATGATGCGCGGACCGGTCTTGATGTCGCCGTATTCGGCGGTGTTCGAGATCGAGTAGCGCATGTTCGCAATCCCACCTTCATAAAGCAGGTCGACGATCAGCTTGGTTTCGTGGAGGCACTCGAAATAGGCCATTTCGGGGGCGTAGCCCGCTTCGACCAGCGTTTCGAAACCCGCCTGGATGAGGTGGGTGACGCCGCCGCACAGCACGGCCTGTTCGCCGAAGAGGTCGGTTTCGCACTCTTCCTTGAAATCGGTCTCGATGATGCCCGAACGCCCGCCGCCGACGGCGCTGGCGTAGGAGAGGGCGAGCTGCTTGGCGAAGCCCTGGCCGCCCGACTGTTCGCTTTCCTGGTGGACCGCGATGAGGCACGGCACGCCGCCGCCCTTGATGTATTCGCCGCGCACCGTGTGGCCCGGTCCCTTGGGTGCGATCATGATCACGTCGATATCGGCGGGCGGATCGATCAGGCCGAAGTGAATGTTGAGGCCGTGGGCGAAGGCGAGCGCGGTGCCGGGGCGCATCTTGCCCGCGACCTCGTTCGCGTAGATCGCGGCCTGGTGCTCATCGGGCGCGAGGATCATGAGCACATCGGCCCATTCCGCCGCTTCGGAGACCGTCTTGACGGTGAAGCCGGCGCCTTCGGCCTTCTTGGCCGTGGCCGACCCTGCGCGCAGGGCGATGACAACCTCGCCAACACCGCTGTCCCGCAGGTTCTGGGCGTGGGCGTGGCCCTGGCTGCCGTAACCGACAATGGCGACCTTCTTGTCCTTGATCAGCTGCTGGTCGCAATCGGCATCGTAATAGACTTGCATTTCTAACCCCATTTTACGCGCGGTCGGTGCCGCGCATCATTCCCACGATCCCCGAGCGGCCGACCTCGACGAGGCCGAGTTCGCGCATCAGGGCAATGAAACTGTCGATCTTGTCCGGCGAGCCGGTCAGCTCGAAGACGAAACTTTCGGTGGTCGTGTCGACCACATTGGCGCGGAACAGTTCGGCGATGCGCAGCGCTTCCACGCGGTTGTCGCCCTTTCCGGCGACCTTCACCAGCGCCAGTTCGCGTTCCACATGCGCGCCGCTTTCGGTGAGGTCGATGACACGGTGGACCGGCACCAGCCGTTCGAGCTGGGCGCGGATCTGGTCGATCACCGGCTCGGGCCCGTTGGTGACGATGGTGATGCGGCTGATCGCGTGGTCTTCGGAAATGTCGGCCACGGTCAGGCTGTCGATATTGTAGCCCCGCGCGGTGAACATGCCGGTGATCTTGGCGAGAATGCCCGGCTCGTTATCGACGATGACGTTGAGGACGTGGCGTTCAGACACCTGCTGCGCGATTTTCATTGTTCGCAGTCCTGCCACACGGGTTCGAACATCCGGCCTTCGCCATCGTATTCGGCAAGGAACACGCGGCCCATGCGGATGGCTTCGAAATTCTCGGTCTGGCGGCTGAGGTCGAGCGTGTCGGCCAGCAGCGTCCAGTCGCCATCCTCGCGCTTTTGCGCAACGTCCATGCCGATGAAGCGGTGGCCGCTATCCTCGAGCCAGTCGAGCAGGGCTTCTGCATCGCTGCGCGTGAACCAGCTTCGCCGTTCGGCCCGGTCTGCGAAACCGGTCGGTATCTTCGCCATCATGCCCATTACACCAGCGCCTTCGCTTCGTCGTCCATCGTGCCTTCGACCTGGTCGCCGTAGAGCAGCATTTCGGTATGCGCCGCGCCGCTCGGGATCATCGGGAAGCAGTTGGCTTCCTTGGCGACCTGGCAATCGACGATCACCGGCCCGTCATGCGCAAGCATGGCTTCGATCCCGGCATCGAGCTGGCTTTCGTCCTCGATGCGGATGCCCTTCCAGCCATAGGCTTCGGCGAGCTTCACGAAATCGGGCAGGCTGTCGGAATAGCTGTTCGAATAGCGGCTCTCATAGGTCAGTTCCTGCCACTGGCGGACCATGCCCATGTATTCGTTGTTGAGGATGAACACCTTCACCGGCAGGCGGTACTGGCTTGCCGTGCCCAGTTCCTGGATGTTCATCTGGATGCTGGCCTCGCCCGCAATGTCGATGACGAGGCTGTCCGGATTGCCGAGCTGCGCGCCGATGGCTGCTGGCAGGCCGTAGCCCATCGTGCCGAGACCGCCGCTGGTGAGCCACTTGTTCGGCCCCATGAACCCGAAATACTGCGCCGCCCACATCTGGTGCTGGCCGACTTCGGTGGTGATGATCGGGTTGCGATGCTGCGTCAGGGCAAACAGGCGTTCGACGCTCTTTTGCGGCATGATCATGTCGCCGGCGCGATCGGGATAGGCGAGGCAGTCGCGCGCCTTCCAGCCGAGGATACGGGCGTTCCATTCGCTGAGGTCGTTCGCCTTGCGGTCGCCCCAGGCTTCCACCAGCTGTTCGAGCACATGGCCGCAATCGCCCACGATGCCGAGTTCAACCGGCACGATCTTGTTGATGCTGGCGCGGTCGATATCGATGTGGATCTTCTTGGCGTCCGGCGCGAAAGCATCGAGGCGGCCGGTCACGCGATCATCGAACCGCGCGCCGACCGCCACGATGAGGTCCGCGCGGTTCATCGCCATATTGGCTTCATAGGTGCCGTGCATGCCAAGCATGCCGAGCCAATCGGGATGATCCGCGGGAAAGGCGCCAAGGCCCATGAGCGTGCTGGTCACCGGCGCGCCGGTGGCGTTTTGCAGCTTGCGCAGCAGCTCGCTTGCGCGCGGGCCGGCGTTGATGACGCCGCCGCCGGTGTAGAACACCGGGCGCTCTGCCGCTGCGATCATGTCGATCGCTTCGGCAATTTCGTCGGCCGCGCCCACCATGCGGGGCTGGTAGCGGTGGGAGGGCAGGGGCGTGTCGTCCTGTGCGTCCCAACTCGCGAGCGCGATCTGCACATCCTTGGGAATGTCGACCACGACCGGGCCGGGGCGGCCCGTGGTCGCAATGCGGAAGGCTTCCTCGATCGTCGCGCCGAGACGTTCGGGGTCCTTCACGAGATAATTGTGCTTGGTGCAGTGCCGGGTGAGGCCGATGGTGTCGGCTTCCTGGAACGCGTCGGTCCCGATGAGCGCGGTCGGCACCTGGCCGGTGATCACCACCAGCGGGATGGAATCCATATAGGCGTCGGCAATGCCGGTGACCGCGTTGGTTGCGCCCGGGCCGCTGGTCACGAGGACGACGCCGGGCTTGCCGGTCGAACGCGCGTAACCTTCGGCCGCATGGGCCGCGCCGGCTTCGTGGCGCACGAGGATGTGCCGGATGTCTTCGTCCGCAAACAGTTCGTCATAGATCGGCAGGACCGCGCCGCCGGGATAGCCGAACACGAATTCGACACCCTGCCGCTTGAGGCATTCGATCAGGATTGCGGCGCCGCTGCGCTCGGTAGTCACGTTACCCTCCGACCCATTGCTGAGCGTTCAAAAGACACAAATCGGCCCGGCGCTGGGGTCTGAAGCGCCGGGCCGACTGCACTCCAGATACGCGCGATTGATTTCACGGTCAACCGCATTCTTGAAATAAAGATACAAAAAAATCCTCTTCAGCGATTCTTTTGTTATCCGCGCGCGGCCAGTGATCGGGTGGCTGGTTGCGGAACCACGTGTATTGGCGCTTGGCATACTGGCGCGTCGCGGTCTGGCCAGCGGCGATAGCTTGAGCGCGCGATAGTTCGCCTTGGATCATGCCGGCGATTTCCGGCACGCCGATGGCTCGCATCACGGGTAGTGCAGGATCGAGGTTCCGCTCCAGAAGTGCTTCGACTTCCTCGATCGCGCCCTGGTCCAGCATACGCTCGAAGCGCAGGTCACAGCGTGCGTAGAGCCATTCGCGTTCGGGTAGCAGGACTAGCGGATGGAGTGTGACGGATTCGCCGATCCCGCCTTCCTGCCTGTCCTGCCAGTAGGTGAGGGAGCGGCCCGTGGACCGCACCACCTCAAGCGCGCGCGCCATGCGCTGGTTGTCGCGCGGACCGAGCCGCCCGGCAGCCTCGGGATCCTCCTCCACCAGCCGTTCGCGCAGCTCTTCGGTGCTCAAGGCGCGTACAGCCTCGCGCACGTCGGGTTCGATGGCCGGGATGGGCGATATCCCATCGAGCAACGTGCGCATGTAAAGTCCGGTCCCGCCGCACAGGATCGGCACGCCGCCTGCTGCATGGGTCGCGGCAACCTCGCTTTTCGCCGCCTCGGCCCAGTCGGCGGCCGAGCAGGCCTTGGCCCCGTCCCAGGTCCCGAACAGGCGATGGTCGATACCGTCCATCTCCTCCTCGCTCGGGCGCGCAGAAAGGATCCGCAGGTCGCGATAGACCTGCTGGCTGTCGGCGTTGATCACGACCGCGGGTCGTCCGGCGGATTCGACTCGGCGGGCCAACTGCACCGCGAGATCGCTCTTGCCGCTGGCGGTCGGCCCTGCGATGAGCGCGACCGGTTGTTTCGGCGTTGAAACTGAAAGGGACGTCTCGGTGCTCATTGCCCGCCTGATAGCAGACATGGACCAAGTGGAAACGCGCCTTGAGAAGGCGCTGCAGGCCTGCGCCGATGCGGGCATGCCGGTGGCCATGGCGGGGATGCTCGATTTCTGCGGCGATGTCCTCCAGCTGTCCCTGCCTCACGGCGAACGGGCGGCTCTGACTGCCATCCTTGTCGAGCATTTCGGTGAGTGCGACCTGCTTGTCACCGACCACGAGATCGAGATCCCGCGCCTGTTCGTCTCGGACATGGATTCGACGATGATCGGCCAGGAATGCATCGACGAGCTCGCCGATTTCGCTGACCTGAAAGACAAGGTCGCGGCCATCACCGAACGCGCGATGCAAGGCGAGCTCGACTTCGAGAGTGCGCTGAAGGAGCGCGTCGGCCTTCTCGAAGGGCTTGAGGAAAGCGCGATAGATCGCTGTCTTAGCGAACGAATTTTACCCGTTGAAGGCGCGCGCGCGCTGGTCGCCACGCTGCGCAGCAAGGGGACCCGGACGGTTCTGGTCACGGGCGGCTTCCATCATTTCGCCGATGCGGTGGCGGATCAGCTGGGCTTCGAACGGGTCGTCGGCAACCGCCTTGGTGTAGCTGGCGGTGCGCTGACGGGCCTGCTCGCCGGACCGGTTAGCGATGCATCGACCAAGCTTGCCACGCTAGAGGAAGAGCGCGCGCTCCTGGGCGAGGGCGCAAGGGTGCTGGCGACCGGTGACGGGGCGAACGACATTCCCATGATCGAGGCCGCGGACTACGGTGTGGCTTACCGCGCTAAACCCAAGGCGCGCGACGCGGCCAACGGTCGAATCGCCAGTGCCGATTTGCGCTCTATCCTCAAGCTACTCGGCATTCCCCAGAGCGAGTGGACCGAGGATTTCCCCACACCCTAGACTTGGCGCGCTTTTCCAATCGGCTAGGATCGGTTTCTGTTAAGGACCGAACCATTATGAACAAGCCGATGACCCGCTCCGCTTTCGCCATGCCCGATCTGGAAACCGCGCGCGACGGAACGCCGCTCTCGCACCCGCGTCGGCCCAAGACGCGGTATCGTCCTCTCGCTGCGATCCGCCATTTTCGCGAGCTGCTGAAGGACAAGGAAAACACCGCAGAGGTCTTCAAGATCTACGACGCGCTGCCGTCGGGCCGGTTCATCCCGCGCGTGCGCGAATTGACGCTGAGCCCCCATGGTGAAGCGTTGCGAGCCAGCGAGCCTTACCTTCCGACAATCCTCGATGACCACGAGGCGCTGCGCAAACTGCCCGAGGGATCGGTAGCGCACGCCTATTGCGACTTCATGGAACGTGAAGGCCTGTCGGCCGCAGGTCTGGTGGAAGAATTCGACCGGGTTGGTCGCCCGGTTTACGATGATCTCATCCAGTGGTTCGGTTTCCGCCAGCGCGACACGCACGATCTCATGCATGTCCTGACCGGATACGGCCGTGATGCGCTTGGCGAACAGTGCGTGCTGCTCTTCACCCACGGCCAGAGCCCTGCGCAGGGGCACCTGCTGCTTGGCTATGCCGGCTCGCTGCACCTCAAGCGCCTCGTGAAGAGCGAGGCGCCAGTGATGAAGGCCATCAGCCAGGCGAAACGCACGGGCAAGGCTTGCCCGCCGCTGGTTGGCCTGTCGATCCGCGAGCTGCTTGCCAAGAACCTTGAAGAAGCCCGCGCCGAGCTGAACATTCCCGAACCGCACTGGTATCGCGAATGCCACCGCATCTGGCGCGAAGAGGGGATCGATCCCTACGACCTGCTGGCCCATCAGGAGCAGCAGGAGATGGCCGCCGCCTGACCCTCAGGCACTCACAGCCAGCTGGCGATCTGGTCCAGCGGCTTTTTCTGCAAGGCATGGACGGGCACGGTTGCGCCCTCTTCCGGGTGCCCGACAACCACCACCATCAGCGGTTTCTCCCAATCGGGGCGCCCGCAGATCTCGCGCAGGAAACCCATGGGCGAGGGCGTGTGGGTGAGCGTCGCTAGCCCCGCTTCGTGCAGAGTCGCGATCAGCATGCCGCAGGCAATGCCGACGCTTTCGTTGACGTAATAGTTCTGCGTCTTGCCGTCTTCTTCGATGCCGCCCTTGCGCTGGGCGAAAACCACGATGAGCCAGGGCGCGGTTTCGAGAAACGGCTTGTCCTCGTCCGTGCCCAGCGGCGCGAGGGCATCGAGCCATTCCTCGCTTGCCTTCGCCTTGTCCTTGTCGGCGCCGTAGAACTTGCGTTCCTCTTCCTCGGCGGCCTCGCGAATGGCGCGCTTCTTCTCCGGGGAGGACACCACGGCAAAGTGCCAGGGCTGGTGGTTGGCGCCGTTGGGCGCTGTGCCGGCCGCCTCGATAGCCGCTTCGATCACTTCGCGTGGAACAGGCTTGTCGGAGAAATAGCGGCAGGTGCGCCGCTGCTTCAGCCGGTCGCGCAGGGAGCGCGCCCGGTTGATGCTATCCTCATCGGTTATGGCGGGAAGCGAGTAGGGGACGGTTTCGTGGTCACGCATGACACCGTCCCTAACCCAGCTTTTCGCCGCGCTCGACCCCTAGCTCGAGCCGGTAAGGTGGGTTTCCCCCGTTCGCGCGTTGTAGAACAGCTCGAAATGCCAGTTATCACACAGGTTGAGGCCGTCCCACACAGCCTCGTCGCCGTCGGAATAGACCACGCGCAGGTCCCAGTCGCAGGTGTTGTCCGCCCGGCGCATGTCGAGGTCGAACGTTTGCCCATCCTCGAGCACGTCCCAGTCGAGCACATCCTCTTCCCAGGTCTGCTTATGGCCGGCGGAAATGAAGATCTGCGCGATCGTGTAGCCGGTCGAGTTCACCAGCCGTATTTTCTCGTACATCTGCGCCATCGCGGCGGTGGCGCCGCCGAATGCGAGCGCTGCTGCGCCTGTGATGCCGAGCCATGTGCGGGTGTTCATGTCGCCCTCTCCCCCAGATTGGAGCGCGCGACCCTGACGCAGTTCTTACACTTTTTGAGTTTCTTGGAAAGCCGGGGCGCCGTTCAGCGCAATTCCTTGCGGATCACGAGCTTGAGGCCGGACCAGGTTTCATCGACCGCGCAGACCTTGGTATCGACGAGGCCCATGGGGAGGGCGACGTCCCGGATCGTGTCCTCCGTGATCTCGCTGGGGACGCCAGACGCCTTCTTCGGCCAGCTCACCCAGACATGTCCGTCGCGGGCCATATTCTCACGCAGGGCTGCGAGCTTTTCCTCCAGAGCGGCGCGCTCGGTCACGAAGATGTGGGACGCATCGGGCGCCTCCTGCGGCCCGGCGACGAAAGTCAGCTCGAGCGCGTATTCGCCGATTTCGTCCTGCACGCTTTCCGGCATGGCGTCGAACCAGACGCGGTGCCCGTCACGCAAGTTGAGCTTCTTGGCGAGCGGGGTTCCGGAATAGCCAGCGGTCATGTCACAGTCCCTGCATCACGCAGTCGCCAAAGTCGACGGCAAGGTGCCACAGCGCGCCGAGCCCGAAAGCTCGCGTCCACCAGCGAGGCACCAGCAGCAGGGCCAGATAGGCGAGGGCGGCTTCCCAGCCGTGGAGCAGGTGAAAGCCCACGCTGCAGCGATTGGGATCGAAGATCGGGTCGGCCAGCAGATGGTCGAGATCGATCAAATTTGCCGAGGCGACGACCGCACCCGCTTTCAGCCACCGCGCCGGCCAGAGGATCCGCGCGATGAGGAACGGGGCTAGCCAGTGGCCGCCGTAGTGGAGGAGGGGCTGCAGCAGCACCGCAGCCGCCTTCCCTTAGCCTTCCATCCAGTCGCTGAAGAAGCTGCGGTGCGCCGCGCGCATCTCGTCGATCGACTTGCCGAACAGCGTGGTGCCACCGGTCTTGCCGATGCGGCGGAAGCCGATGGCGGCGGTCTCGTCGTTCTCGGTGCCCTTGGCGAGCGCCTGGTTGAGCGCTTCGGTGTCGGGGACGGTGACCACGTAGCGGCCCTGGTCTTCGCCGAACCACCATGCGGCCTTGGAATATTCCTCGTTCCACTCGACATCGGCGCCGATGCCGCCCGCCATGGCCATTTCGGCAAGGGCAATGGCGAGGCCGCCGTCGGAGACATCGTGGACAGCGCTAACGAGACCGTCGGCGATCAGTTGTAGGATGATCTTGCCCGCGTTCTTCTCGACGGTGAGGTCGGTCGGCGGGCTACGGCCTTCGTCGCGGCCGTGCACTTCCGAAAGCCACAGTGACTTGCCGAGATGCGAACGTTCCGGATCGGCGGTGGCCCATTCCTCGGCATGAATGAGATAGATCGCCTCGCCCTCGGCCTTGAACGGCATGGTCATCATGTGATCGTAGTCGTCGATCAGGCCGACACCGCCGATGGCAGGGGTGGGCAGGATGGCACTGCCGCCGCCGGTCGCCTTGCTCTCGTTGTAGAGGCTGACGTTGCCGCTCACGATCGGGAAGTCGAGCACGCGGCAGGCGCGGCCCATGCCTTCGAGCGCGTGGACGAACTGGCTCATGATTTCGGGACGCTGCGGGTTGGCGAAGTTGAGGCAGTTCGTGACCGCCAGCGGACGCGCGCCCACGGCGCACAGGTTGCGATAGGCCTCGGCAATCGCCTGCTTGCCGCCCTCATAGGGATCGGCATGGACATAGCGCGGGGTGCAGTCGGTGCTGATGGCGAGCGCCTTCTTGGTGCCGTGCACGCGCACGACGCCCGCATCGCCGCCGGTCTGGAGCGTGTCTGCGCCGACCTGGCTGTCGTACTGTTCGCTAATCCACTTGCGCGAAGACAGGCTGGGCGAGGCGAGCAGCTTCATAAGGTCGCCGCCGACATCGTCAGTATCGGGTCGCTCGGTCATCGGCTTGATGCCGGCCCAGGCGGTGTAGTCTTCCTTCGACATATACGGCCGGTCGTATTCGGGCGCATCGGCCGCAAGGGGGCCGAGCGGGATATCGCACACGACTTCGCCGCCGAATTCGAGCACCATGTGCTGCGTATCGGTGACTTCGCCGATGACTGCGAAATCGAGCTCCCACTTCTCGAAGATGGCGGCGGCCATCTCTTCCTTGCCGGGCTTCAGCACCATGAGCATGCGCTCCTGGCTTTCGCTCAGCATCATTTCGTAAGGCGTCATGCCCTCTTCGCGGCAGGGCACCTTGTCCATGTCGAGGCGGATGCCGGCCTTGCCGTTGGTCGCCATTTCGACGCTGGAGGAGGTGAGGCCCGCTGCGCCCATGTCCTGGATCGCGACGATCGCGTCGGTCGCCATGAGTTCGAGGCAGGCCTCAATGAGCAGCTTCTCGGTGAAGGGGTCGCCCACCTGCACCGTGGGGCGCTTGGCATCCGCATCTTCCTCGAAATCTGCCGAGGCCATGGTCGCGCCATGGATACCGTCGCGGCCGGTCTTCGAGCCGACATAGACGATCGGGTTTCCGACGCCGGTCGCCGCGCTGTAGAAAATCTTGTCCGCATCCGCGACGCCCACCGTCATCGCGTTGACGAGGATGTTGCCGTCATAGGCCGGGTTGAAATTGGTTTCGCCGCACACGGTCGGCACGCCGACGCAGTTGCCGTAGCCCCCGATCCCCGCGACCACGCCTTGCACGAGGTGCTTCATCTTGGGGTGTTCGGGACGACCGAAGCGCAGCGCGTTGGCGTTCGCCACCGGACGTGCGCCCATCGTGAAGACGTCGCGCAGGATGCCGCCGACGCCGGTTGCGGCGCCCTGGTAGGGCTCGATGTAGCTCGGGTGGTTGTGGCTCTCCATCTTGAAGATGGCGGCCTGGCCATCGCCGATATCGATCACGCCCGCGTTCTCGCCGGGGCCGCAAATGACCCAGGGCGCCTCGGTCGGCAGCTTCTTCAGGTGCAGGCGTGAGCTCTTGTACGAGCAGTGCTCGCTCCACATGACCGAGAAGATGCCCAGTTCCACGAGGTTGGGTTCGCGGCCGAGCGCGTTCAGGACGCGGTCGTATTCTTCGGGGCTGAGGCCGTGCTGCTCGACGACTTCGGGGGTGATCGCGGATTCGACAGTTGCCATGGGCGCGCGCTTAGCGCCGCGCGCCCGATACTGCCAGTCCCACCGTGTTTTTATGCCACCGTGTCGTCTGCACCCAGAAGGCCATTGCGGTAAGGACGGCAAAGCCGAGCATGGCGGTGAGATAGAAACCGATACCGGCTTCGGTAGGCGGCGGACCGAACCAGTTGATCGCCTGGAACACCAGCATCGTGCCCAAGAGGATCAGCGGCGGGACCAGAGGCCCCTTGGTGCGGCGGATGTAGAACCAATAGGCAAACAGGACGAGGCCGATCTCAAGTGGCATGGCGATCATGGGGCTGTCCCACAGGCCGAAGCCGTACTTCTGGTCACCGCCCGCGATGGTCATGTCGGGCGCGTGCGTCACGAGGTCGAGCACCCAGTGGCTCAGCACGACGATTCCCGTCCAGGTGGCCGCAACCATATTCCGTGTCAGGAACCAGATGAGCGCTGCGAAAGCCAAGGCCAGGACGGCGGTGCCCAACAGGCTGTGCGTGTAGGGCATGTGGTAGAGATCGAGCGGGACCATTTCGGTGAACCCGGGCACGATCCTCAGCTTTTCGATCCCGACAATGGCGAGCAGGAAGAGTGCCCAGTCCGCAAGCTGCGCGGCAATGAACAGCAGGCCGAGCTTGGGCGCCTCTTCGGTTGCCCCGCGGGCGATGAAGGCGGGCGCGAAGTGACCGATGAACATCGGATCAGGTGAACTTCTGGACGGCCAGCGTTGCAACGCTTGCTGCAACGGCGGTGGCAAAGGCGCCCCAGCAGATGTCGGCGATGGTTACCGTGGTGGACCAGGTGCGCATGGTCGCCTGGTTGGTCAGGTCATAGGTGGCGTAGCAGATCGCCCCCAGTAACGCGCCGTTGAGGGCCGCTGCGCCGATGCCGTTGGCAAGCCCGGGGCGGACGGCGAACCACACAATGGCCGCGATATAGGCTGCGTAGAAAACAAGGGCAGGGCCCATGCGGAAGCTTTCGGCGAGGATGTCGCCCAGCTTCGGGCGATAGAAGTTCGGGCCGGCCCAGCTCAGCCAGGCGGCGTCGAGCGCCCCGAACACGAGCGCCGCGGCAACGGCAGCAACAATCCACGTCATATTGGCTCCCCTTGTTTTCGGTTTACTTGACCGCGTGCGGGCAGGCCGTCAATGCTCCCGCGCGATGGCAGAGGAACAGTCACAGATTTCACAGCTCACCTTCGAGCAGGCGCTGCGCGAACTGGAAGGCGTGGTGCGACGTCTCGAAAGCGGCGACGTGCCGCTTGATGAGAGCATCGACCTTTACGAACGCGGTGAACAGCTTCGCAAGGCGTGCCAGGCGCGTCTCGACGCGGCGCAGGCCCGGATCGAGAAGATCGTCGCCGGACCCGACGGTGCGCCGTCCGGCACCGAGGCCTTCGATGCCGGCGGTGCTGCGTGAGCGTGATGACCGCGATGCCCGAACGCCTCGGTGAAGCGCTCGAGCGCATTCAGGACGAGGTCAACAGCGCCTTCGACGCATTCCTCCCGGTCCCGCAGGACACCCGCGCGCGCCTCGTCGAAGCGATGCGTTATGCGGCGATCGGTGGCGGCAAGCGTGTCCGCCCGCTGCTGGTCGTGGCGACGGCCGAACTCTTCGGCGTCAACCGCAACGCCGCTGTCAACGCGGGCTGCGCTGTCGAAGCGATCCATTCCTATTCGCTGATCCACGACGATCTGCCGTGTATGGACGATGACGATCTGCGCCACGGCAAGCCGACGCTGCACAAGGCCTTCGACGAAGCAACGGCTGTGCTGGCGGGCGATTGCCTGCACGCGCTGGCCTTCGACATCCTGACCCAGCCGGACACCAGCACCGACCCCTTCGTTCGCGCCGAGCTCGTGGCGAGCCTTGCTAGGGCCAGCGGGCACGATGGCATGGCCGGAGGTCAGATGATGGATATCGTTTCCGAAGAGCAGGATTACGATCTTCGCCAGATCACCCGTCTCCAGCAACTGAAGACCGGCGCGCTGCTGGCGGCGAGTGTCGAGATGGGCGCGATCCTTGGACGGGTGCCGCCCGAAGGGCGCGCGCATCTCAGGGCTTATGCCCGCGATATCGGCCTCGCATTCCAGATCGCCGACGACCTGCTCGATGTGGAAGGCGACGAGACCAAGGCCGGCAAGGCGCTGCGCAAGGATGAAGGGCAGGGCAAGCAGACCTTCGTCACGCTGATGGGCGTCGACCAGGCCCGGGCGCAGGCTGAAATGCTCGTCGAACAGGCTGGCCAGCACCTCGCCAGCCACGGAGAGGACGCGCGCCTGCTGGTCGACCTAGCGCACTTCATCGTGAGGAGGGATCACTGATGGGCGAACGTATCGGTATCTACCCGGGGACTTTCGATCCCATCACCCTTGGCCATGCGGACATTATCCGGCGCGGCAGCAAGCTGGTCGACAAGCTCATCATCGGCGTCACGACCAACCCGTCGAAGAACCCCATGTTCTCGACCGAAGAACGCTTCGCTATGGTCGAGCGCGAGATTGCTTCGCTTGGCTTGACCAATGTCGAGGTTGTGGGCTTCAACGCGCTGCTTGTTAAGTTCGCGCAAAAACAGGGCGCCTCCGTCCTGATCCGCGGCCTGCGCGCCGTGGCGGACTTCGAGTACGAATACCAGATGGCCGGAATGAACCAGCAGCTCGACGACGAGATCGAGACCGTATTCCTCATGGCCGATGTGTCGTTGCAGCCGATCGCTTCCAAGCTCGTGAAGGAGATCGCCCTATTCGGCGGCGACATCAGCCCCTTCGTGAGCAAGGACGTGTGCGAGGACGTTATTGCCCGGGTCGAAAAGATCGGCCGGTTGGGCGACTTCTAGCCGCCTCCATCGCGTATTCATTGAAACGACAGGCCGCCAGCGCTAGACGGCCCTTCAAATCATCTCAAAATCGACGGAATTTCGATGACCAGGTTTTCGCTTGCCCTTGCTGCCGCGCTTTCGCTCGTTGCCACGCCCTTCGCCGCCCAGGCCCAGGACGAGGCGGCTGCCGAACCGGCTGCCGACACCCGCGTTTTCACGCCGGTGAATTTCAACATCAACGAAGACCTTGAAAACATCCTGCTGCTCGACCTGTCGAACGGTGAGCGTGTGGCCATTCGCCTGAAGCCCGACTGGGCGCCCAACCATGTGGAGCGGATCAAGACGCTCACGCGGCAGGGCTTTTACGACGGCATCATCTTCCACCGCGTGATCGACGGGTTCATGGCCCAGACGGGCGATCCCACCGGCACCGGTACCGGCGGTTCGGACCTGCCTGACCTTGCGGAAGAGTTCCACCGCATGCCCCACGTTCGCGGAACGGTTTCCATGGCCCGCGCGGCAAGCGAAGACAGCGCGAATAGCCAGTTCTTCATCGTCTTCTATCCGCGCCTGACACTCGACAACAGCTACACCAATTTCGGCCGTGTCATCTCGAACATGGCCGGTGCAGACGCCATTGCGCGGGGCGAGCCGCCTGCAAACCCGACGCGGATCCTGCAGGCCTCGATCGCTGCCGACAACAAGCCGGTCCCGGTGAACACGGCTCCGCGCGCAGCGGAAGAGATCAGCATCGACGATCTGAACGCGCCGATCTCGGAATAGCGTTTGCGCCTTTCGGGCGGCGCGCTTAAGCGGCGCGGGTCATGAAAGTCGACCTTTTCGATTTCGAGCTTCCGCCCGAGCGCATTGCCCTGCGTCCGGCGCGTCCGCGCGACGCGGCGCGCATGCTTGTGGTGCGCGGCGAGGGCCCGCTTGAGGACCGCGGCGTGCGCGACCTGCCCGGCCTGCTGCGCGAGGGCGATGTCCTTGTCTTCAACGATACGCGGGTCATTCCCGCGCAGCTCGAAGGCCGGCGCGGTGAAGCGAAGATCGGCGCGACGCTGCACAAGCGCATCGACCTGAGGCGCTGGCAGGCCTTCGTGCGCAACGCCAAGCGCCTGCGCATTGGCGATGTCGCCGAGTTCGGCGGCGGTGTCACGGCGGTTGCCGAAGAGCGCCTTGCCGATGGCAGCTTCATCCTGTTTTTCGAAGGCGATGAACCGGTCGAGGTACTGCTCGAACGTGCCGGGCGCATGCCGCTGCCGCCCTATATTGCCGGCAAGCGCGAGACCGACGAGCGCGACCGCGAAGACTACCAGACCATGTTTGCGGCTGAGGACGGGGCGGTGGCAGCCCCCACCGCGGCGTTGCACTTCACGCCCGAATTGATCGCGGCACTGGATGAGGCGGGCATCGGGCGCGAGACGCTGACGCTGCATGTGGGGGCGGGCACCTTCCTACCGGTCAAGGCCGAAGATACCGACGATCACGCAATGCATTCCGAGTGGGGCCGGATCGAAGCCGACGTGGCCGAGCGTTTGAACGCGGCGCGGGCTGCCGGCGGCCGTGTCATAGCCGTGGGCACCACCAGCTTGCGCCTCCTTGAAAGCGCGACCGGCGAAGACAGGGTGATCCAGGCCTTTGCCGGAGACACCGACATCTTCATCACGCCCGGCTACAGCTTCCGCGCGGTCGATGGGCTGATGACCAATTTCCACCTGCCGAAATCGACCCTGATGATGCTGGTCAGCGCGCTGATTGGCCGGGACCGGATCATGGAAGCCTATGCCCATGCGATTGCGCAGGAATATCGCTTCTACAGCTACGGCGATTCCTCGCTCCTGCTGCCCTAACAGCTTCCGGTCGGGAACAGATTCTCGGTGTTGAGCATCCGTTCGATCAACGCATCGTCGGCCGGGATGCGCCCGTCGAGCATCAGCATCGCAATGCCGTGCGCGATCGACCAGGCCTGCAGCGCAAGCGTTTCCGCATGGTCCGGATCGCTGGCCAGCGCCTGCGTATTGGCCGTCAGGAGGGCGCGCGCTTCGTCAGGCTTCTCGTCATTGTCTTCCACGGGGTGACCCTGTGTGAACATGAGCCGGAACAGAGCCGGATGGTCGAGGGCGAAGCGGACATAGGCGCGACCGGTTTCGGCGAAGCCTGCCGGGCCTCCTCCCGCTCGATCAGCCGCATCGGCCTGCGCGCTACCCAGCATGCGAAGTCCTTCCCGCGCGAGCGCCTTGTCGAGCGCGTGCTTGTCGGGGAAGTGGCGGTAGACGGCCGTCGCCGAGACACCCACCCGGCGCGCGAGTTCGCGCAGCGAGGGCAGGGCACCTTCCGCACCTTCGAGCGCTTCCAGCCCAGCTGCAATCAGGGCGTCGCGCAGGTTGCCGTGGTGATAGGCGGAAGCCGATGTTGACACTGTTATCATTGCCTCTATGTTTACAGCGTTCACTTTAACCGGAGCGAGTCGGCAATGGCAAGCGTCATCGAGAAAACCATCCGCAAGGCAGTCACCCCCGCGATCCAGGCGGTCGCCAGCATCAATCGTGCGCGCCTGCCGAAAGGGTCTGAAAATCCTTTCCTCAAGGGCATCCACACGCCGCTCGCCGCCGAGCATACGCTGGAGAACCTTACCGTCACCGGCACGATTCCGACCGAGCTCGATGGCCGTTATGTCCGCATCGGACCGAACCCCTTCAACGAAGGCGGCAAGGGGCATCACTGGTTCCTCGGCGACGGCATGGTCCATGGGGTTCGCCTCAAGGGTGGCAACGCCGAATGGTACCGCAACCGCTACATCCGTTCGCGCAACCTGGAAGAGAAGGGCGGCCCAGCGGCTGTCGGCGGTCCGCGCCGCGGAATGGGCGATACGGTCAATACCAATGTCCTCGCCATCGGCGGCACAATCATGGCCCTGGTGGAGGCCAGCAGCTTTCCCGTCGCGCTCGACGGCAAACTTGAAAGCGTTGCCTATTCCGATTTCGGTGGCGGCCTTACCGGCTCCTTCACCGCGCATCCGCACCAGTGCCCGGTGACCGGCGAGTTCCACGCGATCTGCTACGACGGTCCGACGCAGGATGTGATCCGCCACGTTGCGATGGACCGCGAAGGCACGGTGCTGCGCGAAACCGAGATCGCGGTGCGTAACGGCCCCTCGATCCACGACTGCGCGCTGACCGAAGACTTCGTCGTCATCCTCGACCTGCCGGTGACCTTCTCGATGCAGGCGTTGATAGCCGGTCACAAGTTCCCCTACCGCTGGAATCGCGACCACAAGGCGCGCGTCGGCCTGCTTCCGCGCGACGGGTCGAGCAGCGAGCCGGTGTGGCATGCGGTCGAGCCCTGCTATGTCTTTCACGTCGGGAACAGCTTCGAGGATGAGCAGGGACAGGTCGTGATCGACCTGTGCGCCTATGAAACGATCTTCGACGGCGATATGGCCGGACCCTACGGCAAGGCGCTAGGCCTAGAACGCTGGACCGTCGACGGCAATGCAGGTGCGGTGCGCCGCGAGACGCTCGACGGCTCGGGACAGGAATTCCCCCGCCCCGACGAACGCTATTTTACCAAGCCCTATCGCTACCTTTGGGCTATGGGCCTGCCCGAGGACGGAGACCTCGAATTCGTCGCTCCGATGCCGCTCTACCGCCACGATCTGGAAACGGGTGAGCGGGTGCAGCGCGATTTCGGCGAAGGACGCATCCCGGGTGAATTCGTCTTCGTTCCGCGTAGTAACGATGCCCCGGAAGGCGATGGCTGGGTGATGGGCTACGTCATCGATCGCAACGCAGGCACCAGCGCGCTCGAGATCCTCGACGCGATGAGCCTGGAACCGGTTGCCTCGGTCCATATCCCCCACCTCATCCCGCCGGGGTTTCACGGGAACTGGATCGCCGCTAGCTAAGGCTGCGTGGAGCCGATTCTCGAACTCAGTGGCCTGTCCAAGGTCTATCCCGGCGGGCTGAAAGCGCTCGACGATGTCGATCTTACGATCCGCAAGGGCGAGATATTCGCGTTGCTCGGGCCCAACGGCGCGGGCAAGACCACGCTGATCGGCGCGGTGTGCGGGCTTGTGCGACCAAGTTCGGGCACGATCCGCGCCTTTGGCCACGACATGGCGACCGACTGGCGCAAGGCGCGCAGCCGCATTGGCCTCGTGCCGCAGGAACTCAGCACGGACATGTTCGAACCGGTCCACCGCGCAGTAAGCTATTCGCGCGGGCTGTTCGGACTTCCGCCCGACAAGGCCCGGATAGAGCAGATTCTGCGTTCGCTCAGCCTGTGGGACAAGAAGGACGAGCGTATCATGGCGCTGTCGGGCGGCATGAAGCGCCGTGTCCTGATTGCCAAGGCGCTGGCGCACGAGCCGGACCTCCTGTTCCTCGACGAGCCGACCGCGGGCGTCGATGTCGAACTGCGCAAGGGCATGTGGGCGATCATCGACGAGATGCGCGGGCGCGGCGTCACCATCATCCTGACCACCCACTACATCGAAGAGGCTGAGATGATGGCCGACCGGGTCGGGGTTATCAGTTCGGGCAAGCTGCTGATGGTCGACGAAAAGGACGCGATGATGGCGCGGCTCGGACGGACCGAGGCGCATATCACGCTTGCAGAGCCGCTGGCGGCGCTGCCGCCGGAGATTGCGCGCTTCCCGGTTGAACTGGAAGAGGGCGGGCAGTCGCTGTGCTATCGCGGCGGCGACGGGACCGGCAAGGGCAAGGCCGAGGTCGCCGACCTGACCAAGGCGCTGATAGCCGCCGGGATCGACTACACCGGCATCGACACCCGCGAGAGCAGCCTGGAAGACATCTTCGTCTCGCTGCTTGGCGAGGGGGAGGGCGCGGCATGATTTCCTGGCGCTCCACTTGGTCGATCTACACGCGCGAGTTGATGCGTTTCCTGCGCACGGCCTTCCAGTCGGTGCTGGCGCCGGTGCTGACGACCTCGCTCTATTTCATCGTGTTCGGAGCCGCCATTGGGGGGCGGATGCCGGACCTTGGCGGCGTTGAGTACGGGGCTTTCATCATCCCCGGCCTGCTGATGCTGACCCTCTTGGGCGAGACCACCAGCAACTCCAGTTTCGGCATCTACATGCCGCGCTTCACCGGCACGATCTACGAGCTGCTCAGCGCGCCGGTGGGCGTGGCGGAGACCCTGATCGGCTTCGTCGGTGCGGCAATGACCAAGAGCCTGATCCTTGCCGCGATCATCCTTCTGACCGCGCGCCTGTTCGTCGATTATTCGATCGCGCATCCCGTGCTCGCGGTGCTCTACATCATGCTGGTCGCCGCTGCCTTCAGCCTGTTCGGCTTCATCCTTGGCGTATGGGCGGATAACTTCGAGAAACTCGGCATTATCCCGATGCTGTTCCTGACCCCGCTGACCTTCCTTGGCGGCACTTTCTATTCGATCGACATGCTGCCAAAGCCCTGGGACACGATCGCGCTGGCCAACCCCATCGTCTATCTCGTGAGCGGGCTTCGCTGGACCTTTTACGGATCGAGCGATGTGAGCATTGCGGTCAGCTTCGGCATCACGATCGGCTTCCTTGCGCTGTGTGTGGCCATCATCGCCTACATCTTCAAAACGGGCTGGCGATTGCGCGCCTGAAACGGTTCGTCTTTTCTGACAGATACGTTCAGCCGCGCGACAGCGGCGCGGCGACAGAGGTCCTCGCCCCGCATCAAGCGGGCAATCGAAAGAGGACAACATGAATACCAAAACCCTCCTTTTCGCAGCGGTCGCAACCAGCGCTGCCATGGCTCTCCCCACCGCGGCACAGGCGCAGGACGTCGTTCCTGGCGAAGGCTTCATCGGCGTTTCGGCCGGTGTCCACAGCCTCGGCCTCGAGGATGAAGTCGAGGCCATCGTCCCCGGCTTCGACATTGATGATTCGAGCCCGATCTTCGGCGTCTTTGCCGGCTACGACTTCCCCGTCGGCTCGAACCTGTTCGTGGGCGTTGAAGGCAATTACAACTTCGGCACCGACGCTCTCGACGGCGATTACGGCGCTTCGGCCCGTCTGGGTGTTCGCACCATCGGCGGCACCAAGATCTACGGCCGCGCCGGCTATCAGGCGATCAAGGTCGATTTCAACGAAATCATCAACGACGACACGGTGGATTTCAGCGGTTTCGATGACACCGAAGGCGATTTCCTCGCCGGCGTTGGCGTCGATGTTCCGGTGGGCAAGGCCTTCGTGCGCGCCAATCTCGACACGATTTCGTTCGACACCGTCCGCGCCACTGCTGGCGTAGGCCTGCGCTTCTAAGCGACATCCAGCCCGGTCCGCACCTGCGGGTCGGGCACCCATTGGTATGCGCGGGCTGCCAAGAAGGGTGGCGAGCGCGCTGCGAAGCCGCTAGGCGCGGGCGCCATGCGTACCGCCACCCTTTTTCTCTCCGCCGCCCTTATGCTCGCCGCTGCGCCCGCGCAGGCTGAACTGCCCGAAGGCGCCCGCGCCATGATCGAAGCGGCAATGGCGACCGGCGACGAGGCCAAGGTCGCCACCGTGCTGGACCTTGCCCGCAGCACCTGGCCCGACGATGCGGCCGAGATCGATGTGCTTTCCGAGCAGTGGAATACCGCGCTTGCCGCGCGCAAGGCCGAGGAGGCCGAGGCCAAGACCAAGGCCATTCGCAGCGCAGGTCTGTTTGACCGGTGGCGGGGCGAGGGCGAACTTGGCGCCTTCCAGTCCAGCGGCAACACCGATTCCGTGGGCGTCGCTGCTTCGCTCAAGCTCGAGCGCAAAGGGATCGACTGGAACCATCTGATCCGCCTGCGGGCCGATTTCCAGCGCCAGAACGGTGCCACCAGCCGCGAGCAGTTCCTTGCCGCCTACGAGCCGCGCTGGCAGTTCGCCGAGAACGTCTTCGCCTATGGCCTCGCCCAGTATGAGCGCGACCGTATCCAGGGCTTTTCCGGGCGCTATTCGGTGTCGGGCGGCCTCGGCTACCGCGTCCTCAACACGGATGACGTGCAATTCTCGGTAAAGGCGGGCCCGGCCTACCGAGTGACCGAGTTCGTCGATGGCACCAGCGCCAGCCGGCTAGCCGGGCTCGTGGGGCTCGACTTCGACTGGCAGATCATCGACCGGCTCAAGCTGACGCAGGACGTCAACGCGCTGGCGGAAACCGGCGGTGAGGCCACCATCATCTTCGATAGCTCCAACACCTCGATCAACCTGGTCACCGGCCTCGATTTCCAGGTCAGCGACCGACTGCGCTCGCGCCTGTCCTACCAGATCGATTACGACAGCAATCCGCCGGCGGGGGCTGTCAGCACCGACACGCTGACCCGCGCAACGCTGATCTACGGGTTCTAGGCATGGCCGATCGTTTCTCCTTCACCATCGACGCCACCGACGGGGCCGCGCGGACCGGGCGCATTGCGATGCTGCGCGGCGATATTCGCACGCCCGCCTTCATGCCCGTCGGCACTGCAGCGACCGTGAAGGCCATGAAGCCGGAAACGGTGCGCAAGACCGGCGCCGACATCATCCTTGGCAACACCTACCACCTCATGCTGCGGCCCGGGGGGGAGCGCGTGGCAAGGCTGGGCGGGCTGCACCGCTTCATGAACTGGGATCGCCCGATCCTGACCGACAGCGGCGGCTATCAGGTGATGAGCCTGTCCGACCTCAGGAAGCTGACCGAAAAGGGCGTGGAATTCCGCAGCCATATCGATGGCTCGAAGCATATGCTGACGCCCGAGCGCAGCATGGAAATCCAGCGCCTGCTCGGCAGCGATATCGTCATGGCCTTCGACGAATGCCCACGCGCCGATCTCCCCCGCGACGAGATTGCCGCCAGCATGGAAATGTCGATGCGCTGGGCCAAACGCAGCCGTGAGGGGTTCGACGCGGGAGAGGCACACGCCGCGCGCTCGGCCCTGTTCGGGATCCAGCAGGGCGCGCTCGACGAGGAGCTGCGCAAGGTCAGCGCCGACAAGCTGACCGATATCGGTTTCGATGGCTATGCGATCGGCGGCCTTGCCGTGGGCGAGGGGCAGGAGGCGATGTTCGCCACGCTCGATTTCGCGCCCGGCCAGCTGCCGCAGGACCGGCCACGCTACCTGATGGGCGTGGGCAAGCCCGACGACCTTGTTGGCGCGGTGGAGCGCGGGGTCGACATGTTCGATTGCGTGCTGCCGAGCCGGTCGGGCCGCAACGGTCAGGCCTTTACCTGGAACGGTCCGATCAACCTGCGCAACGCGCGCTTTGCCGAGGACCAGGAGCCGATCGACAGCCGCTGCGCCTGCGACACCTGTTCGACCTACAGCCGCGCATATCTGCACCATCTGGTCAAATCGCAGGAAATGCTCGGCGCCATGCTGATGACCGAGCACAATATCGCCTTTTACCAGCAGCTCATGCAGGCGATGCGCGACGCCATTGCCGATGGCCGTTTCGCCGCCTTCGCCAGCGATTTCCGCAGGGATTACTTGCGTTAAACCTCCCCCGCGATAGTCTGCGGAGATGGAAAAGAATCCCCAGCCCCTCGTCGTACCTGCCAAATGGGGCCTGCCCTATGCGGAGGACGAGATGCAGCCGGTGGTGAAGCGCGAACAGACCTACATCGTCGCCTTTGCCGTCCTCACCATCATCGCCTGGCAGACCGAGATCGGCACGCTTGCTCTGATGCCCTTCACGCTGCTGTCGACCTGGTGGCACGAAATGGCGCACGGGCTTACCGCAGCCGCGCTGGGCTCGGAATTCGAGCGACTGGTAATCTTCGCCAACGGTTCCGGTTACGCCCAGAGCTCGGGCAATCTGTGGGCCATCGGGCAGGCCATCGTTTCCGCAGCCGGCCTTCTCGGCCCGACCATCGCGGGCTGCGCCATGATCATCGCCTCCCGCTCGAGGCGGGCGACACGCATTGCGCTTCTCGGGCTAGCAGCGGCGCTCGTCATCAGCACGCTGATCTGGGTGCGCTCGGTCGCGGGCTGGATCGTGCTGCCCGCCTTTGCCCTGGCTGCTTTCTATGTCGCCACGCGCGCCAGCGCGAAATGGCAGCGGATCTCGGTGGAGTTCCTCGGCGTGCAGGGTGCCGTCAGCGTCTACCAGGACCTTGGCTATCTCTTCAGCCCCGGGGGTATGATGGGCGGCCACATGGTTCTGTCCGACACCGGCCGCATCGCGGATGCGCTGTTCCTGCCCTACTGGTTCTGGGGCGGGGCCATCACCATCGCGATCGTCGCCATGGTCTGGAAATCGCTGCAGATCGCGAGCCGGATCTAAGGCTCACTTTCGCCCGAGGAAGGCGGGCAGCCGCTCGCGCTTTTCCCCGTGCATTGCCGGCGCGATGGAGGTCGCCATGCTGGCGATCTGGTCGCCCCATTTGGCGATCCCTTTCTCCCACGCACCATCCTTGATCGGGCCGCAGCACAGCACGCGCACGGGCTTGAACCCGCAGAAGCCGAGCACCTGGCGTTTCCAGCGTTTTACGAGCGCGTTGGAATACATCAGCCGCAGGAAGAAGGGCGGCGTGTCCATGGTGGCAATGACATCGGCCGAGCGGCCCACCATCAGCTTGTCCCAAAGCGAGCTGTCCTCGCGATAGGCGAAGGTGAAGCCGGGCAGGAACAAGCGGTCTAGGAGGCCCTTGAGTTCCGCCGGCTCGCTGCCCCACCACATCGGGAAGGCGATGACGAGGTGATCGCAGGCGTCGAGCATTTCAGCCAGGGCCAGCAGGTCCGGTTCCCATTCGGTGCGCTTTGCGTAGCCGTGCCGCAGGATCGGGGTGAAGGCCATATCGCGCAGCGCTACATGCTCGACATGGCAATCGGCCGGGATGGCCTGGCGGTAGAGGTCCAGGAGGTGCGACGAGAACCGTCCTTCGTCGGGGTGTCCGTCGAGCAGCAATACCTTCACGCGCGCCATCCTCTCATGCCCTCAATGGGCCGACAGTCCGGCAAACACGGCCATCGCGCAACGAAAAAGGGCGGCCCCCGCGAAGGGACCGCCCTTTTTCGATTTCGCTGCCTTAAGGCTTAGCGCGAGTAGAACTCGACCACGAGGTTCGGTTCCATGGTGACCGGGTAGGGCACTTCGTCAAGCTTCGGCACGCGGGTGAAGGTCACCTTGTCGTTGCCGTCGGGTGCGACGTAGTCGGGAATTTCGCGCTCGGGCAGGCTCTGCGCTTCGATGACCAGCGCCATTTCCTTGGCCTTGTTGCCGAGGCTGACGACGTCGCCGACCTTGACGCGGGCCGAAGCGATGTTGGTCTTCACGCCGTTCAGGTAGATGTGGCCGTGGCTCACGATCTGACGGGCGGCGAAGATGGTCGGAGCGAACTTGGCGCGGTACACGACCATGTCGAGGCGCTGTTCGAGCAGGCCGATCAGGTTCTGACCGGTGTCGCCCTTCATGGCCGACGCTTCCTTGTAGGTGCGCTTGAACTGCTTCTCGGTCACGTCGCCGTAGTAGCCCTTGAGCTTCTGCTTGGCGCGCAGCTGCAGGCCGAAGTCGCTCATCTTGCCCTTGCGGCGCTGGCCGTGCTGGCCCGGGCCGTAGGAACGCTTGTTGACCGGGGAGTTCGGGCGACCCCAGATGTTTTCACCCATCCGGCGGTCGAGTTTGTACTTGGCGCTCTTGCGCTTCGACATAAGTCTTTCCTTCAATTTGCTGGATCGCCCCAGCGGCGATCATCTAACCCGGCATCGCACCGCTGGACCTGTGTCCAGCGCGGCTTCCGCTTCACCGGGGTGCGGAGCCAATTCGCGAAGGCGCGCTCCTAGCAATTTTGTGCAGCGCGTCAAGCGAGAAGATAGGCGCTCGACAAGCGGCTTCAAGCGGGGCAGGGCGCGCGGTCATGAGTGACGATTTCAAGCAGCCCGAAGATTGCACCGACATGCGCGAGGTGCGCATCGGTGTCGATACGACCGATCGCGAGCTGATGGAGCTGCTCGATCGGCGCTTTGGCTACATGCGCGCTGCTGCCCGGATCAAGCCCGACCGCGGCGTGGTGCGCGATGAAGGGCGCAAGGCGGAGGTGATCGACAACGCCCGCGCCGACGCCGCAGCGCGCGGCCTGCCGGCCGACCGGATCGCGCAGATCTGGGACGAGCTGGTCGAAACTTCGATTGCCTACGAGCTGGCCGAGTGGGACCGGATCAGGACTTAGGTTCGCGTTGCAACGAGGACAGCACACCGCGCAAGGTGCGCACCTCTAGGTGATTCCAGCCCGGCTTGGTCAGCACGCCGCGCAGCGTCCGACGGGTGGCCTCGGCGCGCGATTCCGGGCGGAAGTAGCCCTTGGGCTCCAGCATGCCTTCCAGATGCCCGATCAGGCCCTCCAGGTCTTCCTGCGGCGCGGGCGGAAGCAGGTCCTCCTGCGTCGGCTGTACCAGCGTTTCGTGCTTCGACCATTCATAGGCGCACAGGATCACCGCCTGCGCGAGGTTGAGCGAGCCGAAGTCGGGGTTGATCGGCACCGTCAGGATCGCGCGGGCGAGGGCGACGTCCTCGGTTTCCAGCCCCGAGCGTTCCGGGCCGAACAGGATCGCGCTGCGCCCTGTGGCAGAGGCCATTTCGCGGCTCGCTTCCTCAGGTGTCACGACCGGCTTGGTCACGCCGCGCTTGCGCACCGTGGTCGCATAGACATGCGCGCAGTCCGCCACCGCATCTGCCGTGGTGGAGAAGACCTTCGCGCCTTCGAGCACGACATCAGCGCCCGAAGCGGCCGGACCTGCCGAGGGGTTGGGCCAGCCGTCGCGCGGTTCGACCAGGCGCATTTCGGTCAGCCCGAAATTGAGCATGGCGCGCGCGGCCTTGCCGATGTTCTCGCCCAGCTGGGGACGGACGAGAACGATGACCGGTTTGCGTGTGTCAGCCTCGCTCATTGGCGCCCGCTTCCTGGATGGTGCTGGCGAATTCCTCGAAATCGCGGGCTTCGCTGAAGTCGCGGTAGACGCTTGCGAAACGGATGTAGGCGACGCTGTCGAGGCCTTTCAGGCCGTCCATCACCATTTCGCCGATCCGCTGCGATGCGATTTCCGCCTCGCCCGCGGTTTCGACCTGGCGCTGGATGCCCGAGACGAGCTGGTCGATCCGTTCCTGCGGAACATCGCGCTTGCGGCAGGCGAGCGAAATCGACTGTTCGAGCTTGGCGCGGTCGAAAGGCTGGCGGCGATCGCCGGATTTCACCACGGTCACTTCGCGCAGCTGGACGCGTTCGAATGTCGTGAAACGCGCACCGCAGCTCGAACATTGCCGGCGACGGCGGATCGAGGTCGAATCCTCGGTCGGACGACTGTCCTTTACCTGGCTGTCGTCATGCGCACAGAAAGGGCAACGCATCTACGGTCGGAGGCGCTTGTAGAGCATGAAACCGGCACCGGCGACCAGGCCAACGGGCCAGGTTACGACCGGCAGCAGTCCGGCGGCAATCGCGCCGACTGCGGCTCCGGTAAGGACGGGCTTGGTCGACGGGTGTGCGAGGCCTTCCTTGGCCATGCCCTTCAGCTCGTCCCCGGCGTCCGAAACGAGATCGTGATCCTGGTGCTGTGGTTCCTTGTCGTCCATCGCTCGTCTCCTCAGCGGCCCGGATAGACGGGGAAGGCGGCGCACAGTTCGGCAACCTTGCCGCGCACCTGCTCTTCGACCTGGCCATCGCCTTCGGGCCCGTTGCGCGAGAGACCGTCTACCACGTCGCAGATCAGGCGGCCAATCTGACGGAACTCATCGGGTCCGAAACCGCGCGTCGTTCCCGCCGGCGTGCCGAGGCGGATGCCGCTGGTCACGAAGGGGCTGCGCGTGTCGTAGGGGATCCCGTTCTTGTTGCAGGTCAGCCAGGCGCGGTCGAGACCGGCTTCGGCCGCCTTGCCGGTAACGTCCTTGGCGGTGAGGTCGACCAGCATGGAGTGGTTGTCCGTGCCGCCCGAAACGACGCGAAGGCCGTTCGCCTCGATACCTTCGGCAAGGGCGCGGGCGTTTTCGACGATCCGCTTGGCGTAATCGGCAAAGTCGGGGCGCAGCGCTTCGCCAAAGGCAACCGCCTTGGCTGCGACGACATGCATCAGCGGGCCGCCCTGCATGCCGGGGAAGACCGCCATGTTGAGCGGCTTGGTCAGCTCTTCCTTGTTCCACAGGATTACGCCCGAGCGCGGGCCGCGCAGGCTCTTGTGGGTGGTGGTGGTGACCACATCGGCGTGGGGGAAGGGCGAGGGGTGCGCGCCGCCTGCAACGAGGCCCGAGATGTGGCTCATGTCCACCATCAGATAGGCGCCCACTTCATCGGCGATCTTGCGGAAGGCTTCCCAGTCCCAGACGCGCGAATAGGCGGTGCCGCCGGCGATGATCAGCTTGGGCTTGTGTTCCAGCGCGGTGGCGCGAACCTCGTCCATGTCGATCAGTTCGTTGTCCTTGCGCACACCGTAGCTGACCGGGTTGAACCACTTGCCGCTCATGTTGACCGGCGAACCATGAGTGAGGTGGCCGCCCGAATTGAGGTCGAGGCCCATGAAGGTGTCGCCCGGCTGCAGCAGCGCGAGGAACACAGCCTGGTTCATCTGGCTGCCCGAATTGGGCTGCACATTGGCAAATTCGCATCCGAACAACTGCTTGGCGCGCTCAATTGCCAGCGTTTCGACGACGTCTGCGTAGTCACAGCCGCCGTAGTAGCGCTTGCCCGGATAGCCTTCGGCGTACTTGTTGGTGAACACGCTGCCGGTGGCTTCGAGTACGGCGGACGAGGCGATGTTCTCGCTCGCGATCAGCTCGATCTTGTCCTGCTGGCGGGCCAGTTCCTTGCGGATGGCCTCGTGGATCTCCGGATCGGCTTCTGCCAGCGTGTCGTGCCAGAAACGGTCCATCGGGTCGCGGTCGGTCGGTTTGATCTGGGTAGCCATGGTGTCAGGTTTCCGGGTTGGAGAGCTTGTCGACGCGGCGCTGGTGGCGGCCGCCGGCGAATTCGGTTTCTAGGAAGGCGGTGAGGCACGCCTTGGCCATGTCGCTGCCGGTAAGGCGCGCGCCCATCGCAATGCAGTTGGCATCGTTGTGTTCGCGCGAGAGCGCAGCGGACAGCGGTTCGGAGACCAGCGCGCAGCGCACGGCGGGGTTGCGGTTCACGCTCATCGAGATGCCGATGCCCGAGCCGCACAGCGCAACGCCGCGTTCTGCCGTGCCATCGGCGACGACGCTTGCAAGCTTGTAGCCGAAGTCGGGATAGTCGACGCTGTCGGTGGTTTCCGGGCCAAGGTCGGCGACCTCGTGGCCCTGCTCGATCAACCAGTCGCGCAGCTCGGCCTTGAGGTCGATTGCAGCGTGGTCGGAGGCAATGGCGATACGCATGGGCCGCACATAGGGATTGAAGGCGATTCGCGCGACCCCAAGCTGCGGCTTATCCTGAGCCTTCCGTAAGCTGAGCGGTCGCCGCCGCTGTCAGCTTTCCAAAGGTTCGCTTTCGACCTGGTTGGAGAAGTACTCCAGCAGGCGTTCCTTGAGGCGCGCCTGTGCGCCGGGAAGAGCCGAGAGGACTTCTTCCATATAGGCCTGGTTCGCCTGCTTGAAGGCGGGCGTCGCCATGATCGCCGGGGTCAGTTCGACGAACTTCTGCCCGGCCGGTGTGCCGACGAAAGCGTTGATTTCCCGAAGTTCGGCGAGGTCGAAGAGCAGCGCGTAGCCTTCGGCCTGCGCTTCCATCAGGTTGGGAATGTGCGTGCTCAACACGCCCTTGGCTTCGCCGGCCCATTCGTCGAGCCAGTTATCGAGGATTTGCTGGGCCCCTTCGTCTTCCGGCAGCTGGCCCTTCATGCTTTCGCGCATTTGCAGCATGGTTTCGTCCATGGTGCCGAAGAAAAGCGCCTCCCGGCGATCGACCGGGTAGCCGCGCTCGACGATCTGCCGGGCAATGGCGCGCTTTTCCTGCGCGATCGCGTCCGCACCTGCATCCTGCGCGTAGGCCTGATGAGGGATAAGGTTAAGGGCTGCGACGGCCAGAACCGCCGCAACCATATGCGGGCGAAAAAGCGACCTCATGACGACCCCCCGGGTAAGGACTATTGATCGAGGAACGAGCGCATCTTGCGGCTGCGGCTCGGGTGCTTGAGCTTCCTAAGCGCCTTGGCCTCGATCTGACGGATACGTTCACGCGTCACCGAGAACTGCTGGCCGACTTCTTCCAGCGTGTGGTCGGTGTTCATGCCGATGCCGAAGCGCATGCGCAGCACGCGTTCTTCACGCGGCGTGAGCGAGGCAAGGACGCGGGTAACCGTTTCCTTGAGGTTCGCCTGGATCGCGGCGTCGACCGGGATGATCGCGTTCTTGTCCTCGATGAAATCGCCGAGGTGCGAATCTTCCTCGTCGCCGATCGGCGTTTCGAGGCTGATCGGTTCCTTGGCGATCTTCATCACCTTGCGCACCTTCTCGAGCGGCATGGAGAGTTTCTCCGCCATCTCTTCGGGCGTCGGCTCGCGGCCCTGATCGTGCAGGAACTGGCGCGAGCAGCGGACCAGCTTGTTGATCGTCTCGATCATGTGGACCGGGATACGGATCGTGCGCGCCTGGTCGGCGATCGAGCGAGTGATCGCCTGGCGAATCCACCAGGTGGCGTAGGTGCTGAACTTGTAGCCGCGGCGGTATTCGAACTTGTCGACCGCCTTCATGAGGCCGATGTTGCCTTCCTGGATCAGGTCGAGGAACTGCAGACCGCGGTTGGTGTATTTCTTCGCGATCGAAATCACGAGGCGCAGGTTCGCCTCGACCATTTCCTTCTTGGCGATACGCGCTTCGCGCTCGCCCTTCTGGACCATGTTCACGATGCGGCGGAATTCTTCCAACGCCATGCCGGTCTGGCTGGCGATGTCGGAAATCTCGGCGCGGATGCGTTCGACGGCGTCGGCTTCCTTCTCGGCGAAGGCAGCCCACTTCTTGTCCTTCTTGGCACGCTCGGTAAGCCAGCTGTCATCGAGCTCGTTGCCGATATAGGCGTTGAGGAAATCGATGCGCTTGACCTTGTGGCGTTCCGCAAGGCGCAGCATCTGGCCGCCAAGGGCGGTAAGGCGGCGGTTGAAGGCGTAGAGGTTGTCGACCAGGAATTCGATCTTGGTCGCGTGGAACTGGACGCTCTCCACCTCGGCGGTGAGCTGTTCCGACAGCGCTTCGTACTTCTTTTCCTTGGCAGGCGAGAACGCCTCGCCGCGGGCCATGACGTCGACGCGCTCCTTCTGGAGCTTCTCGAACTTGCCGAACAGGTCGGTGATGCGGGCGAAGCGTTCGATGGCGTCGGGCTTCAGCGCCGCTTCCATCTGGGCCAAGGACATGGTGTTGTCCTCTTCCTCTTCGTCGTCGCTCTTGGACGAACCTTCCTCGCCCTCTTCGCCGTCTTCCGATTCGTCCTCGTCTTCGTCGTCGTCGCGAATGGTCGGGCCGGCGGTCTCTTCCGAGATCTCGCCGTCGTCGTCATCGTCTTCGGCGTCGTCGTTCAGCTTGTCGGCCGGCGGTTCCTTCGACAGCATCGCATCGAGATCGAGGATCTCGCGCAGCTGCATTTCTTCCGCGTTCAGCGCTTCGGACCACTGGATGATGGCGTGGAAGGTGATCGGGCTCTGGCACAGGCCCATGATCATCATGTCGCGGCCGGCTTCGATACGCTTGGCAATCGCGATCTCGCCTTCGCGGCTGAGAAGCTCCACCGCGCCCATTTCGCGCAGGTACATGCGCACCGGGTCATCGGTGCGTTCGCCCGTGGCGGTCTTCTTCGCAGCCGGCTTGGCCGCGGCCTTGGTCTTCTTCTCGTCGGTCGAGATTTCATCGACTTCGGCGGCTTCCTCGGCGGCGGCTTCGGCTTCCTCGTCGCTTTCGACGATCTGCACGCCCATATCCGACAGGGCCGACTGGATGTCCTCGATCTGGTCCGAGCTCATCTCACCCTGCGGCAGCGCGTCGTTGAGCTCGTCATAGGTGACGTAGCCCTTGCGCTTTGCCTTGGTGATAAGCTTCTTAACCGACGCCTCGTTGAGGTCGATCAGGGGAGCGTCGCCATCGTCCTTGGTCTTCGACTTGGTGGCCATAGGGTCTTTCAGTCCAGTCTTTCCTTGCCCGCAGGTCGCGTATCCGCGGGGATCATGATTCCGAATCGCCGTCGTCTGCCGCCGCTTTCCGGCGCCCGAAACGCTTCAACCGCTCGTTAAGGGCCAGCAACCGCTCGCGCAATCGGGCCTGTTCGGCGATGGAGCCTTCCGGGTCGCGCTCGAAACGCGCTGTGGCTGCGGCAAGCGCAGCTTCAAGCGCCGGTCTTTCGACCAGCAGCGACACGGCCTCGGCCAGATCCTCGCGCGCATCACCCGGGTCGGTGCCTTCATCGAGGAAGGCGAATGGTGCTTTTTCCGGTGGGGCGGGAAGGCCTCGTTCAAGCGATATGGTCGATTGCGCGGACAAATCAAGCGTCTCCGCGGCTTCCAGCAGCGAATCGAGCGCCGGACCGACATTTTGGTCACGCTGGGCAAGTTCCGACAAAGCCTCTTCGTGCCGCAGGATCTGGTCGGGGAACTTGACGAGCCCGGCAATAACCGCCCGCGCCAGTGCGTCGCGCGAGCCGCCCTGAATGGCCCGCGTCAGACTGTCGCGCGCCTCGCTGGACAGGGTGGGGGTGGCCTGCTTGAACCCGCCCTTCTTCCAGTCTCCGCGGGGCTTGAATTCGCGGGGAGGGCGCGGCGGGAAAGCAAAGGCAGAGAAACGTTCGAGCAGCTCGCGTTTGTAGAGCGCACGGATGTCGGGATGCTGGATTGCATCGACGTGGTCCAAGAGGCGCGCCTTGAGCCCTGCCTTCTCCTCTGGCGAATTTAGCGGAGCGGCTGCTTTCTCGAACTCCCACAGCGTGTCGAGCAGGCTTGCAGGAGCGGACAGCATCTCTTCCATCGCGGCGACACCCTTTTCTCGAATGAGGTCGTCGGGGTCGAGGCCAGCGGGTAGGCGCACGATCGAGAGCGAATGGCCTGGGCGCAGCATGGGCAGGGCCCGCGAAATGGCGCGCATGGCGGCGCGCTGACCGGCGTTGTCACCATCGAAGCACAGGATAGGCCGTTCGACCTGTCGCCAGAGCAACTCGATCTGGTTTTCGGTCAGCGCTGTGCCGAGCGGGGCCACTGCTTCGCGAATGCCTGCATTGGCGAGCGCGATCGCGTCCATATAGCCTTCGACCACGATCATCCGCCCGCTCTGCCGCGCTGCCGGGGCGGCGCGGTGGAGATTGTAGAGCGTGCGGCCCTTGTCGAAGAGCGGCGTGTCGGGGCTGTTGAGGTACTTGGGCGCCTTGGGGTTGGCCTCGCTGTCGAGGATGCGCCCACCAAAGGCGATCACCCGGCCGCGCGTGTCGTGGATCGGCAGCATCAGGCGGCCGCGGAACCGGTCGTAGGGCTCCTTGTCCTCCACCGTGATGCGCATGCCCGCCTCGATCAGCATCGGTTCTTCAAATTTGCCGAGCGCGCGTTTGAGGGCCTGCCGGTCTTCAGGTGCGTAGCCGAAGCCGAATTCGCGAATGGTCGCCTCGGAAAAACCGCGTCGGCCGAGATAGCTGCGCGCCTGCGCGCCTTCCGCGCCGCGCAGGTTGCCTTCGAACCAGTCCTGCGCCGCGCCGGTAACATCGTGCAGGCTCGCGCGCTTTTCCGCCTGCTTGGCTGCGCGCGGATCGGGGGCAGGGACTTCCATGCCCGCTTCGGCGGCCAGCTCCTTTACCGCGTCCATGAAGGGCATGCCGCGCTGGTCGGTCAGCCAGCGGATCGCATCGCCATGCGCCTCGCAGCCGAAGCAGTGGTAGAAGCCCTTCTCGTCATTGACGTAGAAGCTCGGCGTCTTCTCGTTGTGGAAGGGGCAACAGGCCTTGAACTCACGCCCGGCCTTGGTCAGGCGCAAGGTGCGGCCGACAACGGCGGAAAGCGTCGTGCGCATCCGCAGTTCATCGAGCCATTGGGGTGAGAGCGCCATAAGGCTCCCAGTCTTACAGCGCGGCGGCGCGCGGGGCTAGCAGGCGGGGGGTGCCCGCCCACACATTTGCCGCGCCTAGCCTCAGGACAGTGCGGCCTTCACAAGGCCGCTGGCCCTGCTCATGTCGAGCGTGGCGCCGTGGCGGCTCTTTAGCTCGCCCATGACGCGGCCCATGTCCTTCATGCCCTCGGCGTTCAGGTCAGTCTTGATTGCCTCGATTGCCGCACGGGTTTCCTCCTCGCTCATCTGCTTGGGCAGGAATTCCTCGATCACGGCCAGCTCGGCCTTTTCCTTCTCGGCCAGCTCGGTCCGACCGCCGCTTTCGTACATCTCGATCGATTCGCGGCGCTGCTTTGCCATCTTGAGCAGCACGTCGGTGACGAGCTCGTCATCCTCCGGCTTCTTCTCGGACGTGCGCAGCTCGATGTCGCGGTCCTTGATCTTGGCCCCGATCAGGCGAAGCGCGGCGGTGCGCTCCTTGTCCTTGGCCTTCATGGCGGTGATGGTTTCCGACTGGATCTGTTCGCGAAGCATGGGAATCTCGATAGTTGATGCGGGGTTTCTCACGCCCATGTAGAACTGTGTGCCGATAAGCCAAGTGTTGCGCTTGACGGGACTCGTCGCGGTCCCTAGCGGGTGGGGCTTAGCAACATCGCTGGAAACCTGTTTACCCGGAGCGCCCATGGCCCTGTCCGCATCTTCGCACGCGCAACCCAAAGGCGCGACCGGAGTCCTCGTTCTTGGAGATGGCACGGTCATCTGGGGCAAGGGCTTTGGCGCCACCGGCAGCGCGGTTGGTGAAGTCTGCTTCAACACCGCCATGACCGGCTACCAGGAGGTGATGACCGATCCCTCCTACGACAGCCAGATCGTCACCTTCACCTTCCCGCATATCGGCAATGTCGGCGCGAACGAGGAAGACCACGAAAGCCGCGGCCTCGGCGCAATTGGCTGCGTGACCCGGCAGGAAGTGACCCCGCAGTCGAACTTCCGCGCGCAGAACGAATTCGTCGACTGGATGCGCGAACACGGCAAGATCGGCCTTTCGGGCGTCGACACCCGCGCGCTGACCCGCCGCATCCGTCTGTCGGGCCCGCCGAATGCGGTGATTGCCTACAACCCGCAGGGCAAATTCGACCTGAAGGCGCTAAAGGAACAGGCGGCCAGCTGGAGCGGGCTGGAAGGGCTCGACCTCGTCCCCGGCGTGACGCGTGAAGGTCAGGAAGACTGGACCGGCGGCCACTGGCAACTCGGCTTCGGCTACACCGAGGGCACCACTGACAAGCCCCATGTCGTCGCCATCGATTACGGTGCGAAGGACAATATCTTCCGCAACCTCGTGAAGGCCGGCGCGAAGGTCACCGTGGTGCCCGCGCGCACCTCGTTCGACGAGGTCATGGCCCTGAAGCCGGATGGCGTGTTCCTCTCGAACGGTCCGGGCGATCCGGCGGCGACGGGCGAATATGCGGTGCCGGTGATCAAGGCGCTGCTCGATGCCGACGTGCCGCTGTTCGGCATCTGCCTCGGCCACCAGATGCTCGGCCTCGCAGCTGGTGCGAAGACCGCCAAGATGTTCCAGGGCCACCGCGGCGCCAACCACCCGGTCCAGCGCGTCGGGAGCGAGTGGGGCGACAGCGAAGGCCTCGTCGAGATCACCAGCATGAACCACGGCTTCGCGGTCGATGTCGACACGCTGCCGCCCGAGGTGGAGCAGACCCACGTCTCGCTCTTCGACGGCACCAATTGCGGCATCTCGATCAAGGGCAAAAAGGCGTTCGGCGTGCAGTATCACCCCGAGGCAAGCCCCGGCCCGCAGGACAGCTTCTACCTGTTCGAGAAATTCGTGGGGATGTTGGGGTGAGGCTCCTAGGCCCAATTTTTATCAGTTCGATGTTGTGGGGGTGCCATCCGATTGGCGATAGCCATGACAGACCTGCCACCAAGGAAGAGACGATTTCTTCTCTCGCGGCTTGCGAAGTGCAGGGAGCTTCGCTCGAGCGAAAGTCGATTCACGGAGAAGATTCTTGGGTCGTTTCGATGGGCGTTCAGCCTCAGGAAAAGTGGGACTGCATGTCCAAAGAACAAGAGAAAGCCCGCGTGATTGTCACCTCGTGGGGCACAATCGAGGAACTTAGTTGAATGCCCAAACGCACTGACATCTCCTCGATCCTCGTCATTGGCGCCGGTCCGATCATCATCGGCCAGGCCTGCGAGTTCGACTATTCCGGCACACAGGCGATCAAGGCGCTGAAGGAGGAGGGCTACCGGGTCATCCTGGTGAACTCCAACCCCGCCACGATCATGACCGATCCGGAAATGGCTGACGCCACCTATGTCGAGCCGATCACGCCCGAGATCGTCGCCAAAATCATCGAGAAGGAACGCCCCGACGCGGTGCTGCCGACAATGGGCGGGCAGACGGCGCTCAACTGCGCTCTCGACCTGGCGAACCAGGGCGTGCTCGAGAAGTTCGGCGTGACCATGATCGGTGCCAATGCCGATGCCATCGACAAGGCCGAGAACCGCCAGCGCTTTCGTGAGGCGATGGACAAGATCGGCCTCGAAAGCGCGCGCAGCGGTGTGGCGAACACGGTCGACGAAGCCTTCGCCGTGCTCGAACGCACCGGCCTTCCCGCCATCATCCGCCCCAGCTTCACGCTCGGCGGAACGGGCGGCGGCATCGCCTACAACAAGGCCGAGTTCGACCGCATTGTGCGCGAAGGCCTCGACGCCTCGCCCACCACCGAAGTCCTGATCGAGGAATCGCTCCTCGGATGGAAGGAATTCGAGATGGAGGTGGTGCGTGACCGCAAGGACAATTGCATCATCATCTGCTCGATCGAGAACGTCGATCCGATGGGCGTGCACACCGGCGATTCCATCACCATCGCCCCGGCGCTGACGCTGACCGACAAGGAATACCAGATCATGCGCACCGCCTCGATCGAGGTGCTGCGCGAGATCGGCGTCGAAACCGGCGGGTCGAACGTCCAGTTCGCGGTGAACCCCAAGGATGGCCGCCTGATCGTGATCGAGATGAACCCGCGCGTCTCGCGCTCCTCGGCGCTGGCGTCCAAGGCCACCGGCTTCCCCATCGCGCGTGTCGCTGCAAAGCTTGCCGTGGGATACACGCTCGACGAGATCCAGAACGAGATCACCGGCGCGACGCCGGCTTCGTTCGAGCCGACCATCGACTATGTCGTTACGAAGATCCCGCGCTTCGCCTTCGAGAAGTTCAAGGGATCGAAGAATGAGCTGTCGACCGCGATGAAGTCGGTTGGCGAGGTCATGGCGATCGGCCGCTGCTTCCAGGAAAGCATGCAGAAGGCCCTGCGCGGGCTCGAAACCGGGCTCGACGGGTTCAACCGCATTACCGAGTTCGAAGGCGTCAGCCGCGAGGTCATCACCGCCTCGCTCTCGCAGCGCACGCCGGACCGCATCCTCAAGATCGCGCAGGCCTTCCGCGAGGATTTCACGGTTGAGGAAGTTGCCAAGATCACCGGCTTCGACCCATGGTTCCTGCGCCAGATCGAAGCGATCATCTACGAAGAGAAGATGATCGCGCACAACGGCCTGCCGGGCGATGCCGCGGAAATGCGCCGCCTCAAGGCCATGGGCTTTTCCGACAAGCGCCTCGCCACGCTGGCGGTGCGTTCGGTGGGTGTCGCTGGCGGGCTGGGCGAGACCCAGGCCAAGCGTTCGGGACTGCTCCACGATGCGCTGCGCGCCATGGCCGGTGCGACCAGCGAGCAGGAAGTGCGCGACCTGCGCCGCAAGCTTGGCGTCTTCCCGGTCTACAAGCGCATCGACAGCTGCGCCGCCGAGTTCGAGGCGATCACGCCCTACATGTACTCGACCTACGAGGCGCCGAGCTTCGGCGAGCCTGAAGACGAGGCGATGCCGTCCGATCGCAAGAAGATCGTTATCCTTGGCGGCGGTCCGAACCGGATCGGGCAGGGCATCGAGTTCGACTATTGCTGCGTCCACGCCTGTTTCGCACTGGCCGAAGCCGGGTTCGAGACCATCATGGTCAACTGCAACCCCGAAACCGTCTCGACCGATTACGACACCTCCGACCGCCTCTATTTCGAGCCGCTGACCGAGGAAGACGTGCTCGAAATCATGCGCGTCGAAATGTCGAAGGGCGAAGTGGTCGGCACCATCGTGCAGTTCGGCGGGCAGACCCCGCTGAAGCTGGCCGCGGCGCTGGAGCGCGAAGGCATCCCGATCCTCGGCACCAGCCCCGATGCGATCGACCTTGCCGAAGACCGCGAACGCTTTGCCAAGCTGGTCAACAAGCTGAAACTGAAGCAGCCTCTGAACGGCATCGCCAAGAGCCGTGACGAGGCCGCCGCCGTGGCCGCACGGATCGGCTATCCGGTGCTGTTGCGCCCCAGCTACGTCCTCGGTGGGCGGGCAATGGAAATCGTCGACAGTGAGGCCCAGCTCGACGACTACATCAACACCGCCGTCAACGTGTCGGGCGACAGCCCCGTGCTGGTCGACCAGTACCTGCGCGACGCGATCGAATGCGACGTCGATGTCGTCTCCGACGGCTTTGAAGTCCGCATTGCGGGCGTCATGCAGCACATCGAGGAAGCCGGCGTGCACTCGGGCGACAGCGCCTGCACCCTGCCGCCTTACAGCCTGCCCGCCGATATCGTGGAAGAAATGTCCCGCCAGGCGACCGAGCTGGCCAAGGCGCTGCAGGTGCGCGGCCTCATGAACGTGCAGTTCGCGGTGAAGGATGGCGAGGTCTACCTCATCGAAGTCAACCCGCGCGCCAGCCGCACCGTGCCTTTCGTCGCCAAGGCGATCGGACAGCCCATCGCCAAGGTCGCCGCGCGCGTCATGGCGGGCGAGGGGCTGCACACCTTCGAGCCCTTCGATTTGAACCCCGACCACATGGCGGTGAAGGAAGCGGTCTTCCCCTTCGCCCGTTTCCCGGGCGCCGACCCGGTGCTCTCGCCGGAAATGAAATCGACCGGCGAGGTCATGGGCATCGACCGCAGCTTTGCGCCCGCTTTCCTCAAATCGCAGCTGGGTGCGGGCATGAAGCCGCCGCAGTCGGGAACGCTGTTCGTATCGGTCAAGGATACGGACAAGCCGCTGATCGTGCCGGCGGTGAAAACGCTGCTCGACAAGGGCTTTCGCGTAATCGCCACGGGCGGCACGCAGACCTACCTGTCAGGGCAGGGTCTGGAGGTCGAGCCCGTGAACAAGGTGGCCGAAGGGCGCCCGCATATCGTCGATGCGATCATCGATGGCGAGGTGCAGCTGATCTTCAACACGACCGAAGGCTGGCAGTCGCTGCTCGACAGCAAATCGATCCGCGAGGCGGCTCTGGAGAAGAAGCTTCCGTACTACACTACGGCGGCGGCTTCGCTGGCTGTGGCGCAGGCGATTGCAGAGGTTTCGCCCGATCAGCTTGAAGTGCGTTCGTTGCAAGACTATTATAGCTGACGAATAGACGACGCTTTTCCCCCGACATTCGGCCAAACCCGGCTCCGCAATACAGCGGACAGGCTCCGAATTGTCCCGGGAAACGGCTGATTTAGAAGGACAAAAGGGGTCCTATGGATAAAGTGCCGATGCTGGCCGAGGGCTATGAGAAGCTCACGGCGGAACTGAAAGCTTTGCGTTCCGAACGTCCTCTGATCGTTGACGCGATCGAGGAAGCGCGCGCGCACGGCGACCTGTCGGAGAACGCCGAGTACCACGCGGCCAAGGAGCGTCAGGGCCAGGTCGAAGCGATGATTGGCGATCTGGAAGGCAAGATCAGCCGCGCCCAGATCATCGATCCGACGACGCTTTCGGGTGACAAGGTCATCTTCGGCGCCACGGTCACGCTGCTCGACGAAGACGACAAGCCGGTGAAGTACCAGATTGTCGGCGAGACGGAGGCCGATGCTGCCAAGGGCCGCATCAGCTACAGCTCACCGATCGGCCGCGCGCTGATCGGCAAGCAGCTCGAGGAAGAGGTCGAAGTGACCGTGCCCTCGGGCGACAAGTTCTACCTGATCGACAAGATCGAGTTCATTTAAGCCGCTTTTCCATCGCCCAGTTGTGGATCGGGATCTCCCGGTCCGCATGGGGGATGGTGAACTCGCGCTTGTGGGTGGCGACATAGCCGGCTCGCTCGAAGGCGGGTCGGGCAAGGTCGCTCGCCTCGGTGTAAAGCCGCTCGAGCCCCAGGGAGATGGCGTGTGCTTCGGCGGCGGCCAGCAGCTGGGTTGCAAGACCCCGGCGCGTATGATCGGGGTGGTTGTAAAGGTGGTCGAGGTGCCCATCGGGCTCCAGCAGCGCATAGGCGACAGGTCGATCTTCGCCGTCAGCCGCTACGAAGATGATATGCCCTTCGGCAGCGCGCTCGCGGTAGCGTTCAGGCCCCGGATGACGGGCACCCCACGCCGCCACCTGCTCGGGCGAGTAGGCGTGGGGTCCTATTTCGTGGATGGCGGCGGCGATGACATCTGCCAGCGCCTTCGCGTCATCATCGCGATAAGGCCTGATCGAATAGGCCACTGCGTGCCGCTTAGGCGCCCGGATCGAGCAGCTTGTGCAGGTGGACGATGACGTACTTCATCTCGGCATCGTCAACCGTACGCTGGGCGTTCGAACGCCATGCATCGACAGCGGAGTCGTAACTGCTGAAGACGCCGGCAACGTGAATGCTTTCTGGATCGGCAAAGGTCACGGCGCGCGGATCGGTCACGCGGCCACCCATGACGAGGTAGAGCGCCTGTTTGCTCTCGGTTTCTTCCATGTTTCTGACTTTCTCGATGGGGAGGGAGGAATGCGTGCGCCACATAGCGCAAGCGGCGCGACAGGCAACCCTGTCGCGCCGCTACGGCATCCTCTCGCATAGCTATTCCGCCAGGCGCTATTAGCTATTTGTCCAGTCGTTGGCGCAGGGCGCGAACCGTGCGGCTGCCCTTGCGGGTGGCCCGGCGGCCCGAGCTGCGCAGCGCATCGCTTGCAACATCGACCTTGTAGGCGGCATCGCGGCGCAGACCGCGGGCGGTGGTCGCGGCGCTGTCGCCGAAGTCTTCGAGGCGGTCTCCGGCGGCCTGCGCACCGTCCATCATGCCGTCGATCGCGCGCGCACCGAATGCGAAGATCGCATCGCTGGCGAGGGCGGCCAGCACGCTGCTGCGGCGCCCGACGGTGCGGCCAACACGGCGGCCCGGGCGGGTCATCGCGCCGATGGCGAGGCCGACCACGACCACGCCGCCGACCACGGTGAGCGGGTGCTTCTTGGTGAATTCGAGCGCGCTGTCTGCGGCTTCCTTCGCCTGGTCGGCAAAGGTGCGTTCGGCGTTGCGCTGCTCACCGGCTTCGATGCGGGCGCGAAGCTGTTCACGCTTCTGTTCGTCTGTCAGACGGCTGTCAGCGCTGATCGGGGTTACGTTGCTTTCTGCGGTGTCGGACATGGGGGTCTCCGAATAGGTGTGTCTGTTAAATCAATGCGCTGGGGGAGCTTAGCGTTCCGGCTGCTCGTCTGGTTCTTCGCGCTTTTCGTCCCCGGCAAGGCCGAGCACTTCAAGGATCGGGTTGCGGGCGAACCAGACGATGATGGCGGCAACCAGAGCGGCGAGAGCGCCCTTGTTGTCCTCCGCCGCATCGACGGCTTCGTCATAGAGATCGCCAGCGCCTTCACGGACCCGGTCAAAGGCGCGCTCGGCAACGCCCTTGTGCGCGAAATCGGCCTTGAGGTGTTCGACATCGGCCTCGACCAGCGCGCGCGCCGAATCGCGCAGGTACCGATCTTCGAGCATGCGAATGCGGCGATCCGTCACTGTGCGTCCTCCTCGTCAAACGCGTCACGGATGTCGTCGAGACGGCTCTTCAGAGCGCGCAGCATCAGGACGCCGGCCACGATGAGGCTGAGGGTGACAATGGCCGTAGCCACCCAGGGGCCGACAATGGGCACGAGAGCGATGACGAGGCCGACCGTTGCCGCAATCAACGCAAGGTGAAGGACACCGAACGCTCCGAGCCCGAAGGCGATGGCGCCCTTGAGCCGGTTGCCGATATATCCGGCGCGGCTTTTCTGGAAGCGCATTTCGGCTTCGGCATAGGTCTTGCCGTCTTCGAGCAGCGCAACGAGGCTGTCGGTCAGCGAGAAAGGCTGGCCGCCATCCTCCTGAGGATCAGGGGGTTCGTGTTCGTCAGGCAGGTCGAGCGGACCGTCGAATTCTTCGGCCCGCTCGGTGTCATCGTCCCGCATTCATACCCCCAGCAGTGGCTCTTAACGCGAGCCGCGGAATAGACGCGAAAGCATGAAGCCGACAACCGCTGCGATGCCGAGCGCCTTGCCCGGGCTCTTGCGGACGAATTCGCGGCCGTCTTCGACGAGGTCGTCGACGGTTTTTTCATCGAGCTTGGCGGCGTATTCGTCGAGCGACTGTGAAGCAGTACGCGCGTAATCGCCGTATTTCGCGCCGAGGCGTTCGTCGACCTGATAGGCGTTTTCGTTCACGAGCTTGCTCAGCGAACGCAGGCCTTCACCGGCCTTGACCTTGCCTTCAACGGCAAGCTCGCGGCCCTTGGTCTTGGCTTCTTCGCCATAGGCCTTCGCATCGGCGACCCAGTCGTCGCCCTTGCCCTTGGCCTGGTCGCGATAGGCTGCGGCGCGTTCCTGGCCTTCTGCCTTGAGCGCGGCAGCGCCAGCCTTGGCTTCTTCCAAGGCGGCGTTGAAGCGCGACTTGGCTTCCGAGCGGTTGTCGGTGGTGTCGGGGGTGGGTGCGGTGTTCGTCACGGGAACGGTCTCCTTTGCAGCGCCGCTCTTGGCCACGGTTTTCTTCGGGGCCTTGGCGGTCGCTTTCTTCGCGGTGGCTTTCTTGGCGGGAGTTTTCTTGGTGGCCGGGCTCTTGCGGGGTTTCTTCGCTTCGCCTGCGGGGGTTTCTGCCATCGTACTCGTCCTTGCCCTTAATGCCTGTTCTTTAGGCGATTGTGCCATTTATGTTGCAACGCAACTTGCGCGCCATTGTTCCGGCGAATAGAGCGCTGCCCACACCCTACCTGGGGGTGTTTTAGCATATTACAACACCTTTCGCCGGAGCGCCAGTACCCATGACCGCGATCATCGACATCCACGCCCGTGAAATTCTCGACTCCCGCGGCAACCCCACGGTTGAGGTCGACGTCCTGCTCGACGACGGCAGCTTCGGCCGCGCCGCCGTACCCAGCGGCGCCTCGACCGGCGCGCACGAAGCGGTGGAGCTGCGCGATGGCGACAAGGATCGTTATCTCGGCAAGGGCGTCATCAAGGCGGTCGAAGCGGTGAACACCGAAATTCGCGACATGCTCGTCGGGGCCTTCGATGCCGAAGACCAGCGCGACATCGACCTTGGCATGATCGCTCTCGACGGTACGCCCAACAAGGGCCGCATCGGTGCCAACGCCATTCTCGGCACCAGCATGGCAGTGGCCAAGGCAGCAGCGAACGCGCGGGGCCTGCCGCTTTACAGCTACATCGGCGGCGTTTCGGCCCATGTCCTCCCGGTCCCGATGATGAACATCATCAACGGCGGCGAGCACGCCGACAACCCGATCGACATCCAGGAATTCATGGTCATGCCGGTTGGCGCCGACAGCCTGGCCGAAGCGGTGCGCTGGGGCGCGGAGATCTTCCATACGCTGAAGAAGAAGCTTCACGAAAAGGGTCTCGCCACAGCGGTTGGCGATGAAGGCGGCTTCGCCCCTGACCTTGCCAGCACGCGCGACGCGCTCGACTTCATCATGGCCTCGATCGAGCAGGCCGGCTTCAAGCCGGGCACCGACGTTGCACTGGCGCTGGACTGCGCCTCGACCGAGTTCTTCAAGGACGGCAAGTACGAGATCTCGGGCGAGAAGCTCTCGCTCGATGGCCATGAGATGGCCGAGTATCTCGACAAGCTATGCCGTGACTATCCGATCCGCTCGATCGAAGATGGCATGGCCGAAGACGATTTCGAAGGCTGGAAGGCACTCACCGACCGCATCGGCAACAGTGTCCAGCTTGTCGGCGACGACCTCTTCGTCACCAACCCGCAGCGCCTTCGCGAAGGGATCGACCAGGGCCTGGCCAACTCGCTGCTGGTGAAGGTCAACCAGATCGGCACCCTGTCGGAAACGCTCGACGCGGTGAGCATTGCCAACCGCGCCGGCTACACCGCCGTCATGTCGCACCGTTCGGGTGAGACCGAAGACGCAACGATCGCCGACCTCGCGGTCGCCACGAACTGCGGCCAGATCAAGACCGGCAGCCTTGCCCGCAGCGACCGGCTCGCAAAGTACAACCAGCTTATCCGTATCGAGGAAGAGCTGGGCGACAGCGCGCATTACGCGGGCCAGGCCTGCTTCGGCCGGATCGGTAGCTGATAGTCAGCCTTCCGCCCGGTTCTTCGGGTGGAACCAGTATTGCCACACGCCCCAGCCGTTGATGAGCAGCAGCACGCCGTTCATCGCGGCGAGCGGCATGGCGTCCTCTGTATAGCCGATCCAGATCCACAGCGCCGACACGACGCAGAACAGGACGAAGCCCCAGGCCGTCGCGCGGCGGCCCATGTCGAAGGCGATCAGCGAGGCGGCGATGACCGTCCCGATCGAGGCGGCCCATTCCCAAGGTCCGTTCATGGCATTGCTCCCAGCATGATTGTCACGACGCGCCGCGCACGCTAGCGTTCCGAAATTGCTCTTTGTGGGAGAGGGGCTTGGGACAGTTTCCGGCGCATCCGGATGAAGTAACCGCAGCGTGGCTGGGCGATGTGCTCGGCGCGGCGGTGGCATCCGTTCGGTGGGAACCCATCGGCACAGGCCAGGTGGGTGACAGTGTTCGCTTTCATCTGACGGGCGAGGGTGTGCCTGAAACACTTGCGGGCAAATTTCCGGCAGCCGACGAGACCAGCCGCGGAACCGCTGCGATGATGGGTCTCTACCGCAAGGAAGTGGAATTCTACCGCAAGGCCGCCCCGCTGCTCGATGTCCGCGCGCCGCATGTCCATTTCGCCGATGTGGACGACACGGGCACGCGTTTCATTCTGCTGTTCGAAGATGTCGGCCCGGCCCGTCAGGGGGACCAGATCGCGGGCTGCGGTATCGAGGATGCGCGCGCCGGGATCCGGCAGGCCGCCGCGATCCACGCGCCGAGCTGGGGCAAGAGCGAAATGCTCGAGGCCGAATGGCTCGCGCCGCCTCCCGGTTTGCGGGAACAGCTGGGCGCTATGTACGCCCAGGCGCACGAGGTTTTCCGCGAACGCTACGCCGACACTCTCGAGCCGGAATACATGGAAGTCTGCAACCAGCTGGCCGAGTTGAGCAAGGCGTCCTTTACCCGCGAAGATCCGCCCAAATGCGTCGTCCATGGGGACTTCCGCCTCGACAACATGCTGTTCGACATCAAGGGCGGGGCGGAAGCCATTGCCGTGCTCGACTGGCAAACCGTGACCACGGGCAATCCCATGACCGATGTCGGCTATTTCCTCGGCTGCGGTATCGGCAAGGCCTTGTGGGAAACGCACGAGATGGAGCTGCTCGACCTGTGGCGCGCCGAAATGCAGGCGCGCGGGGTCAAGCTCTCCCATGAAGAGGTCGAACACGATTACCGGCTCGGCATCCTGCATGGGGTATCGACCGCCGTGTTCAGCGCTGCCTTCGTCGAGCGGACGACGCGCGGCGATGCCAACTTCCTGTCCATGGCGCGCGGATCGTGTTCGCTGGCGCTCCACCGTGATAGTATCGCTGCGTTGAAAGAGGTGTTGTAATGGTGCTCAGCCGCGGAGACGACTACCCGATCCACCAGACGCCGGAGCCGGTGGCCTACGCCGGTACCGATCGGAATTTCTACGACCGCTACTTCTTCAACGGCTACGCGCCCGATGGCAGCGGCTTTTTCGCCGTGGCGCTGGGCATCTATCCGCATCTTGATGTGATCGATGCGCATTTCAACGTGATCCGCGACGGGGTTCAGCACTGCGTCCACGCCAGCGCCGAGCTGGGCATGGAGCGCATGGCGATGGCCACGGGTCCGATCTCGGTCGAGATCATCGAACCGCTCAACATTTTGCGCATCCGGCTTGAACCGTTCGAGGGGATGGCTGCCGACATCACATTCACCGGCCGCGCGTTTCCCATCGAGGAACCGCGTTTCACCCACCGGATCGGTCCGCGCGCATTCATGGACTACACCCGCCTTACCCAAAACGGGCGCTACGAAGGCTGGATCGAGGTCGATGGCGACAAGCGCGACCTGGCCGAAGGAACCATGGGCACGCGCGACCGTAGCTGGGGCGTGCGACCCGTAGGTGCGCGCGACATGCAGCCCATGCCGGGCAGCCCCATGCCGGCCTTTTTCTGGCAATGGACGCCGATCAATTTTGCCGCCGGCAGCCTGTTCTTCCACGTGAACAACGACGAACACGGCAATGCGTGGAACACACGCGCTGCCTGGGCCGGCGAGGGCGCCTCACCCGCCGAGATTTTCGAAGGCCACGGCAGCATGCGTACGCGGCTCGATGCGGGCACGCGCTGGCCGATGGGGGGCACGCTGTCGCTCGCGCTTCGCGGTGCGCCGGAGCAGATTACCTTCGAGCCGCTCGGACGCTTCCAGATGCGCGGGCTTGGCTACACCCATCCCGAATGGGGCCACGGCCTGTACCATGGCGCCCTCAAGGTGGAGCGCGAGGATATCGACCTGGCCGAACTCGATCCCCTCGCACCGGAGAACCTGCATGTGCAGATCCCTATGCGGGTTACGGCGGGGGACGGGACCGAAGGCATCGGCGTGTTCGAGCAGCTTATCATCGGGCCGTTCGCGCCGCTCGGCCTAAAGGAGTTCCTCGACGGCGCTGCCTAGCGCGCGAGCAGCAGCGTAACCACGCCACCGAATATGAGCATGCCGCCGGCGATCTTCAGCCGGTCGGCCTTCTCGCGCAGGAAGAAGATCGCAATCAGCAGCGCGAAGAGGATCGAACTTTCGCGCAAGGGCGCAAGGCGGGGCAGATCGCCGACCGAGAACGCCAGCATGGCGAGGCCGTAACTCACCACGCCCATGGCGCCCGCCAGCACGCAGCTGCGCCAGTTGATCCTGGCGTAGGCGACGAAGGCTCGGCCTCGCCATGCGCCGAAAGCACCGCCAATGACCACGCCCAGCACGAAGAACGCCCAGGCGATGTAGGACATGGGGGTCGGTGCCGCCCGGACACCGCCGGCGTCCAGCACGGTGTAACAGGCGACCGAAAACCCGGTGAGGATCGAATAGCCCAGCGCCGCCGGGGTGAGGTTGCGCCCGATCGCGCTGAGGAAAATGCCGGTTGTGACAAGGCCCATGCCGGCCGCCACGGGCACGGTGATCGCATCGCCGAGGATGAACACGCCGCCCATCGCCGCGAAGACTGGCGCCGTGCCGCGCATGACCGGGTAGCTCGCGCTCATATCTGCCACTTCAAAGGCGCGTACGAGCGAGAGGAAATAGACGGCGTGGACGATCAGCGAGCCAATCAGCCAGCCCCACGCCCCATGCGGCGGCGGGAAGAAGAAGATGGCCGGCAAGACCACGAGCCCGCCGCTCAGATCGATCAGCGCGCGGCTTGCGAGCTTGTCTTCGCCCGATTTGAGAACCGCGTTGACGACGGCGTGGATCGCCCCGGAGGCGATCATCATCAGCGCGGCGATCTCGATCATGGCATCAGGCTGCGAAGCGATCCTGCAGCTTCAGCAGCGCAAGCGCGGCCATCGCAGCCTCGCCGCCCTTGTTCTTCTGCTTGGGGTCGGCGCGAACGAGCGCCTGCTCTTCGTTCTCGACGGTGAGGATACCGTTGCCGATGGCCATGCCGTCCATCGTCAGCGCCATGATGCCACGCGCGCTTTCGCCAGCGACGATTTCGAAGTGATAGGTCTCGCCGCGAATGACCACGCCGATGCCGACATAGCCGTCGTATTCCCCGCTTTCCGAAGCCAGCGCGATGGCGCCGGGCACTTCGAGCGCGCCGGGAACGGTGAGGACATCGACATCGTGGCCTTCAGCCTTCAGCGCCGACCGCGCGCCGTCGATGAGCATGTCGTTGAGGTGATCGTAGAAACGGGCTTCGACGATAAGGAAACGGGCCATTGTCAGTCCTTCGGGATACCGGCGCGCGCTAGTGTCGCGCCTTGATAGGGAAGTTCGTGGGTTACGTCGCGCACCGCCCATGGCGGATCGGGAAGCGCGCGCAAAGCGGCAAGATCGTCCATTTCGATTTCCGCGAGCATCAGTCCTTCGAGTGCGCCGTTGAAGCGGTCGATGGAAAAGACATTCTCGCCATGCGCCAATTTGAAGCGGGTCTTGGTCAGCTCGAGCGCCGGAAGGCTGGCGAAAACTTCATGCTCCGCTTGCTCGAGATAGGCGGTGACGATGGGCCGCGCGTCGGCTTCATCGCACTCGTATTTGCGCGTCAGCTTGAAAACGGTAGCCCCGCCGCGTTCCATCCGGCGAAGGCGCATGCGCGTGCCTTCGATATAGCGGTCATGGATGGCGACCGGATCGCCGAGATCGGCGTGGGCGAGTTTGTCTGCATCCACCAGCCAGCGCCGCTCGATCTCGAGATGCGCGTATTTGGGGTGCTCTGCCTCGTCGGCGGCACCCCTCATGCGCTTGAGGTTCCTACCCTCACTCACTCCGGGATCGGCTTGTGATCGACAATGTTTAGGCCGTAGCCCTCGATCGCGACGACATTGGGCTGCGAATTGCTGAGCAGGATCATGTCTTCGATGCCCAGGTCGGCGAGGATTTGCGAGCCGATGCCGACATTGCGCTGCGCATCGCTCTCGCTGTAGCCGCGATTGCCTGCCGGGCGACCGGTGATAAGGACAATCACGCCCGAACCATGCTCGCCCACTGCGTGCATTGCGCGCTGGAGCGTGCGCTTGCGCGGGCCGGGTTTGCCGAGCAGGTCGTCAAAGATCGAGATCGGGTGCACACGGGCGAGGGTGGGCTGGCCTTCGATCACATGCCCCTTCTGCAGGACATAGCTTTCGCTGCCGTCGACCGTGTTGCGGTAGGTGATGAGTCGCCAGTCACCGCCGTAATCCGATTCGAACGCATCCTCGGCCACGCGCTCGACCAGGTGGTCGTGGCGCATGCGGTATTCGATGAGGTCGCGGATCGTGCCGATCTTCATGTCGTGCTTGCGCGCGAAGCCGATCAGGTCGTCGAGGCGGGCCATGGTGCCATCCTCGTTCATGATCTCGCAGATCACGCCCGAGGGGTTGAGGCCGGCAAGGCGCGAGATATCGACGGCTGCCTCGGTATGACCGGCACGGACCAGAACGCCGCCGTCGCGCGCGGCGAGGGGGAAGACGTGGCCCGGGGTGACGATATCGTCCGGGCCCTTCGAGGAGTCGATGGCCACGGTGACGGTGCGCGCGCGGTCGGCGGCGCTGATGCCGGTGGTGACGCCTTCCTTGGCCTCGATCGAGGTGGTGAAGGCGGTCTGCATGCTTTCGCGGTTGTCGCGGCTCATGGGCTCCAGGCCGAGCGCTTCGACACGCTTGCGGTCGAGCGACAGGCAAATAAGTCCGCGGCCGTGCGTCGCCATGAAATTGATCGCGGCGGGTGTGGCCATCTGGGCCGGGATGATGAGATCGCCCTCGTTCTCGCGGTCTTCATCGTCGACGAGGATGTACATGCGCCCGTTGCGCGCTTCGTCGATGATCTCCTCCGCGCCGACGATCACCGGGGTCTCGTCGTTGGCTTCGAGGAAGGATTCGAGCTTGGCGAGGGTCTCGGCCGTGGGGTTCCAGCTATCTTCCCCGCAGTCGCGCAAGGTGTTGGCGTGGAGCCCTGCGGCGCGGGCCAGGCCGGCGCGGGTCATGAGACCCTGCGAAACCAGCGTGCGAACTTTGTCGATCGTGTTCATGCGGCGGCAGGTATCACACTACAATGTGATTGCCAATGGCGGTACTCACATTCGCTGTGATCGGGCGCAACTCACCCGTGATAGAGGTCTTGAGCTTCAAGAATGGGGAGGTGGTGGTGGACGCACTAGGGCTCGAACCTAGGACCCGCTGATTAAGAGTCAGCTGCTCTACCAACTGAGCTATGCGTCCACACTGCGGCTTGCCGCGGCCCCGTGGAAAGGGGCGTTCCCGACTCGGGAGGCGCTCATATAGCGGGCTTTCTCGCGATGAAAAGCCCTATTTCGCCAATCATGCCGCTTTGAGCTTGTTGAGGCGCTTAAGGCCCTGCGCGGCAAGTTCCAGCGTCGCCCCGAAAGGGTCGGATGGATTGTCACCGATCACGACCATCCGTTCGGCTTCGAGCGCGCGAACCGCAGCGAAGGCCGCGTGCAGCGGTAGCTCGGTAACTTGTGGCAAGTCCCAGATCGTTATTGTCACACCGAGGGTCTCGGCGCGCTGCATCGCAAGCAGCACGGTGTCGCCGCCGTGGGCGCCTTGCAAACCGGGATTGTCGGTTTCGTTCGATACGGATTTGTCATCGGCCCGCCGCCGATGGGGTGTGGGGGTCATGGTGTTGCTGCCTCGTAGAATCGCAGCGGCCCCCCAGCTGCGACAATGCGTTTCGCTGGGCCTTTGGCGGATTCTCTGGTAAAACCAAGTCCTACGCTTGGGGGACAGGGAGACCGACGAGCGGAAAAATGCAAGATTTCTCGGCCACTATCGCCTGCACTGACGATTGCGAGTCCATACTCGAATACGTATTTGGCCTGCTAAAGGCCGAAGGGGCCAACTGGTTTACTTACAATTTCACACCGATCTTCGAATCGCACACCTCGCCGCAGAGCTTTATTTGGGCGCGAGACTGTCCGATTGAGTACCAGCGCCTCTACGTGGGCGAACAGTATCGCAGGCGCGACCCGATACCGCGACTTACATTCGAGCACGGACCTGTTCTAACTTGGACCCAGGCGAAAAGACTTGGTGCGAGCGACAGGGATGCTCAGTGGTTCTTCGGCGTGCTGAAAGAGATGGGCGTGACCAACTGGCTATCGGTCGCGCTGTTTGGGCCGCGGAACCGCGATGGCTATGCTGCGGTGCAATTCTCCGACGATCCGGACCAATTCGATCCGTCCCGCCTGTCCGAAATCCAGTCGCTGCTTTCAACCGCGCATCTGCAGATCTGCAAGATCATGGACGAGGGCAAGCCGACCGTCTCCCTCTCCGAGCGTGAACGCGAAGTCCTGCGCTGGATGGGGCACGGCAAGTCCTCCAGCGATATTGCGGCCATTCTCGACATCTCGCCCGAGACGGTGCGGACCTATGTGCGGCGCATCTACGATAAGCTGGACACGAACGACCGGGTCACGGCCACTGTTCGCGCGCTGAAACTGGGCCTGGTCGAACTCTAGCGGATCAGTCCCGTTCGCGGCGCCTTCTGGTTCCAGCGATTGACCATCATGAGCGAGCCGATGCAGATCATGTTGGTCATCATCGAGCTGCCGCCATGGCTCATGAAGGGCAGGGGGATACCGACGACCGGGGCAAGACCCATCACCATCATGAGGTTGATCGCGACATAGAAGAAGATCGTCGCGGTCATGCCGAGCGCGACCAGCTTGCCGAACCGGTCCTTGCTCGCCCGCGCCACCGACAGGCCCCAGCCGAGGATCATGGCAAAGGCACAAAGGACGACAAGGCCGCCGAGGAAACCCCATTCCTCGGCCATGGTGGCAAAGATAAAGTCGGTGTGGGGCTCAGGCAGGTAATGAAGGTGGCTTTGCGAGCCCTCGTTGAAACCCTTGCCGGAAAAGCCTCCCGATCCGATCGCGATCTTCGACTGGGTGATGTGGTAGCCATCGCCCAGCGGATCGCTTTCCGGGTCAAGGAAGGTGAACACGCGGCGCTGCTGGTAGGGTTGCAGCCCGAAGAAGAAGGCGAGCGGAGCGAGGATTGCGGCGAGCAAACCCGCACCGACAAACCAGCGCATCGGCAATCCGGCTGTAAACATCACCACAGCACCGCCGAAAACCAGCGCCAGCGATGTGCCGAGATCGGGTTGGAGGAGAACCAGCGCAACCGGGGTCATGATCAGGGCTCCGGCAGGGATGAGCGCGCGCCAGGTCGGGATCATGCCAACCGGAAGAGAGGCGTAGAACCGGGCCAGGACCACCACCAGGACCGGTTTCATGGTCTCCGATGGCTGAAGCTGCATGAAGCCGAGGTCGAGCCACCTTTGGCTCCCGCCGCCCACGAACCCCATGAGCTCCACCGCCAACAGCATCAGCAGGACGATCCCGTAGGCGGGGAACGCAAAGAACTGCACCAGCTCGCGCGGTAGCATGCTGATGATGAAGGCCATCACCAGGAAGACGCCAAATCGGATGAGGTGTGAGGAAGCGTAGGGGTCCCAGCTTCCCGCAGCCGCGGAAAACAGGACGAGCGCACCGAACCCGATCAGTACGAAGAGGGGGATCAGCATCTGCCAGGGTTGGCGTGCTATCGGGGCAGGAACGATGCCGCTCATTGCGCTGCGCTTCCGTTGTCGAGCTGCTGGTTCGCCTCTGCCGAGGAACGCCGGACTTCTTCCGCCGAACGCGTGTCAACGCGCGAGGGCGTGGCTTCCTCGGCCAGAGTTTCGGTCTGGCGTGCGGCGAGGCGGGCTTCCGCCTCGACCTGGTCGAAGATATCCTCGTCGCGCGAAGGGGCAGGGGGCACCGACTGGCCCTGCGCTGCCGCGTAGGCGCGGTATTTCGCGTCGAGCCGCTGCTGCGCTGTCCCGCCCCACTGCTGTTCGAGCGGGCGCAGGGCGTCCATTCCCTTGGCCGGATCGAACAGGAAGGTCATGACATCGCGTGCGATCGGATAGGCCGCGCCCGAACCGCCGCCATGCTCGATCACGACGGCGCCGGCGTATTTCGGCTTGTCGAAAGGTGCGAAGAAGACAAACAAGCCGTGGTCGCGGTACTTCCACGGTCCGCTGCGTCCATCCGATATACTCAGCGAAACGACCTGCGCGGTCCCTGTCTTGCCGGCCATCTTGATATCGTCGAACGGCAGGCGGGCCCGCCCGGCGGTACCGGGTCCGTTGACCGTGTCGCTCATGGCCTGGCGGACATAGTCGATCTCGGCCGGACTGAAGTCGAAGTGCTCGAAGACCGGCTTCTCGTCGGTCAGCTGGAGGCGCGGCATTACCCGGTCGCCCGTTGCAAGCCGCGCGCTCATCACCGCAAGTTGCAGCGGGTTGGTCAGGTAATACCCCTGGCCGATGGACGAGTTGACCGTGTCATAGGGCTGCCATGCGCTGTCATGACGGCGCTGCTTCCATTCGGGCGAGGGGACGGTGCCGAAGAACTGGCTGGTGACGGGAAGCGGGAATTCCTCGCCGAGGCCCATCTTGTGCGCCCATTCGGCGACCTTAGCGAAGCCGATCTGCTGGGCAAAATGGTAGAAATAGCTGTCGCAGCTCTGGTAGATCGCCTTGGCCATATCGACCCGGCCATGGTTGCTCCAGCAATTGAAGAAGCGGTTGCCGATGCGCCGGCCACCGTTGCACATGATGGATTCTTCGGGTTTTACCCCAGCATCGAGGAACGCCATGCAGTGCATCGGCTTGACCGTTGATCCCGGAGGATAGAGCCCTTTGAGGACCTTGTTGCGCAGCGGCACGCGTTCGTCGTCGCGCAACATGGCGTATTCGACCCGCCCGATGCCTTGCGAGAAGCTGTTGGGGTCGAAACTGGGCATGGAGGCCATGCACAGAAGGTCGCCGGTTTCGCAGTCCATCACGACCACCGATCCGCTTTCGAGCCCGATCCGGCGCGCGGCGTAATCCTGCAGCGGGCCATCGATGGTCAGACGGACCGGATCGCCCTGGACATCGTCGCGCGTTTCGAGATCGCGAACGATGCGGCCCGATGCGGTGACCTCCACACGCCGCGCTCCCGGAACGCCGCGAAGTTCCAGTTCGAATTGCTTCTCCAGCGCGTCCTTGCCGATCTTGTAGCCGGGCGTGACGAGCAAGGGATTGCGGTCCTGCTCCTCGTATTCTTCGGCGTTGGCAGGGCCGACATAGCCGAGCAGGTGGCCTACAGCCGCGCCGGTCGGGTAAAAACGCGAGAAACCGCGCTGGGGAACGACGCCCGGCAGGTCCGGCAATCGCACGCTTACGGCGGCAAACTGGTCGTATGTTATGCCCGAGGCGATCTCGACAGGCTGGTAGCCCGGACCATCGCCAATGCGCTTGCGGATATCGGCAGCCTTGTTCTCGTCGAGGTCAAGGATGCGCGTGAGTTGGTCGAGCGTAGCGTCCGGATCGGGTGTCCGCTCGGGGATGATGTCGACGCGGAAATCGGCCCGGTTGGACGCGAGCGGAGCTCCGTTGCGATCGAGTATCCATCCGCGACGCGGCGGGATGAGCGAGAGGTTGACCCGGTTGCTTTCGCTCTCGAGCTCGTACTTCTCGTTCTCGGCAATCGCGATATAGCCCATCCGCGCGGCGAGCAGGACACCGATCCCGCCCATGCCCGCGCCGATCACGAAGGTGCGCCGGTCGAAAGCGTTCTCCAGCGTCGACTGGGTCACAACCTCGCGCGTTTTCTTGCGCTTGCCGAAAGCCATCAGACGGCCTTCCAGCGCGTGAGGCGCATGCGATCCAGCATCGCCACAAGGCGCGCTGCAATCGGGAAGATCAGGATCGAAAACACGAGCTGCGGAACCAGGGCGATGAGCGAATGGATCGTGGGTTCGCCGCCCGACAGCAGCCAACCGGCAAGGAGATAGCTTGCCACGAGTATACCGGCCGTGAACCAGTCTTGCCAGAAAGCGCGCCACGGCAGGCGGGCTTCGACGATCTCCACCGTGATCAGCACAAGCGACCAGGTGAAGATGGCAAAGCCGAAGGGCTGGCCGCTGAACAGGTCATCGAACAGGCCGAGCGGGACCCCGGCCCAGATCGGCATCAGGCCGGGGCGCACGAGCCGCCAAGCGAGCAGCATGAGCAGGCCCAGCGGCGGCACGAAGGGCAGGGCGCTCGCCAATGCGAAGATGGGCAGGAGCGAGGCAACAAGGATGCTGAACCAGGGAAGGAAATTGGCAAGCAGCGGCGAATGCGAACGGTTGATACGGCTCCCGTAAGCGTCGCTGCGCGAGCGCGGATCGTTGCGCTCCATCAGTCGCCAAGCTCCCGCTCGATCGGCGTTTCGGCACCAAGGGCGGCTTCGGGTTCGAAGATGGGCTCCACGCTCACGAAATCCGTCGCAGCCGGGTCGCTGACAATGCGGGCAAGGCCGCCGTCATCGGTAATCTCGGTCACGATCGCGACCGCGATGCCCGGCGGGTAATAGCCGCCCGCACCGCTGGTGACGAAGACATCGCCTTCTTCGAGCGGGTTGATGCCGAGGTTGATCAGCTTGATGCGCAGCAGGCCGTCGCCGCGCCCTTCGGCAAAGGCCACCACCTCGTCGCTTGCGCGGCGCACCGGCAGGACGCTTTCGCTGTCTGTCAGGAGCAGTACGCGGGCGCTGTCGCTGCCAACCTCAAGGATGCGGCCCACGACACCGCGCGGCGAGCGCACCGGCATGCCGACGCTCACCCCGTCATCCGAACCTGCGCCGAGATAGGCAAAGCGGCGGGTGCTGGAGGAAGACGAACCGACAAGGCGCGCAACCGCCACCGGCTCGCGCCCTTCTTCCTGAAGGTCGAGCAGGCCCTTGAGGCGCGCGTTCTCCTGACGCACGGCTTCGGCCTCCGCGAGGCGGATGCGAGCGATCTCCATTTCCCGCTTGAGCTCGGCGTTCTTCGATCCGGCCCGGTAATAGCCGCTGATCGATTCCCAGAAGCCCTTCGTGCCCGTGCGGACCGTGGCGGCCGCTTCGGTTGCGGGCGATACGCTATCCTGCGCCGCGCCGCGCACGCCGCCGAAAAGCTGGGGCTGGAAGAACGACAGGGCAAGCAGGATCGCACCGATCAGCGCGCCGATGCCCGCGATCACATAGCCGGTGAAGAGGTTGTACTGCGCCCTGCGAGAAAATCCCGAGCGCCGTGAACTTGGCGGCGCCATCCCCTGCCTTCCTTAAGCCGTCATCAGGACGCCGCGGTAGATCGGGTCCTCCATTGCGCGACCGGTGCCCACGGCCACACAGGACAGCGGATCTTCCGCAATCGTAACCGGCAGGCCGGTTTCGTCGCGCAGGTATTCGTCGAGCCCGCCAATCAGCGCGCCGCCGCCAGTGAGCACGATGCCCTGGTCGACAATGTCGGCTGCGAGTTCGGGTGCGGTGTTTTCCAGCGCAATGCGCACGCCTTCGACGATGGCGCCGATGGGTTCGTTGAGCGCTTCGGCGATGTGGCCCTGGTTGATCGTGATTTCCTTGGGCACGCCGTTCACGAGGTCGCGGCCCTTCAGGGTGATGCTTTCACCAACGCCGTCTTCGGGCGGACGAGCGACACCGAAATCCTTCTTGATGCGTTCGGCGGTGCTGTCGCCAATCAGCAGGTTGTGGTGTCGTCGGACGTATGAAACGATCGCCTCGTCCATCTTGTCGCCGCCGGTGCGGACCGAAGTGGTGTAGGCGAGGCCGCGCAGCGAAAGCACGGCGACCTCGGTGGTGCCGCCGCCAATGTCGACGACCATCGAACCGACCGGCTCGGTGACCGGCATGTCAGCGCCGATAGCGGCCGCCATCGGTTCGAGGATGAGGTAGACCTGCGAGGCGCCGGCGTTCGATGCCGCGTCACGGATCGCGCGGCGTTCGACCGAGGTCGAGCCCGAGGGGACGCAGATGGTGATTTCCGGATAGCGCATCAGGCTCTTGCGGCCGTTCACCTTGCGGATGAAGTGCTTGATCATCTCTTCCGCAACGTCGAGGTCGGCGATCACGCCGTCGCGCAGCGGGCGGATGGCTTCGATGGAGTCGGGCGTCTTGCCCATCATCATCTTCGCATCGTCGCCAACGGCCTTGACGCGTTTCATGCCGTTGATCGTTTCCAGCGCGACCACGCTCGGTTCGTTCAGGACGATGCCCTGATCCTGCACGTAAACCAGCGTGTTGGCGGTACCGAGGTCGATCGCCATGTTCTGCACGCCGAATTTGAAGAGATTGTTCCAGAAGCCCATTTTTATTCGTTTTTCCGTTGTATCGCGTGGTCCTGCGAGAGGGGATGCGGCCCGCTCGCGCCTCTCCGTTGGAAAAGGGTGGCGGAGCCTTAGCGATAATACGCAGGGAATGCCAAAAATTTCCGCCGTTCGGGCGGGGGATAGCACCACACACCATCTCGGATTCGCGGCGCTTCGTCGCTACACTGTCTGTTCAATGCCGCAAATTCGTCGCCTGCCCGAAAATCTCGTCAACCGGATCGCCGCTGGTGAAGTGGTCGAGCGTCCGTCTTCTGCCCTCAAGGAACTGGTCGAGAACGCAATCGATGCGGGCGCCACGCGCATTGCGGTGAAGCTCGTAGAAGGCGGGCTGACCAGCCTCGAAGTCACCGACGATGGCTGCGGAATGACACCCGATGAGATGGCGCTGGCACTCGAACGGCACGCGACCTCCAAGCTGCCCGACGAAGCAATCGAACAGGTCTCTACGCTCGGCTTCCGCGGCGAAGCGCTGCCCAGCATTGCCAGCGTCGCGCGCTTCACGCTGGAAAGTCGCCCGCACGGGGCAGCACAAGGCTGGCGGCGTGTGGTCGACCATGGCGAAGTGGTCGCGGAAGGGCCTGCTGCCCTACCTCCCGGCACGCGGGTGAGGGTCGAAAACCTGTTCGGCAAGATCCCCGCACGGCGCAAGTTCCTCCGCACGCCGCGCAGCGAATACGCCGCGTGCAAGGATGTGGTCCTGCGCCTTGCAATGGCGCGGCCCGATGTCGCCATCACACTCGACCATGGCGATCGTCGGATCTTTGGCCTTCAGGGCGGCGAAGGGTTGGCAAACCGCGTTGCGCAGCTTGTCGCGCGCGAGCTGAAGGACAACGGCGTCGCCCTCGACATGGAACGAGGGAGCATGCGTCTGACCGGGATCGCGGGTCTGCCGACGTACAACCGCGGGATTGCCGACCACCAGTACCTGTTCGTTAACGGACGTCCGGTGAAGGACCGCCTGCTGACCGGCGCCGTGCGCGGGGCCTATGCCGACATGCTTGCGCGCGATCGTCACGCGGTGCTGGCGCTGTTCCTCGAGATTCCTTGCGAGGATGTCGACGTGAACGTCCATCCGGCCAAGACCGAGGTTCGCTTTCGCGATGCGCAGGGGGTGCGCGGCTTCATCGTTTCGGGTCTTCGCCAGGCTCTGGCCACAGGCGACAAGCGCAGCGCGCAGACGCCCGATGCAGGTGCGATGGCGCGCTGGCAGCAGGAACCCGTTCGCGAAGAACCCGCGCCTGCCTTGGCCTCGATCTTCAACGGGCGCGACTGGTCCATGCCGCAGCCGCGCGTTTCCGAACCGGGCTCAGCCTGGAGGGGCGAGGGCAGCGCTGTACTCGCGCAGCCGCAAGGCCGGGCGGAAGAGGCCGCACCGGTCGAGGCGCAGGAGCAGGACTATCCTCTCGGTATTGCCCGCGGCCAGGTCGCAAACACCTATATCGTCGCCGAAGCGCAGGACGGACTGGTGCTCGTCGACCAGCATGCTGCCCACGAACGGCTCGTCTTGGAACGGCTGCGTGCGGCGGGCGCAGAAGAAGCGGTGGCACGCAGCCAGGCGCTGCTCATCCCCGAAGTCGTCGAGCTGGACGAGACGAGCTGCGACCGGCTCGAAGGCGCGGCGGAGAAGCTCGCCGAGCTTGGTCTTGCAATCGAGCGTTTCGGATCGTCGGCCATGCTCGTTCGCAGCCTGCCGCACGCCATTGCGAAGACCGATCCGGAGAAGCTCCTGCGCGATATCGACGATGACCTTGCCCTCAACGGCGAGGCTCTGCTGCTGGGCGAGAAGCTCGACCTCGTGCTCGCGACCATGGCCTGCCACGGTTCGGTCCGCGCTGGGCGCGTGCTGCGGGTCGACGAGATGAACGCTCTTCTACGTGAGATGGAACGCACGCCTCGGTCCGGCCAGTGCAACCACGGCCGCCCGACCTGGGTGAAGCTGTCCATGGATGACGTCGAAAAGCTGTTCGGGAGGCATTGATGCGGTTTGCGGTTCCCCTTCTTGCGCTGGCCCTGGCCGCCTGTTCGTCCGAGGTCAGCGAGGAGGAGCGCGCTGCCGCCGTGGCCGAGGTCGAGGCCGCGCAGGTGCCGCAAGAGCTCGAGCTTGGTGCCATTCGCTACCGCGAGATCGAGCAGCACGACCTTTACGGCGCCGGGTGCAGCTTCGCGCCCGACGGGGGAGGGCTGTCAGCCGTAGCCTTGGCGATGGCGGAGGAAGGGCACTTCCTGCTCGATGGCGAGCTCATCACGCTTGCCGCCGACAAGGGCAGCGCGGAATTGCCCTACCTCGCACGGCGGGAATACGATGGCCTCGCCTATTCGATGACGCTCGACCTCGATGAGACCGCAGGCGAGCAATCGGGCGAGGAAACGAGCGATTATCCCGCCACTCTCACCATTCGCGATGCGCGGGAACAGGTAGTTTACGAAAAACCGGGCATCGCCCAGTGCGGGGCGTGAATTAGTCGGTACCGTTCGGATCGCGCGTGCGGATGAGGCCGTTCGACTGCATTTCCATCACCGGCTCATCGTTCTGGTTGAACACGGTCATCCGGCTCTTGAAGATGCCCATTTCCGGCCGACTTGCGCTGCGGCGCTTTTCGATGACTTCGCTTTCGCAGCGTAGCGTATCGCCGGGATAGACGGGCTTCTTCCAGCGGATATTGTCGACGCCGGGTGAGCCAAGCCCGGCGGATTTCTTGCCCTTCATGTCTTCCACCATCATCGCCATGGTCATGGCGCAGGTGTGCCATCCGCTTGCCGAGAGGCGACCGAAATGGGTTTGTGCGGCCGCCTCGTCATCGAGGTGGAAGGGCTGGGGATCGTACTTCGAGGCGAATTCCATCACCTCTTCACGCGTGACTTCGTAGCGACCGAAGCTGCGCTTGGTGCCGACGGCGATGTCTTCGTAAAACTGCATTGCAAATTGCAATGTATTATAATGTCGGGCGAAGCAACATCCAAATGCCCATGCCGATCATGGCCAGGTTCTCTGTCAGCGATACGAAGCCGAGCGGCACATTGGCGCTGCCACCGACGCAGGCACACTTGATGTCGCGCTTCTGGACATAAACCGCGTAGAACACGCTCACCGCTCCGATGGTGCCGATGAGCAGCGCGATCGGGATCGAAAGCCAGGGCAGAAGGCGCCCGGCCATCAACACCGCCGCCGTGGCTTCCAGGAAAGGGTAAGCATAGGCGTAGGGAACGAAGCGCTTGCCGAGGAGATCGTAGCCCAGGAACATGGTCGAGAACTGCTCAACATCCTGCAGCTTGAGCATCGCAAGCATCGCCATCGAAAACGCCACGAACCACTCGGCCGTGCGGATGGTGATCGCTTCGCCGTACACGAATACACTCAGGGCCACCGCGAGCGCCGCACCTACGGCGAAGACAGCGATCACCGGGCGGTAGCTGGTTCCGCTGTTGTCCTTTGGTTTGCCGAAATGCCGTGCAAGGTCGGTGTAGCCCCCGATCCGCTCCTCGCCGATGAACACCTGCGGGGTGGTGGATACGTCGTACTGCGCCTTGAACGCGTCCGTTTCTTCGCGCGTGGTGAGTTGGTGGTCCTCAACGGTGTAGCCGCTGCGTTCAAGGAGCCATTTGGCCTTGATGCCATAGGAACAGACATGCTTGTCCATCACCATCCGATACAGGCGTGCGGTCTTGCTCATGCTCGCCAGATATACCCCTAGGGGGTATCTTTCAAGCTATGCGCGGAAGCTGGGTACCCGGCCATCCGAACCCATGTCCGGGATGATCCGATAGTGCGCGAGGATCAGGCTGAAGAGCCCGAAGGCCAGCATACCGATTGCGACCAGCGTGAAGATCGCACCTTCCCCGGCAAGGCTCGCGACCGCATCGCCGAGCGTCTTGATCTGCTGCGCACCGCCCGACATGAAACCGGCCTTGAAAAGCGACCATCCGATCACGAGGAACACCACGGCGCGGGCCACATAACCAGCGCCGCCAAGTAGCCGCGTCTGCGAAGGTGCCGCGCCGCTGATGCGGTTCATGAAGCTGCCTGTGAGACCCTTCTTCGCCTGGAAGACGGCGGTGATGAAGAAGGCAATGCCGAGCAGACCCAGCAGGGTACCGCCGAACTCCATGGAGAGCACGCCGGAAGCGGCTTCCTGCGCACCCCCTCCGCTGTCGCTGCCCGAAGTCGCGAACTTGTAAGCCGAATAGGCGAGGGCGAGGTGCCCAATGGCGCTGCCCGCATGGCCGATGCGCTTGGCCCAGCCGGTCTTGTCGCTGCCGTGGTTCTCGATATCAAAGGCCGTGGAGGCGAAACGGAACAGCGCGTAGCCGAAGAGGCCGAGGACCATCAGCCAAAGGATGGCCGTGCCGAGCGGGAAGTCCTTGATGGCCTGGAATATGCCGTTCGTACCTTCGCTGATCTTGCCCGCACTCGTTAGCGCGATCAGGCCAAGAACCGAGTAAAGGATGGCGCGGCTGAAGAAGCCGATCCGGACCAGAGTGCTGAACTTTTCGGATTTATCGACCACGCTGTACTCCCCGTTGGATGTTGATCTGCCAACGGAAATAGCGGCTCGATGTTCCGGGACTGCGAAGGCCTTTAGGGCTTCAGTGCGGCCGACACATCAGCGAGCGAGGCGTCCGAGCGCTCGGCCTGAGGTACTCCGATCAGATGGCGCAACAGGGGCGCGATCGCCGTATTCTGGAAGCTCTCGATCCGGGCACCGCTACGGAACGCCGGGCCGTTGGCAATGAACAGTGCGGCCATTTCGGGGGCGAAGGGATCGTAACCGTGGTTGCCGCCGCTCCAGGTGGCGCGCGACGCACGAGCGGAGATCGTCCATCCCGTCTCGGGCAAGCAGAAATAGGGCGGGATGCGCTGGTGCGTGCCATACTGGAAGCGGGCCGGGATATCGGACTTCCGCCAGCATTCCATGTTGGCATGGTCGCGCAGGATTGCGGCCTCGAACGCTTCCAAATTGCCCTCGGTCGGCTCGAACGTGGCGTAGGCGCCGCCCTCTACGAGGCGATAGAGCGAAGGATCGACGATGTCGGCGAGCACGATCATCTTGTCCGAGCCCGTGGGTGCCATGCCGTGGTCCGACACGATGACGAGATTGGCGGGCTGACCCAGCTCCTCGAGACCCGCAACCAGATTTGCCATGTGCGTGTCGATATCGCGCAGGGCTGCATCCACCTCTTCGCTCACCGGGCCGCCGCCATGGCCGGCGCTGTCGACCGTATCGAAATAGAGCGTCACGAATTCGGGCCGGATATCGGCCGGGCGCCGCAACCAGTCGAGCACCGAGTTGACCCGCTGGGTGTTCGAGACCTGCATGCTGAAGGCCTGCCAGTCGCTCGCCATGATCCCGTCGGTGACAGGGCCGTAGCGCACAGCCGTGCCGCCCCAGGGCACCGCAGATCCTGGCCAGAACATGGCCGCGCTGCGAATGCCGGCTTCCTCGGCTTCGACCCAGACGGGTTTCGCCTCGTTCCAC